>CAQZPH010000018.1 GCA_948933715.1 uncultured Eubacteriales bacterium | reverse complement strand
CTTTTTACCACTTTTTTCTCCTCTTTTATCCTTTTTTCACTATTTTTGCATAACTTCTTTCCTTTGGTTTCCTTACTTACGCAATTTTTGAGTTTTAAAATTTCCATTTTCTATTTTCATACTTTAATATAAAAAGGGCTACACTAAATAAAAAAAGCTGTTGACACTAATAATTTAATCGTTGTATAATTTAGTCGATATATTACAACATTTTAATAGAAAAGGGGGCTTTATTATATTAAACTTTAATAATTTTTTGCGTAAAAAGCCAATTAAAGTTATGATCGCTGTATTTTTCACGTCTTTATCAATAATATGCACAAACTTATTTATAAATTACAATTTTTCTAATAATAGTGATAGCAGTGATAATTTATCAGAGCAACCCCAAGCTGATGCCGTTGATACGACTGATACAACATTAAATTTTGATAATGAAAATCCTCCTGTCGTGGATGCTTTAGCAGAAAAAACGCACTCTATTAATGAAAGTAATAACATAAATAATACGCAAATTTATATTTCAAAAGTTATAAACAAAGAGGCAGAAAATTACCACAACTTATATCCCGATTTATATTGCAAAAGACCTCAAAAACAGTATAGCCCAAATAAAACTATATTCCTAACCTTTGATGACGGTCCTTCTAAACATACTTCTGAAATACTTGATATACTAAATAAAAAAAATATAAAAGCTACATTTTTTGTAACCGGTAATGCATCAAGTCAAGGAAAAGCACTGATGAAAAGAATAGTAGATGAAGGGCACACTATTGGAATTCATACTTATTCTCATGCGTTTCGGCAAATTTATTCAAGTGTTAATGCCTATCTTGATGACTTTAACAAAATATATAATTTAGTTTTTAGCGTAACCGGTGTTAAACCAACTATATTTAGGTTCCCGGGTGGTTCAAAGAATAATTTTAATAAAGATATCTATAGAGAACTTATCACTGAAATGACTCGCCGTGGTTTTGATTATTTCGATTGGAACTTATCAGCTGGCGATGCTTTAAGTAAAACTCCTACCCCAAAAGCAAGGTGCGTAAAAAATATTTTAGATTATTCTAAAAACCACTCTTATGCAGTTGTTTTGATGCATGATTCAAAACCTAAATATACAACAGTGCAAGCTTTGCCTGAAATTATCGATGGCCTTACAAGTCAAGGCTTTACTTTTGATAAATTAACTAATGATATTGACCCGGCTCCATATTCATTAGTTAAACCATATAGATAATTTTATTGTTATCTAAAAAATAGAAAAGTGCGTGAAGGTTTATTAAGCTTTCACGCACTTATTATTTTTAACTTCGGTTTTTGAAAACTTGCAAAATTCTCTCATACAGCATTTATCACACTTGGGATTTATTGCCTTGCATACGGCTCTTCCATGCAAAACTAGCCTATGGCAAAAATCATTTGATTCGTCCGCTGGCAAGACTTCACGCAAAACTTTTTCTATTTTAGCGGGATCCTTTAGTTCATGAAACCCCAATCTTTTAGTTATCCTCATACAATGTGTGTCAACTACAACTGCGGGTTTGCCGTATATATCTCCAACAACTAAATTCGCCGTTTTCCGGCCGACCCCTGGTAGTTTTGTTAATTCATCTATAGAATCCGGTACTACTCCATTAAAATTATCAATCAACATCTTACACATGTTAACTATATCTTTTGACTTAACCTTATAAAACCCACAGGATTTTATATATGGTTCTATCTCTTCCGGAGTAGACTTTGCAAAATCTTTTACACTTTTAAATTTATTAAATAATGCCGGAGTAACAATGTTTACTCTTGCATCAGTACATTGCGCTGCTAACCTTGTTGAAATAAGCAACTGCAACGGGTCTTTATATAAAAGAGAGCACTCGGCTTTCGGATATTCTTTTTTTAGTGCATCCACTGACAATTGCGCTAACTTACTTTTTGTCATATTATCACCTCTTTTATATAATTTTATATTAAATACGGCGATTCGTAAAGTTATTTTTATTAAACAGTTATTTTAATTTAACCTAATAAATAATAATTTAACATGGTTGAAATCTGCATTATATAAGTATAAAATTAAGTTATACGACAAAAAAGGATGTGTTTTGACATAAATAAAACTTTCTTTAAAAAAAATATAAAATCACTACTTTTTTTCTTACTTTTAACTTTAATAGCCTCGCTTTTAATAATTGCCCGAGGTTTTTTTAAGAGAAATATTAGTGCTTTTAATATGGCAGGAACCGCAATGGGCACCTTTATAAACCAAACTGTTTACTGCCGGGATCCTCAAAAAATTTGCACAGAAACTTTAAATATTATTAAAGAACTTGAAAATAAAATATCGTGGAGAGTTAAAGAATCGGACATAGCTAAAATAAATTCTAAAAATCAAAACTCTCCTATAACAATTTCACCTGAAACTTTAGATATCCTTGATGTTTCAATTAAAGTATCACAAGCGACCAATTCTGCTTTTAACCCAGCTATTTTACCTTTATCTAAACTTTGGGATTTTGGTGGCAACAACCAACGGGTTCCCACAGAACAAGAAATATCTAACGTTTTACCATATCTAAATATACAAAATTTAACTTTAAATAAATCAGCCTGTTCTGTTACAAAAAAAGATTCTAAACTAATGCTTGATCTTGGTTCAATTGGAAAGGGAACCGCTTGTGATGCTGCTGTTAATTATTATGAAGATAAAAAAATTAATGCTGGTATAATTTGCGTTGGCGGAACTATCGGCGTTTATGGTCATAAAAACGATACCACACCTTGGAAAATAGCTATCCGTAATCCTTTTATAACGGATAAAACAGACGTATCGTTTGCTGTTTTAGATATCGATTCTGGATTTATTTCAACGTCAGGAGCTTATGAGCGAAACTTTACATATAATGATAAGTTTTATCATCATATTTTATCAAGCAGAACTGGGTACCCTATTGAAAATAATTTAGCATCTGTAACTGTATACACTTCAAACGGCACTTTGTCTGATATACTGTCTACTGCTTGTTATGTTATAGGCCCGGATAAATCTAAAAGTATATTAAAAGAATTTAATGCACAAGCGTTATTTGTAGATAAAGATAAAAAAGTTGTAGCATCGTCGTACTTTAAAGATACTTTAAATATAACGGATTCTTCCTTTGTAGTTTCTGAGTGGATATAACTATGAAAATTAAAAAGAGTATATTAAAAGATTTAATATTAGCCTCGTTGCTTATATTTATTTCCTTAGTGGGGATTAAAGTTTTTTATATTAATTATAATGATACACTTATTGCTGTTATTGAACAAAATAACCAGGAAATAAAAAGGGTAAACCTAAAAGACGTTACAAAAAGCTACTACTTAGATATTTCATCTACATATCCCACTAAAATCCTTGTAGAACCCGGGAAAATATCTTTTTATGAATCAACTTGTCCCGATAAAGTCTGCGAACATTATGGTAAGCTTTCAAAGAAAGGGCAATTTGCCGTTTGTTTGCCTGCAAAAGTTATAATCCGAATCATCGGAAAAAATCAAAATATAGATAGTATTACAGGGTGAGATTTATGAATATAGATTACTTTAGTAAAAATAAAACCGGCAGACTAACTTTATTGGCTGTTTTCTGCGCTCTAACTATCAGCATATCTTACCTTGAATCGATTATGCCTATATCTCCTTTTTTACCACCCGGTGCAAAACCTGGCTTTGCAAATATCGTTACCATGTTCATCTGCAGTTGCTTTGGTTTTTTTCCTGCCATCCTTATTATCATTATTAAATCTATATTTATAGCTCTAACAAGAGGATTTATTGCTTTTATTATGAGTATCTCAGGCGGAATTTTAAGCACTTTAATTACAGGTTTTTTAATTAGAGGTTCTCGTTTTAACTTATCTTTTATATTTATAGGTATTATAGGTGCCTTTTTTCACAATCTTGCGCAAATATTTGTGGCTTCGTTTATAATCAGTAACTGTCTTTTATACTATTTACCTATTCTGATTTTATTATCTATCATCACAGGAAGCATTACTGGACTAATCTTAACCATTATTTTACCTGTGCTCCCAAAAGTTCATCACTATATAAAATAGCTATACCAGGAAACAGTATAATTTTTAGCTATTATATAAACTTTGTATCACACAAGACCATTCCTAATAAAATCTATTTGAAAGGACACCTTATATGCATGTAATTAGTTACTTTAAGGGATTTACTAAAAAAATAAATGGTGGAATAAATGTTCCGCATAGAAAAAATACTCAACACGTTCACTCTGAAAAAATGCCTTGCCCCCCATATGTCGTTCTTCCAATGCAGCAACATATCGGTTCTGAATGTATCCCGACGGTTAAATTAAATGATACAGTAAAAATAGGCCAAGAAATTGCAAAAGGTTCTTCTGATTTTAGCGCGCCAATACATGCAAGTATTTCTGGGAAAATCTCTAAAATAGATAAAATATTAATGCCAAACGGTACATATAGTAAAGCTGTAACTATCGAGTCTGATAATAAAATGGAACTTTTTGAAAGTTTTAAAAAACATAATGTTACCACTAAAAAAGATTTAGTCCTTGCAGCTAAAGATTGCGGTTTAGTTGGTCTTGGTGGAGCTGGTTTTCCTACACATATAAAATTAAATATCCCTGAAGCCAAACACATTGATACTCTTCTAATAAATGCAGCTGAATGCGAACCTTATATCACTTCTGATAACTGCACTATAATTGAAAATACCGAGAACATTATAAATGGTATTAATCTAATACAGCAAACATTAAACATTAAATCGGCTATTATTTCAATTGAAAAAAATAAACCCGAGGCAATAAAAAAGTTAAAATCAGCTATTTCTCAGTCGAGCTCAGAAATAAATGTTATGACACTTGATACTAGGTACCCCCAGGGGGCTGAAAAGGTTTTAATAAAAGTTTCCACTAAAAGGGTGGTCCCTTGTGGAAAACTTCCTGCTGATACCGGGTGCCTTGTAATGAATGTAAGTTCTGTTTGCACTTTATATAATTATATCACTACAGGTTTACCACTTGTTAGCCGTACAGTAACCGTTGATGGATCAGCAATTAACTCACCGAAAAATGTTATTGTTCCTATTGGCACTCCTATAAATGAAGTTATTAAGTTTTGTGGTGGATATAAAAAACCAGCTAAAAAAATTCTCATGGGCGGCCCCATGATGGGAATTGCCTTGACTGATGATACTATGCCAATTTTAAAACAAAATAATGCCATTTTAGTTTTAGATGAAAAGGATAGTAAACTTCCTAAAGAGACTGCTTGCATACGATGCGGAAAATGTGTAAAAAGTTGCCCGATGAACCTTATGCCACTTGCTTTTGAGCAACATGTGAAAAAAGGTGCTTTTGAAAATCTTATAAAATTAAACATAAATAACTGTATGGAGTGCGGAAGTTGCGCCTTTTCTTGCCCAGCAAATAGGCCACTTGTTCAGTATATAAGAACGGGCAAGTTTCTTATTAAGAAAAACAAAATAAAGTGAGGTAACATATAAATGAATACAAAAATGTATGTATCAAGCTCTCCTCATATCCACGATAACAATTCAACTCAAAGAATTATGCTAGACGTTATAATTGCGCTAACTCCTTGTATTGTCGCTTCTTTAGTAATATTCGGTTTTCGGGCAATTTTCATCATATTCATCTGCGTCTTATCATGTGTGGTATCAGAATTTTTAGCTCGCAAAATTATGAAAAGACCAAATAACATAGACGATCTAAGTGCTGTCGTTACTGGAATTTTGCTCGCATTTAATCTACCTGTTAACATTAACCCGTGTATCGCTGCTTTTGGCGGGATAATTGCTATTGTTGTGGTAAAACAGTTTTTTGGAGGTATCGGTCAAAATTTTGTTAACCCGGCTCTTTGTGCAAGAATAATTTTAATGACTTCGTTTCCGGCACAAATGAGTAATTTTACTGTTCCTTTTAGTTACTTAAACAAAAGTGTGGATACACTAACAACTGCTACTCCTCTTTCAAAACTCACAACCACCCTACCGTCATATATAGATATGTTTATTGGTAATATTCCTGGGTGCATTGGGGAAGTTTCTTCCCTTTGTTTGATCGGGGGGGGAATTTATCTTTTAATAAGAAAAGTCATTTCGCCGGTTATCCCACTGTGTTTTATTGCTACCGTATTTATTTTAACATACTTACTTAGAGCTGACCCCTTGTTCCATATTTTATCTGGTGGACTACTTCTTGGAGCTATCTTTATGGCAACCGATTATGTAACTTCTCCTATTACTTTTAAAGGCCGCATAATTTTTGGCATTGGCTGTGGTATTATAACTGTTTTAATTCGTATTTTTGGTTCTTTGCCTGAAGGGGTCAGCTTTGCGATCATATTAATGAATATTTTAGTGCCTCACATAGAAAACCTAACTATCCCCGAAACTTTCGGAAAGGAGAAATATTTAAATGAAAAAGTTTAACTTAAAAGACATATTAAATCCTACAATATCGTTATTTTTAATCTGTCTGATTGTTACGTTGCTCCTTGCCGGTACAAATATTTTAACAAAGACCTCTATTCACGATCAAAAAGTAAAAAATGATGAGTCTTCAAAAAAAGTAGTTTTGCCAACAGCCACCTTGTTTAATGAAAAAAGTTATGAGGATATAACATATTCTGTTGGAATAAATAATGATGGGATAGTTACCGGTTACGTATTTAACACAAAGGCAAAAGGGTATGGTGGAACAATTGAGGTTATGACCGGAATTTCATCTGATTCAAAGGTTTCCGGTGTAACAATAATCTCTCAGAATGAAACCCCTGGGCTAGGAGCAAACATTAAAAACAATGGTTTTAAAAGTCAATTCTACACGTATACCCCACAAGGTGGATTTATTTTAAAAAAAGGAAATGCTTCTAAGGATAACGAGATAAATGCTATAACAGGTGCAACAATTTCGTCAAATGCTGTAAATAGTGCTGTAAATGAGGCGCTGAGTTTATATGAGAAAATAATAAGCAGCGGAGGAAACATAAATGAATAAAAATCTTCGTTTAGAGTTTACTAAAGGAATTTTAAAAGAAAATCCTGTGCTAAGGTTAGTTCTTGGCACCTGCCCTACACTTGCCATCACTACAGCTGCATCAAACGCTATAGGAATGGGAATCGCTGCTACTATTGTTCTTGTTTGCTCAAACGCTGTAATCTCACTTACAAGAAAACTTATTCCCGATAAAGTCCGTATCCCTGCTTACATAACTATTATCGCTGGCTTTGTAAGTATTGTTCAGTTGCTTGTTAAAGCGTTTGCACCCGCCATTGATCAAACACTTGGGATATATTTACCCTTGATTGTAGTCAACTGTATAATTTTAGGTAGAGCTGAAATGTTTGCAAGTAAAAATACGCTCTTACCATCTATTTTAGACGGTCTTGGCATGGGAACAGGATTCACTGCAGCATTATTGTGCATGGGAATAATAAGAGAATTTTTTGGTAACGGTACCTTCTTTTCTATTCCTATCACTTCGGGATTTATTCCCCCGGTAATTATTTTTATATTACCTCCGGGAGGTTTTTTTGTATTTGGGATATTGATTGCGATATCAAATTTAATATCAAAAAAAGAAAGCATTAAAGATATAAACTGCGTTAATTGCCCGGTGAAAAATAGTTGTGCCGTAATACCTAAAAAGGAGAATGCAAAATGATAAAAGCTTTAGTTGCAATATTTTTAGCTTCTATTTTAACAGAAAATTATATATTAAATAAGTTTCTTGGTATTTGCCCTTTTTTAGGAGTATCAAAAAAATTAAATACAGCTGCGGGAATGAGCCTTGCCGTTACGTTTGTTATGGTCCTTTCAACTGCTGTTACTTGGCCTATTTATACATATATTTTAGTTCCTAATAATATGGTGTTCCTGCAAACACTTGTATTTATCTTAATTATCGCAACTTTAGTTCAGTTTATTGAAATTATCTTAAGAAAATATATTCCCTCTCTTTATAAATCTCTTGGAATATATCTTCCACTTATAACAACAAACTGTGCAGTACTGGGTGTTACTATCTTAGTAATAGAAAAAGGAGCTGCTGACCCTTCTTTTGGATATATTCATTCTTTAGTCAACGCATTTGGCGCAGGAGCCGGGTTTATGGTTGCTATGATTATTTTTTCCGGGGTCAGGCAACGCCTTGAAAGCTCTGACATTCCAGACTTTTTTAAGGGATTGCCTATCACCCTAATTGCAGCTTCTATTGTAGCTGTATCATTTTTAGGGTTTCAAGGCGTTGTAGATGGTTTACTTAATCAATAAAGGAGCAAAACTTATGACTGAAATATTTTTTCCTGTTTTAATCGTTTCTGGTATCGGTTTTACTGCAGGATTAGTTTTATCTATCGCTTCTATAATAATGAACGTTCCAAAAAACGAGAAAGCCCTTAAAATACTCGATGTACTTCCTGGTGCTAATTGCGGTGCTTGCGGTTTTTCAGGTTGCGAAGGATATGCTAACGCTTTAGCTAAAGGTAAAAGTAATCCCGGGTTATGTGCACCCGGGGGCGATGATGTTGCTACTAAAATATCTGATATCTTAGGTGTAAACAATAAAAAAATGGATCAGAAAGTTGCCTTTGTAATGTGTGGTGGAAACATAAATTGTACTGACAAAAAGGCTACATATGTCGGTATATGTTCATGTGCCGCTGCTATGCAAGTTCATGCAGGTAGTGGCAAGTGCTCTTATGGGTGCATTGGGTTTGGTGATTGCACTAAGGTTTGTAAATACGGTGCTATATCTATTAAAGATGGTATTGCTAAAATAGATATCAATAAATGTGTCGCATGCGGAATGTGCGTAAAAGCTTGTCCTAAAAATATAATAAAGTTAATTCCTTTAAAAAATCAGGCAGTAGTTAACTGCTCCAATTCTGATAAGGGAATATTAACAAAAAAAGCATGTAAAGTCGGTTGCATTGGCTGTAAATTATGCGAAAAAGCTTGCAACTATGATGCCATCCACGTGGAAAATAATTTAGCAACAGTAGATGCTCAAAAATGTATCGGTTGTGGCAAGTGCCGCGATGCCTGTCCAAACGGTTGTATATCAATTGTAAAATGCAATTAATTTTATTACCCATTTACTTTAATTTTTAATATTATATAAAGAATGCCCCAGTAGACTGTATTTTGATCTACGCTTATATAAAAAGGGGCTTTATATAATAAGAGGTGATAAAATTGGCGAAAGCAAAACCTTTTAAAGCACTTCGGTTTAATGATAAATTGATAAACGATCCTTTGCAAGTTATTTGCCCGGTATATGATATTATAGATGAAAAAAAATACACCTATTATATAAATAAAAGCCCATATAACATTGTCCGCCTTGAAAGCCCTCGTGGCTACGACCGGTATAACAATGCAAAAAATATCTTAGATTCATTAATCAATCAAAAAGTATTAGTTAAAGAAAATAAAGATAGCATTTATATTTATGAGCAAGAATTTATCTTCGACGGCAAAAAGAAAAAACTCCACGGAATAATATGTCTTATAAAAGTAGAAAACTTTGATAAACAAGTGATATTTCCTCATGAGCATACATTGTGTGCACCAAAAAATGATCGGCTTAATTTATTAAAAACTACAAAAAGTAATTTTAGTCCTATTTTCTCACTATATGACGATAAAGATAACTCTACTGAAAAAAAGTTAATTCCGTTTATGAAAAGTCCTCCAAAACTTGAATTTACAGATGAAAATAATGTTACTCACAGGCTTTGGATAGTAGATAATGAAAATTCTATAAAAGAAATATGTGATGATTTTAATTCCCGTAAATTATATATAGCAGACGGGCACCACAGATATGAAACTGCGCAAAAGTTTAAAGCACTCACGGGCAACAATTATACTATGATGTTTCTTGCAAACATGAATGATGAAAATCTTATAATTTTACCTACGCATAGGTTAATTAAAGCTTGTAAAGATTTTAATTTTAATACATTTTTTAATAACTGCACACAATATTTTAACGTAAACCTATTGCCTAATAAAAATGAGCTTCAAAAATCGTTAAATAAAGTTTGCATGTGCAATAAACATGGATTTGGAATGTATTTTAAAGGTAACTACTTTATCTTAGTTTTAAAAGAGGATATAAGTTTAAAAAAGGTTCCTCTTGAGTGCGACGTATCTATTCTTGATGAACTTATAATAAAGAGAAGTTTAAAAAAGGATTTATCTAATATAAATAATCAAAAAGATATATTTTATACTAGAGATTTTTCCTATTCTATTGATCTTGTTAACAAAAATGAATATGATATTGCTTTTTTTCTTAACCCTACCCCATTGTCGCAAATCATAAACGTAGCAAATGCAAATGAAAAAATGCCTCAAAAATCCACATATTTTATCACAAAGGTCATAGCTGGGTTAACTATATATAAAATGGATTGATTTTATAATATTTATTTTTCTATATAATAATTAAAACTTTATTTTATTGCCTTGTCATATTATTGTAACATTTTTAACTTAAAAAGTTACAATTTTACTTCTAAAATTTTTTAACCTTAAAATATAAAATAAACATAACGCAAAGAGGCATGGCACAAGCGCTTGGTTGTAACTAAATGTATCACCTTGTTATATTTAAAATAGGTTTTGATACATTTTTTTAATATTTTTTTCAAAAAACTCTTTACAAACACAAAATTATATGTTATATTATTAATCGAGATTGATTTTTACCTTTTTCATTCTCATAAATTCCTTTTCTTTAGTATAAGTGCTCGTATGAGCGCTTATTTTTTTTTCATTTTATCCTCCTTATTAACATATATAAGTAATAAGGAGGATTTTTTTATGTTTATACTTTCAGTTAAAACTTCAAGACGCAAACTAATTACATATATTGTAGTTTTGTTTACTTTATTATCTATATTTATTTTAATTTTTTCGTCCAGTTTAAATAAGTCTCAAGCCGTATGCCCTATTGGTAAATATAATCTTAATGCACAAGATAACGAGGATAGAATTGAATTTTTATCTCAGTTTGGATGGGAGGTTTCAAGCGAACCAATAGAAATATCTACTATATCTATTCCGTCTGAGTTTAATAGTACATACGAAAAATATAACAATATTCAGCGCGAACAAGGACTTGATCTTTCTAAATACCACGAGAAATCATGCACTCGATATACATATCAAATATTAAACTACACGGATCCTTCACAAAGTGTAAGAGCAAATTTATTAGTTTTAAACGGTAAAGTTATCGGTGGAGACATATCTTCCTTTAGCCTTAACGGGTTTATGCACGGATTTTTTGATCCCAACAAAACTAAAGTTTAACAAAAATTAATATATAATAACTTTAAAAAATAGTTATTTTTTATAAGGTAGTAGTGGAATATTTGTACAAAAATTATCTTTTATTTTGTAACTAAATTTGGTATAATAGTATAATGAACGTAAAAAGTATGGAACTAAAAAGTAAGGCGTGTAACTTACACGCTGGATAGGAGGATTTTATGTCTAAAGTGATTTTAAAAAGTGTTTATAAGATTTATGATGACACTGTTAATGCTGTCCAAAACTTTAATCTTGAAGTAAAAGACAACGAGTTTATTGTTCTTTTGGGACCTTCAGGATGTGGAAAATCTACTGTATTACGTATGATTGCAGGCCTTGAAGAGATTAGTAGTGGTAAATTATATATAGACGATAAACTCTGCAATGATCTAGATCCAAAAGATAGGGATATCGCCATGGTATTTCAAAACTATGCACTTTATCCCCATATGACTATATATGATAATATGGCTTTTGGATTAAAACTTCGGAAATTGTCTAAAGATGAAATAGACGATCGTGTATATAAAACAGCCGAAATTTTAGGTATTTCTAACCTTCTTGATAAAAATCCAAAATCGCTTTCCATAATCCAACGTCAATTAGTGGCCCTTGGTCGCGCTGTTGTTCGTAATCCTAAAGTTTTTCTTTTAGATGACCCGCTTGCAAATTTAGATTCTAACTTAAAAAGTCAAATGCGCGCGGAAATTATAAGGTTACACAAGAATCTTAACACAACATTTATTTATGTATCTCATGACCAGGACGAAGCTACTCAAATGGGTAACCGTATAGTTGTCATGAAAGATGGTATAATCAAACAGGTAGATACTCCACAAAACTTGTATGAAAACCCGTGTAATGATTTTGTTGCAGGGTTTATAGGCACTCCTTCTATGAATTTTATTGATGCAACTATCATAAAAGAAAATAATAAATACTCTTTATCGTTTGCAGACTATAAAGTTTCACTTCCACAAGGAAAAAATAAAGATAATGTTTTAGAAAGTTATATAGACAAAGAAATAATACTAGGGATTCGTCCAGAAGCACTACAGGTGAATGAAAGTGCAGATCTAAAACAATCTCTAGATAAATTTAAAGCAGAAGTAGAATCTACTGAGCTAACAGCAGACAATGATACTTATTTATATTTAAGTGTAGGTAAAAACTCTATAATCTCAAAAGTAAAATCGAACACTAAGGTAAAGTCTGGGAATATTATAGATATTTACATTGACACTACAAAGATTCATATTTTTGATAAAGATACAGGTAAAGCTATATTAAATTAAAAATAAGAGCAACCGTCAAGTCCAGTATTTATGGGATTTGGCTGTTGCTCTTAAAATATATTTTTATAAATAATTAAAACTTAATTTAAATTAAAAAACATGTTTAAAAGCACAAGAATGTCATTTAATTTATAGGTTTATAGCAAAAATCACAGTGCATATAAATAAAATAAACAAACTTTTTCGATAATATAGTTGCAATATTCTCAATATTTATGTAAAATATACTTAGGTTTATTTTAATATTCTGTTTATTTGTAAAATTTTATTCTAACAAAAATCAAAATTCGAATTAGTGAGGGAGTTTTTTATGTCTAACAGATTATTTCAAGGTATTGTACATCAAATGCACGATGCTATCGGAAGAACAATTGGAGTAATTGATGAAACTGCAGTTGTTGTCGCTTGTAGCGATCTTGATAAAATAGGTGAAGTAAGAAACAATATTACACCTGATTTCTTCAAACCTTCTTCAACTTTTATAATAAATGGGTATACATATAAATCACTTGATTGTAAAGAGCACGCCGAGTATGCTGTATTCATAAAAGGTGACGACGAAGCTGCTCAAAGATATGTTTCTATGCTATCAATATCGTTTGGAAACATAAAACAATTTTACGATGAAAAATACGATAGAGGTAACTTTATAAAGAATGTTATAATGGATAACATTCTGCCAGGAGACATTTACCTTAAAGCACGTGAACTTCATCTTAATGTTGAAGCTTCAAGAGTATGTATGCTAGTAAAAATAAATTCAAAAACAGATGTATCTGCTTACGATGTTTTACAAAGTTTGTTCCCGGATAAAAATAAAGACTTTGTTGTAAACGTTAATGAAACAGATATTGCTATTGTAAAAGAAGTAAAAGAAGGGATCACATCTGCTGATCTTAACCAACTTGCGCAATCTATTGCTGATACTTTAACAAGTGAATTTTATATTCATTGTTCAATCGGTATTGGTACCACTGTTAATAATATTAAAGATATTGCAGCATCTTTTAAAGAATCTCAAATAGCTATTGAAGTTTCTAAAGTTTTCGATACTGAAAAAGTTATTATTAGTTATGATAACCTCGGTGTTGCAAGGCTTGTATATCAACTGCCTACTACTTTATGTGAGATGTTCTTAAAAGAAGTATTCAAACGTGGCTCGATTGATTCTTTAGACCAAGAAACATTGTTTACTATTCAACGTTTCTTTGAAAACAATTTAAACGTATCTGAAACTTCCCGTAAATTATTTGTACATAGAAATACATTAGTTTATAGACTAGAAAAAATCAAAAAATTAACTGGTCTTGACCTGCGTGAATTTGAAGATGCTATTGTATTTAAAGTAGCACTGATGGTTAAAAAATATTTAACATCAAACCCTGTTAAATATTAAACCCATTTAGTGTTAGGTAAATAAAAAAGGAGTAAAAACAATGATAGAGTTCAAGAATGTATCAAAAGTCTATCTTAACGGTACAAGTGCTCTTAAGAATATTAATTTACATGTAAAAAAAGGTGAATTTGTATTTATAGTTGGCTCTTCTGGTGCAGGAAAAAGTACATTCTTAAAACTTATAATGCATGAAGAATTACCTTCTAGAGGTGTTATATATTTAGACGGTATAAACACAACTAATGTTACAAAAAAAGAAGTTCCGTATATACGCAGAAAAATGGGTATTGTTTTTCAGGACTTCCGATTAATAGATAAAATGACTGTTTTTGATAATGTAGCATTTGCAATGCGAGTCACAGGAGCATCAGAAAAAGATGTAAGAAATAGAGTACCGTACATTTTAAATCTTGTAGATCTTCAAGACAAAGCACACAGGCGTCCAGCAGAGCTTTCCGGCGGTGAGCAGCAAAGAGTCGGTCTTGCGCGGGCACTTGTAAATAATCCGTCTATTATTATTGCAGACGAGCCTACAGGTAATATTGATCCAGAAATGTCATTTGAAATAGTTAAGCTGTTAACCGAAATTAACAAACGGGGAACTACCATCTTAATGGTTACTCATGAACATGACCTTGTAAAACAGTTTGGTAAACGGGTTATAGAAATAAATAATGGAACCATTACGTCTGACACTGGAGACCCGGAGGTGCAACATGAAATTTAGTTCTATAAATTACTTATTGTCTGAAGGCTTTAAAAATATTTTTAAAAATTGGATGATGTCAGTAGCATCAATCGGCGTTTTAGTTTTATGCTTATTGCTTACCGGTTCTGCTGCACTGTTTTCAATGAATATAAGCAGTGCACTTAACACCATAGAATCTCAAAACAGTGTTACTATATATTTAAATGAAGAAATAGAAACAGAAGAAGCTTTGTCAATAGGCGAACGCATTAAAGATGTATACAACGTAGGAGAATGCAGGTTTTATTCAAAACAAGAAGCTGTTGAAAGGTTTAAAGATGAATTAGGTCCTATATTTGACGGAATTAAAGATAAAAACCCTTTTCCACATGCATTTCACATTACATTAATTGATATATCAAAGTATCAAGAAACCGTTGATCAAATAACACAGATACAAGGTATTGATAGTGTGGTTAACAGAAGCGAACTTTTTGAAAAGCTCTCTCGATTCGATAGACTCATAGCTATAATAGGAGTATTTATAGTAATAGTTTTAGGTCTTGTATCTTTATTCATCCTCTCAAATACAATAAAACTTACTATGTATAGTCGTAGGTTTGAAATAAGTATAATGAAATCTGTGGGTGCAACAGATTGGTTTGTCCGTATTCCCTTTATTGTTGAAGGCATTATTATAGGAATTATATCCGCTATAATATCATCAATTGTATTAAAGTTTATATACGACATTCTAATAGGATACATAAAAAGGACTATTCCTTTTTCTCACATACCGTTTAGTAGTGTTTCATTTCCTATCTTCTTAGTATTTATTGCTGCGGGTATTGGATTTGGATTGATTGGAGGTCTTATATCCATAAGCAAATACCTAAAGAAAGAGGGAGGAGAAATTCTTGGATGGTAAGAAACTTTTATCTTTATTAATTTGCGCTACTCTAACTTTTAGTTACAGTGCCGCTTTTGCTCCTCGAGTAGCCCAGGCTGCGAGTGCTAAAAAAAGTTTCAATATTAGAGAGCACGAAGCTACAAGGGCAGGTATAAGAGCAAAAAAACGTAATCTTGAAAAAAAATTAAAAGAAGTAAACAAGAAGATACACGATAAGCGCAAACAAAGCGATAATGTTAATAAACAAATATTATCAATACAAGATCAAATCTCTAAAATCAATGTAAATAT
>CAQZPH010000017.1 GCA_948933715.1 uncultured Eubacteriales bacterium | reverse complement strand
ACTGCTGCCTCCCGTAGGAGTCTGGGCCGTGTCTCAGTCCCAATGTGGCCGTTCAACCTCTCAGTCCGGCTACCGATCGTCGCCTTGGTGGGCCTTTACCCCTCCAACTAGCTAATCGGACGCGAGCCCATCTCTTTGCGGATTGCTCCTTTGATATTAAAACCATGCGATTTCAATATGTTATGCGGTATTAGCATCGGTTTCCCGATGTTATCCCCCTCAAAAAGGCAGGTTGCTCACGCGTTACTCACCCGTCCGCCACTAAGATTAAATTAGAGCAAGCTCTTTTTTAATCTCCGTTCGACTTGCATGTGTTAGGCACGCCGCCAGCGTTCGTCCTGAGCCAGGATCAAACTCTCTAATATTTTGTATTAAAAAAAATCCTGCAATTAGGATCTTTCTAATCTTAATCATATCAGAGCATTTCTCTGCTCATTTTTCGACGCTTTGCGTCTTAACGATTTTAGTTCGTTACTCTTTATAACTTATCTTTGAAAAGTACTACTTTTTTCTATTTCTAGAATACTCAGTCTTTCCTCAATAAAATTACGGGTCGTTTTTGTCATCGTTGTTTAATTTTCAAGGTCCTCTTTTTCTGCCGCTTTAGACTCTTTTCTCGCCATTTCTCTAGGCTTCTCGCCCTCAGCAACGTGATTATCATTCTATCATATCCTTTTTCCTTTGTCAACTCTTTTTTTCGCTTTTTTTCGCTTTATTTTATTTCCGCTCTTTTTACCACTTTTTTCTCCTCTTATCCCATTTTTTTAGGGCTTTACACAAACTTTAAGGCATATATTTTAACCAATTAAGCTTTAAACGCGTTTTTTGATGCTACAATATTAACCCCTGTACCGAAAATGTTTTCTATTATTATGTCTCCGATTCTTACCGGTGCCTCAACTGTAACTTTATTTATTGCTTTAATGCATTCAAAATTAAGTTCCTTTTTTAGGGGTTTATCTGTTTTAACAGGTAACATTTTTATATCTGCATTTTTTATTTTAACTACAGATGTAATTACTCTAACTGGGTCGAATACTTCTGATAACCCATAAGCTTCTCCTCTTTTACATGCATTTCCTGTCACTGATTTCTCATCTGTATCTACAACTAAGTGACAACCCCTAGGACATGAAATACAAATAAGCTCTTTCTTCACTTGATATCACCATCCTCTAAAGATATCACTACATCACTTTCTAGATTATCCAGTAATTCTTTTTTTAATACTATTTTTTCCATTTCTGAGGGTGCAAGATGTATCTTTTTTAATTTTGTTAAAACTCTATCTCCACTTTTTATAAGTACTACTTTGTTTTTGCAAACATTACTTACCCTCATAAAAATAGTTAAACTTTCATCAATGCAATCAAAATCAAATTTCTGTGGAACAGTACAACTTATTCCCTTACCATTTTTTATGTTAGTATATTTTCCGTGATTTAACTTCCCTGAAATATATTTAGCTGCAGCTTTTCCTGCTTTCTGTGCTTCCTGCGAAGCAAAGTCCACCAAGTCATGCACATGCACAACATTTCCGCACGCAAAAATTCCTGGTATAGACGTCTCCATGCTTTCATTAACTAAAATTCCGTTTATTCGTTTATCTGCCATAATACCCGCCTTATAAGAAATTTCATTTTCTGGTATCAATCCAACCGACAATAAAAGAGTATCTACTAAAAATTCTTTCTCTGTTCCTTTAATAGGGCGTTTATTTTCATCGACTTTAGCAATCACAACTTTCTCTATTCTCTTTTTACCAATAACATCTATAACAGTATGAGATAAATAAAGAGGTATATTGTAATCCTCAAGGCATTGCACAATATTCCTATTAAGGCCATTTGAATGCGGGCATATCTCTACAACAGCTTTAACTTTCGCTCCTTCAAGTGACATACGCCTAGCCATGATAAGCCCTATATCACCTGATCCTAAAATCAATACGCTAGTACCTGGCATATACCCATCTATATTAATAAAATGTTGGGCTGTTCCAGCTGTGTAGATACCAGAAGGCCTAGATCCAGCTAGATTTATAGCGCCTCTTGTTCTTTCCCGACAACCCATTGCTAATATTATTGCTTTACTTTCAAGATGCATATACCCGTCTTTTGAATTAAGCGCATAAACGTTTTTATTCTCATCTATATCAAGAACCATTGTATCAAGCTTTACTTCTATGTTAGTTGACAATACCATATCAATAAATCTACTTGCATATTCAGGTCCTGTTAGTTCTTCTTTAAAAATATGTAACCCAAAGCCGTTGTGTATACATTGATTTAAAATTCCACCTAAATACTTATCTCTTTCTATAATTAAAATATTTTTTATTCCATTTATATATGCTTCATATGCTGCTGCTAATCCTGCTGGCCCACCACCTACAACTATTAAATCATATTTCAATGTAAATCACCTTTTCTTATTTAACTTTTCCTCTTAAAATCCATGTACCTTTTTTATCAAGAAGAATCTTATCTTTATGGATACCACACTCTCTTTCAATTATTTCCATTACTTTTGGGCTACAAAATCCACCCTGGCATCTTCCCATTCCTGGTCTGCACCTTCTTTTTACAGAATCAACCGAAGTTGTCGCAAAAGACTTTTTTATTGCTTCTACAATTTCTCCTTCTGTAATCTGCTCGCACCTGCAGACTATCTTTCCATACCGAGCATCCTTTTTAATTATTTTATTCTTTTCATCGGCTGAAAGATCCATAAACCTTACTTTTTTTCTATTATTATTAAATTTTTCTTTTTTTTCTAATTCTAGCCCTGCATTTTTTAATATATCAATTACTTCAAGAGCTATAGACGGTGCACATGTTAAGCCTGGGGACTTCATTCCAGCTACATCTATAAACTTCTTAACTGTAAAATTTTCTTCTACTATAAAATTATTATTTGAGGAGATAGCTCTGAGCCCTGCAAAATTTTTTATTGTTTCTTTATAGTTGATTTTATCCGTCGTCATTGACGCTACTTTTTTAATTTCTTCTAAAACTTCAGGAGTTGTGGATACATCATCTTTGTCATCTACGTCAACAGCACTAGGCCCTATCATGAGATTGCCATGAACTGTTGGTGTTACAAGTATACCTTTTCCCATCTTAGATGGGCACTGAAAAATAGTTCTTGAAAAAAGGTTTCCTTGTGACTTATCAAGTACTAAATATTCTCCCTTTCTAGGTCTAATGCTAAAAGTTTGCGGACAAATCATATCATGTATTTTATCGGCATATACTCCTGCTGCATTAATAACATAATTTGCTTTTATATTTTCCTCATCACTTGTTTTTACTATGAAAATATCATTTTCTTTCTTTATATCAACGACTTCTTTATTTAGTTTTATTTCTCCACCATTTTCTATGGCATTTTCACAAAGAGCTATTGTATATTCAAATGGACACACAATTCCACTAGTGGGTGCATAAAGCGCCCCCACTATATTAGAATTTAAATTTGGTTCCATCTTTAAAGCTTCTTCTTTATTTAAAATTTTTATTCCTTTTATTCCTGATTTTATTCCATTATTATATAAGGTTCTTATTTTTTCTAAATCTGTTTTGTCAAATGCAATAACCATTGCTCCATTGCGTTTAAAAGGGACACTGAGCTCTTTGCATAAAGATTCATACATTTCATTTCCTATAACATTATGAATTGCTATGCTTGTTCCTGGCTCAGGGTCAAACCCAGCATGGACAATTGCCGAGTTCGCTTTTGTCGTTCCCACTGCAACATCATTTTCTTTTTCAAGAACACACACTTTTAGTTTATACCTTGTAAGCTCTCTAAATATTGAACCCCCCAAGACTCCAGCTCCAATAATTATTACATCATACATAACAAAAATCATTACTCCTTTATAAGAATACCTTATATCTTAACTATGCTATCTCTTTGTCTTTTATATTATGAGTATTCCAAGTAAGTGATAAAAACAATATTGCAAATACACTACATGAAATCAACATAATAAAGCATCCATTCCAACCAAATTTATCTATAAGTGCCCCCATTGCAACTTCTGCTAAAACTTGACCACCCATGTACCCAAATAAACCGGTAAAACCTGCAGCTGTACCAGCGGCTTTTTTAGGAACTAGGTCAAGTGCACTTATACCAATTAGCATAACAGGGCCATAAATAAATGCTCCAATTAACGCTAATGCACAATTAATCATTAAATAGTTTTCACTTTGCCAATATATAATTGTGGCAATTATAACGCCTACCATGCATATTACTCCAATAGGTGAACGCCTACCGTTAAAAACATGGTCACTGAGCCAACCAATAAGAATTGCTCCTGGAATCGCAGCATATTCAAATAAAGCAAATGCTATAGATGAATCATGCAAACTAAATCCTCTAGCTTCTTTTAAATATGTAGGTACCCAGTTTATTACGCCATATCTCACAAAATAAACAAATATATTAGCAATTGCTATGAACCACAGCAATCTATTATTTAATACATATTTAAATAATATTTCCTTTCCTGCCATTTCCGCTTCTTTATCTTGCACACCCTTTTGAACTTCAGGGTAATCATTTTTAAATTCCTCTATTGGAGGCAACCCTACAGATTGAGGTGTATCTCTAGTTAATAGAATGCATATAAAACCACCTGCTATAGCTATGATAGCAGGGAAATAGAATATTCCTTTCCAGCTTGAAAACAACGTTACACCCAAAAGAGCAACCGTTGCAATCAAACCGCCACCTAAATTATGTGCTGTATTCCAAATAGACATCTTAACTCCTCGTTCTCTATCTGAAAACCAGTGTGTCATAATCCTTCCGCAAGGTGGCCAACCCATTCCTTGAAACCATCCATTTAAAAACATTAATATAAACATAAATATTATATTTGTGGTATTTGGCAATAATAAATTTACAACACCGGACATTATAAGGCCTATTGCTAAGAAATATCTTGCATTTGACCTATCAGAAACGTTTCCCATTACAAATTTGCTTATTCCATAAGAAAAACCTAATGCTGAAGCTACAAATCCTACTTGAGTTTTTGTAAATCCTAAGTTTAAAAGATAATCTTTAGCAAATACAAAATTACTTCTTACAAAGTAATATAGTAAATATCCTATGTAAATACTAATAAAAACCTGTATTCTATATCTTTTATAAGCTGATGGTATTTTATCTTCTGGTAATCTTTCTATTGGCTTTGCTGGCTTTAAAAAATCAAACATAATAAAGCGTTCATCTCCCTTTAAATACTAAAATTATTTGAATTGCGCCAATAAATTATAATATATCATTAATGCAATAGTTTGACAATACTTTATAATAAAAGAGTTATAACTACTAAATTAGGAAAATTGATTTTTATAATATATTTGTTTTTTATCATAAACATATTATTATATTTTATTATGTATGCCTTTGTCTTATATAAAATTCTAAACGGAAGGTTGTTTGATAATGAAATTTTACCTTGAAAGTGTAACTAATGTCTTAAAAGAAGTAGACACCTCCATCTCTGGGCTTAGCGAAAGAGAAGCAGAGAAACGTTTAAATGCCAACGGAAAAAACGAACTTACTAAAGAAAAAAAGGATTCTACTTTTAAAAAATTTTTTATGCAATTAATCGATCCTATGACTTTAGTCTTATTATTTGCAGCTATAATATCTATTGCTGTATCCATATATGCAGGAGAGCCATTTACAGACACTTTCATCATTTTATTTGTTGTTTTTGTAAATGCGATACTCGGTGTTTATCAAGAAAATAAAGCAGAAAAAGCAATCGATGCTTTAAAAGAATTATCTCCTGCTACCACCAAAGTTATCCGCGACGGAAATATAAAGTCAATTGATTCACAGAATTTAGTTGTAGGGGACATTATCAATTTTGAAAGCGGAGATTCCATTCCTGCTGACGTTAGAATAATTGAAAGTAGTAGCCTTAAAATAGAAGAATCTGCTTTAACCGGTGAATCAGTTCCCTCTGAAAAGAACTCAAACGCTATTTCTCTTTCAGGTAACAATGACTTGCCTCTTAATGATCATAAAAATATGGCTTATATGGGTAGCAGTGTTGCTTATGGTCGTGGCCGTGCTGTTGTTATTGCTACCGGGATGAACACCCAAATGGGAAACATTGCAAACTTTATTGAAAAAACACAAGAAGATAAAACTCCTCTGCAGAAAAAACTTACTCAACTTGGTAAAACCTTAAGTTTTTTTGTAATTGCAATATGTATATTTATATTTGCTTTTGGCTTAATTAAGGCTGGTAACTTTAATACTGAGACTATACTTGATATATTTATGATATCTGTAAGCTTGGCTGTTGCTGCTATTCCTTCGGGTCTTGCTGCTGTGGTTACTATTCAGCTTGCTATCGGTGTTACAAAAATGGCAAAACATAATTCCATTATAAGAAAATTAACAGCTGTAGAAACTCTGGGATGTACACAAATAATCTGCTCAGACAAAACAGGAACTTTAACTCAAAATAAAATGACAGTGGTAGATACCTATTCTCTTGATAAAAATTATCTTGTTGCAGCTTTAGGGTTATGCAATGATACAAAAAAAGATGATAAAGGGAAGCTACTTGGCGATCCTACAGAACTTGCTCTTTATAATTACTCTGAAAAATTTATAGAAAATCAAGCTTTAAATGATCAAAATAAAAGAATAAACGAAATTCCTTTTGACTCTGATCGTAAAATGATGTCAACTTTCCATAATAAAGAGGGTAAAATAGTCCAATATACAAAAGGTGCCCCTGATATAATTTTAAAAAGATGTAGTTACTATGTAAAGGATAACCATGTTTTAAAGTTAACTGAGAAAATAAAAAATGAAATTTTAATTCAAAATAAAAATATGGCTAAGCAAGCTCTTCGGGTTTTAGCTTCAGCTTATAAAATTTATGATGCCTTACCTTCCCATAACCTTGATCCTTCAACTTGTGAAAATGAAATGATATTCATAGGATTAGTTGGAATAATTGACCCTGTGCGAACAGAAGCTATTGAAGCTGTCCAAAACTGTAAAAATTCTGGGATCAAACCTGTGATGATTACAGGTGATCATAAAGACACTGCTATTGCAATTGGGAAAAAATTAAATATAATAAAAAATGAATCTGAGGCTTTAACTGGTGCCGAACTTGATAAGATATCAGATGAGGAATTAAAGAAAATAATCTATAATATAAGTGTATATGCTCGAGTTCAGCCAGACCATAAAGTTAGAATTGTGGATTGCTTTAAAAAACTTGGTAAAGTTGTTGCAATGACAGGCGATGGTGTAAACGATGCTCCATCTATCAAAAAAGCTGACATAGGTATTGGTATGGGTATTACCGGGACAGATGTAACTAAAAATGTTGCGGATATGGTATTAGCAGATGATAATTTTTCTACCATTGTGGCTGCGGTTAAAGAAGGGCGACGTATATATGATAATATTAAAAAAGCTATCCAATTTTTATTATCTTCAAATATAAGTGAAATCATTTCTATTTTTGTCGCTACAATTTTAGGTTTCCAAATTTTTTCCCCTATTCATATCCTGTGGATAAACCTCGTAACTGATACTTTCCCTGCCCTTTGTCTTGGTATGGAAAAAGAAGAACGTGATTTAATGCATCAACCACCACGACCAGAAAACGAAAGTTTATTTGCTGGTGGATTATCTTTTAATATTGTGTATCAAGGTATATTGATTTCTCTTATAACACTTGCTTCTTACTTTTTAGGAGTAGTAGCTCAAACAGGTAAACTTACAATCATAAATAGCTCTTATGGTACATCAATGGCTTTTTTAACTATGTCTTTAACAGAAACTTTCCACTCATTTAATGTTCGTTCTTTGCGTAATTCTATCTTTAATATGAAAAACCATAATTTTTATCTGATCGCATCAATGATTTTCTCTATTGTGCTTATTAACATTGTAATATATGTTCCTGCGTTAACACAAATATTTGAAGTAAAAACAATTCATCCTTTAGAATACCTTAAATGTATTGCACTTTCTATCTCAATTATTCCAATAGTAGAAGTTGTTAAGTTAATACAAAGAAAATTCTCTCACTAATCTTAAATAGTGACTAAAAAATAGCGGAGCGCAAATTAATGCGCTCCGTTTTATTTTATAATTTTTAAACTCATCTATTTCCAGGAAAATACTCCAAGTTTAATATTATCATACCCCGTTAACTTAAAATTAAAAGCAATCTCAATCTTAGTTCTTTTTGCTAAGAAAACTTTTAAGATATTGCCCCGTATATGATTTTTCCACTTTACATATCTCTTCAGGAGTTCCTTTAGCAACAATTTGACCTCCCTTATCGCCGCCTTCAGGGCCTAAATCAATTATATAGTCAGCTGTCTTTATAAGGTCAAGATTATGTTCTATTACAAGCACTGTATTTCCATTATCAACAAAACGCTGCAGTACCTCAATTAATTTATGCACATCTGCTATGTGTAATCCCGTAGTAGGCTCATCGAGTACATATATAGTTTTTCCTGTTGCTTTTTTTGAAAGTTCCGTAGCCAATTTTACTCTTTGAGCTTCGCCTCCAGAAAGAGTAGTCGCTGACTGACCAAGTTTTACATAACCAAGACCAACATCACAAAGCGTTTGCAGCTTTCTTGATATTTTAGGGATATTAGAAAAGAAAACTAAGGCTTCCTCAATAGTCATTTCAAGTATATCATGTATACTTTTATTTTTATACTTAACTTCAAGTGTTTCTCTATTATAACGCTTACCTTTACAAACATCACAAGGCACATATACATCAGGTAAAAAGTGCATTTCTATTTTTATCACACCATCACCTTGACATGCTTCACATCTTCCACCTTTTACATTAAAAGAAAATCGTCCACTTTTAAATCCCCTCATCTTTGCATCATTAGTAGAAGCAAATAATTCTCTTATATCTGTAAACACACCTGTGTATGTTGCAGGGTTTGACCTTGGTGTTCGTCCTATCGGAGCTTGGTTAATGTCTATTATCTTATCAAGATTGTCTATTCCTGTTATATCCTTATGCTTACCTGGTTTTCTTCGAGCACCATTTAATTGAGATGCTAAGCTCTTATATAATATCTCATTAATTAATGAGGATTTGCCTGATCCCGATACACCTGTAACACAAATAAACTTCCCAAGTGGAATATCAACATTAATATTTTTTAAATTGTTCTGCACGGCACCTAAAATCCTAAGTTTTTTTCCATTGCCTTTACGTCTTTTCTTTGGTATATTAACTACCTTTTTTCCGCTTAAATATTGACCAGTAATTGAACGTTCACATTTTTTTATAGTGTCTACATCTCCACAGCAGACAACTTCTCCTCCGTGTACTCCTGCACCAGGGCCAATATCTACTATATAATCTGCTGCATACATAGTATCTTCATCATGTTCTACAACAATAACCGTATTGCCAAGATCTCGAAGCCGTGTTAATGTTGCCAAAAGCTTATCATTATCACGTTGATGTAATCCAATACTTGGTTCATCCAAAATATAAAGCACACCCATTAATGACGAACCTATTTGGGTTGCTAACCTTATTCTTTGGCTTTCTCCTCCAGATAGTGTTCCTGATTCTCTAGCTAGTGTTAGATAATCAAGACCTACACTTTTTAAAAATCCAAGGCGTTCTTTGATTTCTTTTATTATTTCAGAGGCTATAAGTTCTTCCTTTTCTGTTAACTTAAGTTTATTTATAAAATCCAATATCTTAACTATCGACCGGTGGCACAGTTCGCTTATATTAATTTCTCCAACAGTAACTGCCAAACTTTCAGAGGATAATCTATCTCCATTGCAACTATCACAAGGTATTGCACTCATATATGATTCTATTTCTTCTTTTATAAAATTACTTTGAGACTCCCGATACCGCCTTTCAAGATTATTTATTACCCCTTCAAAAGCAGCGTTATATGAAAACTTAATGTTTTCACTTTCTCGTACCATTTTAAATTTCTCACCTTTTGAACCATATAAAAGAATATCAATTATCTCAGGAGATAAATCTTTAATTGGTGTATCAAGAGAAAATTTATATTTTTTAGCAAGTGCTTCATAATACATTTTAGCTATAGCACCACCTTCAGTGGTCCATCCGCTTGCCTTTATCCCACCTTGATTTATGGACAAAGTTTTATCTGGTAGTATAAGTTCTGGATCAACTCTCATAAATACTCCAAGACCCATACATTTTTTGCATGCTCCATGAGGATTATTAAACGAAAACATTCTAGGAGTCAGCTCTTCTATACTAATATCATGATCCGGGCATGCATAATTTTGTGAAAACAAAATATCTTCGCCCTTAATAACGTTAGCAACTATAAGACCCCCGGATAATTCTCCTGCTGTTTCTACCGAATCTGATAATCTTGAACGTACATCTTCTTTTATAATTATCCTATCAATAACTATTTCTATCGTGTGTTTCTTATTTTTCTCAAGAGTTATGTTCTCTGATAAATCATATACTGTTCCATCTACTCGTACTCTTACATAACCACTTTTTCTTGCGTTTTCTATCTCTTTTACATGCTCACCTTTTCTTGAGCGTACTATGGGGGATAAAATTTGTAACTTTGTACCTTCGCCTAAACTCATAATCTTATCAACTATTTGATCAATCGTTTGCTGTTTAATTTCCTTCCCGCAAATCGGGCAATGTGGTATCCCTATTCTTGCGTATAACAATCTTAAATAATCATATATTTCTGTAACTGTTCCAACAGTTGAGCGAGGATTCTTAGAAGTTGTTTTTTGATCAATAGATACAGCTGGTGATAAGCCTTCTATGCTTTCAACTGCGGGTTTTTCCATTTGACCTAAAAATTGTCTTGCATATGATGATAATGATTCCACGTATCTTCTTTGACCTTCAGCATAAATTGTATCAAATGCTAAGGAAGATTTTCCTGATCCTGATAATCCTGTTATAACAACTAGCTTATCTCTTGGAATTGTTACATCTATATTCTTTAAATTATGTTCTTTTGCACCTTTTATAAATATATTATTTACTGACAATTTAGTACCTCCATTTGCTTTTGAGTGTTTCCAATTTATAAGCATTCTTTTACTTTCGTAACTCTTCTATTTTATCTCTTAAAAATGCCGCATGCTCAAATTCTAACAATTTAGCAGCTGCTTTCATTTCTTTTTCAAGTTCTAAAATCAGTTTATCCTTTTGAGATCTACTTAATTTTTTCTGCGTCTTTTCATTAGTTTTTTCATGTGTTGAAATCTCTAATACATCTGAAACTTTTTTAACAATAGTTTTCGGTACTATTCCATGTTTTTCGTTATAGTCCATCTGTATTTTTCTTCTACGTTCAGTTTCTTTTAATGCTACTTCCATTGACGGCGTAACACTATCAGCATACATTATAACTTGTCCATTTGCGTTTCGTGCAGCTCTACCTATGGTTTGTATCAATGACCTTTCTGACCTTAAAAACCCTTCTTTATCAGCATCCAATATCGCAACAAGTGAAACTTCAGGGATATCAAGTCCTTCTCTTAACAAGTTTATCCCAATTAAAACATCAAACTCACCAAGGCGCAAATCCCTAACGATCTCCATGCGTTCCACAGTATCAATCCCATAATGCATGTAACGCACTTTTATTCCCACTTCCTGCAAATAATTGGTTAAGTCTTCTGCCATCTTTTTGGTCAGTGTTGTTACAAGTACTCTGTTACCTAATTCTATTCTTTTATTTATCTCGGATATTAAATCATCTATTTGCCCTTCCACTGGTTTTACAATAACTTCAGGATCAACAAGACCCGTTGGTCTGATTACTTGCTCCACTATTTGGGAACTTTTTTCTTTTTCGACTTTACCCGGTGTCGCACTTACAAACACTACTTGATTGATTTTATCATAAAATTCATCATATGTTAATGGTCTATTATCATAAGCTGAAGGCAATCTAAATCCATAGTCTATGAGATTTTGTTTTCTAGCTCTGTCCCCTGCATACATACCTCTTACCTGCGGTAACATAACGTGGGATTCATCCACAAACAAAAGAAAATCATCAGGGAAATAATCAAGTAAAGTAAATGGTGATGCACCTTCAGGGCGCCCCGCCAAAACTCTCGAATAATTTTCAATTCCTTTACAGAACCCTATCTCTTCGAGCATTTCAATATCATATTTAGTTCTCTGCTCTATTCTTTGCGCTTCAAGGAATTTATCATTATCCCTAAAAAACTTAATTCTACTGTTTAATTCGTTTTCTATATCTAAAATAGCCTTTTTCATTTTTTCTTGTGGTACAATATAATGAGAAGCAGGATAAATTGCCACGTGCTTTATAAGTGATTTAATTTCACCAGTTAGAGGGTTAATTTCACTTAATCTATCTATCTCATCGCCAAAGAATTCAACCCGTATTACTGTATCGTTTGACATAGCAGGAAATATCTCAACTACGTCTCCTCTTACTCTAAATTTATTTCTTGTTAAATTCACATCATTGCGTTCATATTGCAACTCAACAAGTTTTTTTAAAAGATCGTCACGGCTTTTTTGCATCCCAGGGCGAAGCGATATAACCATAGTCCTATAATCAATTGGGTTACCAAGACTATATATGCATGAAACACTTGCAACTATAATTACATCGCGTCTCTCAGATAATGCAGAAGTCGCAGAGTGACGCAGTTTATCTATTTCATCATTTATAGAAGAATCTTTTTCTATATAGGTATCAGTGGTTGCTATATAAGCTTCCGGTTGATAATAATCATAATAAGAAACAAAATACTCTACTGCATTGTCTGGGAAAAACTCTCTAAACTCTGAGCAAAGTTGTGCTGCCAATGTTTTGTTGTGAGCTAAAACTAAAGTCGGCCGATTTAATTTTTCAATTATATTGGCCATAGTAAAAGTTTTTCCTGAGCCTGTAACTCCAAGCAAGGTTTGCTCTTTATATCCTTTATTTATCCCATCTACTAAAGCTTTTATTGCTTGGGGCTGGTCTCCTGTTGCTTTATATTCTGACTTCAATTTAAAATTCATATTTACCACACTTTTATAAGATTTGTTTTCCAAGGTCGCTATCCGCTATTGATACATAATCGTCATCTGCAACAATAATATGGTCAACCAGTCTCACTCCCACTAAATTTAAAGCATTTTTAAGAGTAATTGTGGTTTCAATATCTTCTTGCGATGGTAATGCGATTCCACTTGGATGATTATGTGCTATTATTGCTTTAGTTGCGTTATATTTAAGCGAAAGCTCTATTATATCTCTAATATAAAAACCTGCAGATCCAAAAGAGCCTTGTGAAATTATCTCGCAAAATACTATATTTCTTTTAGCATCGAATAATGCAATTAACACATGCTCTTTTATTCTTCCAATAAATTTATGTAATATTATTTCTCCTATCTCTTCTTTAGTTAAATTCTTATGACTAGTATTTATATTTTTCTCCATATAAATCCTACATAATTTAGAAATAAGCTTTATTAAAATAGCTGTGGATTCCCCTACACCGTCTACTTCTAAAAGTCTGTTCATAGGTGCATCAAATATTCCTTGTATTGAACCAAAAGTTTTAATTAAAGTGTGTGCGAGTTCATTTGTATTCTTCTGCGGAATTCCATAAAATAATAACAGTTCAATAAGCTCATGCTTTTCAAAAGAATCAGCTCCATTTTTCAAAAACTTTTTCTTTAGCCTTACTCTATGGCCTTTATGCAACTACTACACCTCCACTTTACTTATTTCACATATATTTCTTTAATTTGTATTTATTATACAATAAATTCCTTATTTTGAAAAGTGTCTCAAAAAAACAAAATTTATGATATAATAAAAGCAAGAAAAGTTTTTTCTGAAAGTGAGATAGCAAATTACATGAAAAAAATATGTATAAATAAAAATGATGCGGGGCAAAGACTAGATAAATTCTTGTTAAAATCATTTAAAAATCTCCCGCCATCACTTATGTATAAAGCCATAAGGAAAAAGGACATTAAAATAAATTCGAAGCGCTGCACCCCTGATACAAAGCTTTGTGATAACGATATTTTAACAATTTATATAAAAGACGAACTTTTAGAGCAAAATTATGAAGATTACGATTTTCTAAAGGCACCTTCTAGTATTGATATAATTTATGAAGACAATAATATTTTACTTATTAACAAAAAACCTGGACTTATTGTGCATCCTGATGAGAATTATCACTTTGATTCTTTAATTGCACGAGTACAGCATTATTTATACAAAAAAGGAGAATACGACCCAAAACGTGAAAACTCATTTGCTCCTGCACTTATCAATAGACTAGATAGAAACACTGGAGGCATTATAATATCTGCAAAAAATGCAGACACTTTAAGGATACTCAATAAAAAAATGAAAAATCGTGAACTAAAAAAGACATATCTTTGCATTGCGTACTCAATTTTTGATAAAAAAAGTGATACTCTTACCGCATACCTTGAAAAAAATGAATCGAAAAAACGCGTGTATATTCATGACACTCCAAATAAAAATACTAAAACCATAAAAACAAAATATAAGGTAATTTCTCAAAGAGGAAATTTTAGCCTTTTAGAGGTGGAGCTATTAACAGGAAGAACACACCAAATAAGAGCACACATGGCTTTTTTAGGGCACCCTCTTTTGGGAGATAGTAAATACGGAAAAAATTCCATAAACAAAGAAAAGGGTTATAAGTGGCAAGCGCTTTATTCTTATAAATTAAAATTTGAATTTACAACCCCGGCAGAAAGCTTGTCATATTTAAATGGCAAAGAATTTACTGCCCCTAATATTTGGTTTGTTGAGGACTTTTATAATTTTTAAATTTATGCTCTTTATAAAGTTAAAGCTTCTGAAGTTCATATTTCAGAAGCTTTTTTAATAAGACTTTTTCCCAGCATGTCTTCCGGTTTTTCTATTTCTAATATCTCTAGCATAGTTGGGGCAACATCTGAAAGTTTACCGCAAGGTACTAATTCACAATCATACCCAACTACACAAAACGGAACTGGATTTGTGGTATGAGCTGTAAAAGGTTTTCCATTTTCATCGTACATTTTTTCTGCATTTCCATGATCAGCTGTTATAATAGCACATCCCTTGGCTTTTATAATCTCATTTACAATCTCGTTAACACAATTATCTACGGTTTTTACTGCTTTCTCCGTTGCCGCATAGTCACCACTATGTCCAACCATATCACAATTAGCAAAATTTAAGATGATTACATCATAAATTTGAGCTTTTATCTTTTCTTTTACAGTGCGTGTGATTTCTGCAGCACTCATTTCTGGTTTTAAATCATATGTTGCTACTTTAGGGGAGGGAATTAAAATTCTATCTTCACCTATATAATTTTTCTCCGTTCCACCGTTAAAGAAAAAAGTAACATGCGCATACTTTTCTGTCTCTGCTATTCTCAGCTGAGTAAGACCCTTGTAAGATATATATTCACCAAAAGTATTATAAAGTTTTTCTGGTTCAAAAGCTATATTAACATTATTAATACTTTTATCATATTGAGTCATACACACAAATTCTAAATTATGAAGTATTTTCTCCCTTTTAAACTTATTAAAATCTTCATCCACTAAAGCATGTGTAATTTGACGGGCTCTATCAGGTCTAAAATTAAAAAATATAATAGAATCACCAGAACTTATCAGTCCATCTCGATTGCAAACAGTTGGAACAATAAATTCATCCGTATTTCCATCAAAGTAATCTTTCTCAAGGGCTTTTACAGGATCCCTTTCATATTTACCAATGCCACGGACCATAGCATTATAGGCTTTTTCTACTCTATCCCAGTGATTATCTCTATCCATAGCATAGTATCGTCCCATTAAAGTTGCTATTTCCCCTTGGCCTATTTCTTTAAGCTGACTCTGGCAATCCTTTACAAATTGTAGCCCGGATGTTGGCAACACATCTCGTCCGTCTAAAAAAGCATGCACATATACTTTTTTTAGCCCTAATTCTTTTGCCATCTTAACAAGCGCAAACAAATGATTCTGATGGCTATGAACTCCTCCATCAGATAATAGACCCATTAAATGCAAAGACTTACTATTTTGCTTTGCAGATTGCATTGCTTTTATTAACACTTTATTTTTATAAAACTCACCATCAGATATGCTTTTTGTTATTTTAGTTAAATCTTGATATACA
>CAQZPH010000016.1 GCA_948933715.1 uncultured Eubacteriales bacterium | reverse complement strand
TATAAATGCAGCATGCCGCATGAATGGAATTAGTTATTCATCATTCATTAATGGATTAAAAAAAGCTAACATCAGCTTAAATCGCAAAATGTTAGCTGAAATAGCAGTTGCTGATGAAGCTGCTTTTAAAGCACTTGTAAGTCAAGCAAAATCTGCACTATAGGTAAACGGATGCGCTTGGGGTTTTCCTGAGCGCATATTTTTAGTATTTAATAACTATATAAAATTTAGAAATTAATATTTATCTTGTTTGAGGATTAATTTCTAAGTTTTGTATTTATATAGCGGGGGGTGATATTTTGCAATTAGATATTACAAGTAAAGATAACGTAAAAGTAAAATATGTTAAAAAACTTGCATCTAATGCGAGCTTTAGAAAAAAAGAAAATAGATTTATAATAGAAGGAATTCGTTTATGCTATGATGCTTTTCTAAGCTCTGTTGATATTGCAGAAACCTACTATACCGATTATTCCCTCGTTAAGCATCAGGAAAAAATAAGAAAAATTATAAATTATTCGAAAAAGTCATATAAAGTATCCGAAGATATATTAAAAAATATATCTGATACCAAGAATCCGCAGGGGATTGTTTGTATATGTAAAGAACTTGACAAATTGAGCAACTTGGATAAAATAAATAGTGTAGGGAGATTTATTATACTTGAAAATATTCAAGATCCATCGAACCTTGGCACTATATTAAGAACAGCAGAAGCCATAGGAATAAACGCTGTAATTATGTCAAATGACTGTTGCGACATTTATAATCCTAAAGTTTTACGAGGAAGCATGGGATCAATCTTTAGGTTAAAGATTTATTGCTCTGATAATATTTGTAACACTATAAAAACTTTAAAATTTAAAAACATATTAACTTACGCAGCTGTAGCAGATGGGTCAGCAGACTCTATTGTAAATAAAGATTTTAAAGTTCCTACTGCAATAGTTATTGGGAACGAAGGCAATGGGCTTACACAAAACGTCATAAATGCTTGTGATGAGGCTGTTACTATTCCAATGCCTGGCAAAGCAGAATCATTAAATGCAGCGATGGCGGCAGGAATAATGATGTGGGAAATGATGCGGGGAGCAAAATGTGATGGACTATAATGAAGTATATTGGATTTATATTGTTGGCGCGCTTGGATATGGTAATTATAAAGTTAAAAGCATATTAGAACAATATCAAAATGCAAAAGATTTCTATGATAAACCCAATTCTTTAAAATATTGTAGTTTCTTAACTCCCAACAACATAGAAAGTTTAAAATGCAGAGATTTAAGAAAATCTTATGAAATTGTTAAGCAGTGCGATAAACTCGGTTACGAGATATTAACTATTGAAAATCCGCAGTACCCGGAAAAATTAAAAAATATTAGTAATCCACCGGCAGTTTTATATTTAAAAGGAGATTTACCAGATACAAATGAAAATTTGAGTATATCCATCGTAGGGACAAGAAGCTCAACACCGTACGGAGAAAAGGTCTCTTTTGAGCTAGGTTATAAATTGGCTAGAGCAGGAACCGTAGTGGTAAGTGGAGCTGCACTTGGAATAGATAGTATATCTCAAAAGGGGGCCATGCAGGCCAAAGGGAAAACTATAGCTGTTCTTGGATGTGGACTAAATGTTGATTATCTTATAAAGAACAAAGAGTTAAGGGAAGAAATAGCAAACAATGGTGCTTTAGTCTCAGAATATCCCCCAGGTTACCGAGGTGCATCGTGGACATTTCCGATGAGGAATAGAATTATATCAGGACTATCTGATGGAACCTTAGTTGTTGAAGCTGGAGAAAGAAGTGGTTCTTTAATTACAGCAAATTTAGCCTTAGAGCAAAACAGAGATTTATTTGCCGTTCCAGGAAACATCAATAGCAGTATATCATATGGCACAAATAAATTAATAAAAATCTGTGCAAAGCCAGTTACTTGTGCCGAGGACATATTAGAAGAATATTATCATCTATATCCTTATCTAAAGAAACCTTTTAATGAGGATCTAATTAGCGGAAAGATTATCGAGGAAGAAAACAAAGAAATTCCAAAGTTACCTGAAAATCTATCGGTAAGAGCTAAAAAAACGTTTAAAGTGTTAACAGATCAACCAGAATATATAGATAAAATATCGGAATTGACAAATATGAATATATCGGATGTGCTACAATCAATAACTGAACTAGAATTATATGAGCTTATAAAGACTCATTCAGGTAAACGATATAGCAAGCCTTAAAATATTAAGATCGAGGTGGTAGTTTTATGTCAAGCTTATTGATAGTTGAGTCACCGGCAAAAGCTAAAACAATAAAGAAATATTTAGGCCCAGGTTATGAAGTCGTTGCATCAATGGGCCACGTTAGAGACTTACCGTCTAGCAAACTAAATGTTGATATACGACATAATTTTAAGCCTAACTATGAAATAATAAAAGGAAAAGAAAAATTAATAGATGAACTTATAAAATTATCTCGGAAAAACGATAAAATATTTTTAGCAACTGACCCTGATAGAGAAGGCGAAGCAATATCTTGGCATCTTGCCTATATTTTAAAGCTGGATCCTAAGGAAAATAATAGAGTTACATTTAACGAAATAACTAAATCAGGTGTATCAAAAGGAATGAGCCACCCAAGAACTATTGACATAGACCTTGTAAATGCCCAGCAAGCAAGAAGGATACTTGATAGGATAGTTGGTTATAAACTAAGTCCTTTTTTGTCCTGGAAAATTAGAAAAGGACTTTCTGCAGGTAGAGTGCAAAGTGTAGCTTTAAGAATAATAGTTGATAGAGAGAATGAAATACGAGTATTTATTCCAGAAGAATATTGGACTATTGATGCAAAACTTAGTGCCAAAGGGTCGCGTAAAGTTTTTAACGCTTCGTTGCATTCGGATAAAAACGGCAAACTTGAAATAAAAAACGAGGAACAAGCAAACCAAATTTTAAAAGATCTTGAAAAAGCGCAATATATTGTTGATGACATAAAAAAGGGGACTAAAAAAAGAACTCCAGCCCCGCCTTTTATTACGTCAACATTACAACAAGACGCATCAAGAAAACTTGGATTTCAAGCTAAGAAAACCATGAAAATAGCTCAAGAATTATATGAAGGAATAGAAATTAAAGATATGGGTGCAGTCGGTCTTATCACCTATATGAGAACAGATTCCTTGCGTATATCTGATGATGCTATAAATGCCGCTACTGAATATATAAAATCTATTTGGGGCGATAAATATTTGCCGCCAAATAAAAGAGTATTTAAATCTAAATCAACTGCTCAAGATGGTCACGAGGCCATTCGCCCAACTATGCCGGACTTATCTCCGGCTAGCATTAGAACTTCTTTATCTAACGATCAATACAAGCTTTATAAGCTTATATGGGAACGCTTCACTGCAAGCCAGATGGCAGATTGTATTTTAAATACGACTCGAGTCGACATAAAAGCTAATGATTATATTTTTAAAGCTTCCGGATTTACTGTAGCTTTTGATGGATTTACCGTGCTTTACCAAGAAAGCAAAGATGAGGAAGAGGAAAAAGCCAAAGAGCTACCTCAGCTTGAAAAAGGTGCAACATTAAACCTACAAGATTTAGCTGGAAACCAACATTTTACTCAGCCTCCCGCAAGATACACAGAAGCATCTTTAATAAAATACCTTGAAGAAAATGGTATCGGAAGGCCATCCACCTATGCAACAATAATATCAACTATTACAGGGAGAGAATATGTCACAAGAGAAGGCAAATCTTTAAAACCTACAGAACTTGGAGAAGTTGTTATAGAACTCATGAAAAAGCGCTTTCCCGATATAGTTAATATTAAGTTTACAGCGCAGATGGAAAACAACCTTGATACTGTAGAAGCAGGCAAAGAAGAATGGACAAAAATTTTAGAGGATTTTTACGATGACTTTAATGAAAGTTTAAAGAAAGCCAAAGAAGATATGAAAAACGTAAAGATTCAGCTAAAAGAAGATGAAACTGACTTGATTTGCGATAAATGCGGCAGGAAAATGGTTGTTAAGTTTAGTAAGTATGGCAAGTTTATTGCGTGTTCTGGGTACCCTGAATGTAAAAACATAATTAGAAATCTTAACGAAAACGGAGAACCCGAACCTAAACCTGAGCCTGAAGAATCTGATGTGGTATGCGAAAAATGTGGCAGAAATATGGTTATAAAAACAGGTAAATACGGTAAATTTTTGGCTTGTCCTGGGTACCCTGAATGTAAAAATATAAAGGGAATAGACATAAGCACTGGGATACCTTGCCCTAAATGCGGCGGGGACATTGTTGAAAAGAAAAGCAAACGAGGTAGGGCGTTTTATGGATGTAGCAATTATCCGGACTGCGATTTCATTGCGAACGATAAACCAATAGAAGAAAAATGTCCTAAATGCGGAAAAAATTTATTTGAGAAAAGAACTAAGAAGAAGAAAATATATTGCATAACTGATAGTTGTGGATATGAAAGAACAGAGGAAAAATGAGTATCAATGTAATAGGGGCAGGTCTTGCTGGATGTGAAGCTGCATGGCAAATTTCAAAAAGAGGGGTAAGCGTAAATCTTTTCGAAATGAAACCACATAAATTTACTCCAGCTCATAAAAATAAAAATTTTGCTGAACTTGTATGTTCAAACTCTTTAAAAGCAGACCGAATAGAAAGTGCAGCAGGATTATTAAAAGAAGAAATGCGTATTTTAGGATCACTTTTAATAGACTGCGCTAATAGATGCAAAGTGCCAGCAGGTGGAGCCTTAGCTGTTGATAGGGATAAATTTTCAGCACTAGTAACTAAAAAGATAAAAGGGGATCCTTTAATAAATATAGTAGAAAAAGAAGTAAATAGCATACCTGAAGATGAAATAACAATTATAGCTACAGGTCCTTTAACTAGCGATGCCTTTTTGGATGCAATTTCAGCTGTTTGTGGAGGATATCTTAGCTTTTTTGATGCAGCAGCCCCCATAGTTACAGCTGAAAGCATAGATATGAATAGTGCCTTTTTTGCATCGAGGTACGACAAAGGGGAGGATAATGCATATATAAATTGCCCTTTAAATAAAGACGAATATGAACTTTTTTATAATGAATTAGTTTTAGCTAAGAGAGCTGCTTTGCATGATTTTGACATTCAAAACCCTAAAGTATATGAAGGGTGCATGCCTATTGAGGTTATGGCGCAAAGGGGCGAAAATACATTAAGGTTTGGCCCTATGAAACCAGTTGGATTAAAAGACCCAAGAACGGGACATAGACCCTGGGCAGTTTTGCAGCTGCGAATGGAGAATAATGCAGGAACCCTTTATAATATGGTAGGATTCCAAACAAATCTTAAGTTTGCTGAGCAAAAAAGAGTTTTTTCTTTGATTCCTGCGTTAAAGGATGCTGATTTCGCAAGATATGGAGTAATGCATAGAAATACTTTTATAGATTCTCCAAGTCTTTTAAACTCGGATTGTAGCATGAAAAGTAACGAACATTTATTTTTTGCAGGGCAAATAACTGGAGTTGAAGGCTACATGGAATCAGCAGCTTCTGGAATAGTAGCGGGAATTAATGCTGTAGCTCGCTTAAAACATAGGGATAAATTAATCTTACCAGTAGAAACAATGATAGGATCACTTTGCAATTACATAAGTACAGGCAGCAAAAACAACTTTCAACCAATGGGTGCTAATTTTGGGATACTCCCAGAGATACAGCCGCATATCAAAGATAAAAAATTAAGATATGCAGCTTTTGCTAATAGATCTATAAAAATTTTAAAAGAAAGATGGTTATAAACATGAAAATAATAGTTGATGCTTTTGGTGGAGATAATGCACCTTTAGAAATATTAAAAGGTTGTGCAGAGGCAATAGCAGAATATGGAATTGATATTTTGCTTGTTGGCTCAAAATCTAAGATTGAAAAGGTAGCCAATGAAAATGGTGTAATATTATATCGCATGGAAATTCATGACACAGAAGATATAATTACCAATGAGGATGATCCATCAGAAATAATGAAGTCAAAAAACAAATCAACAATGGCTGAAGGGTTAAGACTATTAGCTCAAGGCGAAGGCGATGCTTTTGTGTCTGCAGGAAACAGTGGGGCACTTGTTATGGGGTCAACCTTTATTGTTAAGAGAATAAAAGGCATTAAACGCTGTGCTTTTGCACCGATTATACCTAAAGAAAAAGGTTGCTTTATGTTGATCGATTGTGGTGCTAATGTTGAATGTCGCCCAGAAATGTTAAAACAATTCGGTATAATGGGTTCTATTTACATGGATAAAGTTATGGGCGTTAAAAATCCAAGGGTAGGTCTTGTAAATGTTGGGGTTGAAGAGCACAAAGGTGGAGATTTTCAACATGAAACTTATAATAAATTAAAAGGAAGTAATCTTAATTTTGTTGGGAACATTGAGGCAAGAGAAATCCCCGTTGACGCGGCTGACGTAGTTGTTACAGACGGTTTTACTGGAAACGTTATGTTAAAGCTTTATGAAGGCGTTGCACTTACTTTAATGGGTAAAATTAAAGAGGTACTTAGTGCAAACGTAAAAACAAAAATTGCAGGAGCTATGATATTACCTGAAATGAAGGCCTTGAAAAAACAAATAGATTACAACGAATTCGGTGGAGCTCCTATAATGGGGATATCAAAACCTGTATTTAAAGCTCATGGTAGTTCTAATGCTAAAACCTTTAAAAATGCTATTAGGTTGACGGTGGATTATGTTAGAGGTAATGTAGCAGAAGAAATTAAAAATGCTATAGAAACTGAATCATCCGAACCAATTGCCAAGGCTAGTGATCCTGCTTAGAAATAAATATTTACAATGAGGTATGGAGGTAATATGAAGGAGTTAGATATAAATTTATTGGAAAAAAGTATGGGATACAAGTTTAATAATATAAATTATCTAGAGACAGCGCTTACGCACTCTTCATATGCAAACGAATCTAAAATACCTATTTCTAGTAACGAAAGGTTGGAGTTTTTAGGAGACGCTGTTTTAAGCATTGTAGTTTCTGATTATATCTTTTCTCAATGTCCTGATTTTCCAGAAGGAGATTTAACTAAACTTAGAGCTTCTTTAGTTTGTGAAAAGAGTTTATGTAAATTTTCAAGAAGCCTTGATGTAGGTTCTTTTTTAAAGTTAAGTCATGGAGAAAAAACTAGCGATGGAGCAAAAAGGCCTTCAATATTAGCAGATGCCTTTGAAGCAATTATTGCAGCTATTTACCTTGATGGAGGCATGAAAAAAGCTAAAGAGTTTATATTAAAGTTTGTAGTTCCTGATATTAAAGACCCCAAATTAAAAACATTTAAAGACTATAAGACTCAACTTCAAGAGATTATACAACAAAACCATGAAGAGTCTTTAAAATATATATTGACCAACCAAACAGGACCGGATCACGATAAAAGGTTTTGGATTGAAGTTTCTCTTAACAACAACATTATCGGAAAAGGCAAGGGTAAAAGCAAAAAAGAGGCTGAACAACATGCCGCTAAAGAAGCTTTGGAGCTGATGGGATATTGAGTCATGCCAATGTAGCTATTTTTGTTCCTCATAACGGTTGTCCTAATCAATGCAGTTTTTGCAACCAAAAAAACATAACAGGAGTTACCCACCAGCCGAGCCCGGGAGAAGTTGAAGATATCCTAAAAAACGTAAAGAACAATAATAAGGATATGCAAATTGCCTTTTTTGGTGGAAGCTTTACTGCTATTGATCAGTCTTATATGATTAATCTTTTAAAAGTTGCTTCAAATTATGTTAAAAAGGGCCATTTTAGTGGCATTAGAATTTCTACGCGTCCAGATGCTATCAACGACAATATTTTAAATATTTTAGAAAAATATAACGTTACAGACATTGAACTTGGAGCTCAAAGCATGAATGATGACGTGCTCCGGGCTAATCACCGGGGACACACGAGAGAGGATATTATAAGTGCATCAAATCTTATTAAAAGCAGGGGATTTTCTCTAGGGCTTCAGATGATGACAGGATTATATAAAAGTAATTATAATATTGATTATCAGACAGGGATTGATATACTAAATATAAGACCAGATACTATTAGGATATATCCGACTGTAATATTAAAAGGAACACAACTGGAAACACTTTATAAAACCGGGTATTACAACACCTTATCTTTTGACAAAACAGTTGATTTATGTTGCAAGCTGCTCTCATTGTTTGAATCAAACAACATTCCTGTTATACGTTTAGGGCTTCATTTTAGTGAAAGCCTTTGTAGCAATATGGTGGGCGGAGTATTTCACCCAGCATTCAGGGAAATTTGTGAAAGCAGAATTTTACTTTACAAAATACAATCATTAATTAAAGAAAGAAATATAAATCCTGGAGTTTTAAGGGTCAAAGTTCAGCCAAAGTACATATCAAAACTTGTGGGGCACAACAAATCAAATATAAAGAAACTTAAAGACGCCAGATACATATTAAAAATTGAGCAAGATAGTTCTATAAAAGGTAATATATTAATTTAAAAATGCAGGTGAGAACGTGTTATTAAAATCTCTTGAATTACAAGGCTTTAAAACCTTCCCAGAAAAAACAGTGCTTTTATTCGACGAAGGAATAACAGCGATAGTTGGTCCAAATGGTAGTGGAAAAAGCAATATTAGTGATGCTATCCGCTGGATTTTAGGAGAACAATCTATTAAGACTCTTAGATGTTCAAAAATGGAAGATGTAATTTTTAATGGCACCACTGAACGAAATGCCAAAGGTTTTGCTAGTGCAAGTCTTACCATAACAAATGACGACAAAAAACTTCCAATTAATTCAGATGAAATAGTTATAACAAGAAGATATTATCGTTCTGGTGAAAGCGAATACTTAATTAATAAAAACGAAGTAAGGCTCAAGGACATTCATGAGCTATTTATGGATACAGGCCTTGGTAGGGATGGGTATTCTATGATAGTTCAAGGTAAAATTGATAGCATCGTTGACTCAAAAAGTGAAGACCGTAGAGAGATATTTGAAGAGGCGGCCGGCATATCAAGATATAGGTACAGAAAAGCTGAAGCTCAGAAAAAATTAGAACAAGCCGAAGATAATCTTTTAAGATTACGGGATATAATAAATGAACTAGAAGTACGCATTGGTCCATTGAAAGAACAATCTCAAAAAGCGAAAGTATATCTTGATTTATCTAATAAAAAGAAATCCATTGAGATCGGCACTTGGCTATCTACATTATGTAAATCAGGGGATACTTTAAAAGATTTTGACGGTAAAATTGAAGTTGTAACAAACCAACACAAAGAGATTGAAAAAAATCTAGAGGATTTTACAGATAAACTCGATAAATTATCTAAAAACATTCTTAGTCATACCGTAAGCGTAGATGAGACTAGAAGAGAAATATCAAATTGCGATGAAAATGCTATTAAAAAAAGCGGTCATATTTCCGTGTTGCAAAATGATGTATTACATAACAACGACAATATAGAGAGATTGAGCAGTGAAATATATTCACTAGAAAAATCTTTCAAATCTATAGACGATAATGTGAAGGTGAAAAAAGAAAAAATTGAAGAATTAAAGGCCGTTTATGAAGAAAAAAATGCTAATCTTGAAAAAAATAGAGAAGCATTAAATGGCCTATTAGATAATATAAGCAATTCTTCAAGTAAATCGGCTAGTTTATCTGATAAATTGTCTAAGCTTAGCAAATTAGCATCAGAGCAACAAGTGAAGTCTATCACGTCAAAATCCACAATATTTGAGTTGAATTCTAGGCAAAATGAATTAAATAAAAACATCAATTCTTATAAATTGAAAATCGATGAAATTAATGAAGTTTTAAATCCTCATAAAAACAAATTAGAGTTATTAAAGAAAGAACTTGAGAAATCTCACTTAAATTTAAAGGAAAATGAAAGCTATATAAATGAACATAAAGAAAAATGCGAAGAGTTAAAGCACAGTGCAGATAAATTAACGCTTGATGCTGATTTACAGATAAGAAAAGTTCGTTTGCTTGAGGAACTTGAAAGAAACCTTGATGGATTTACTCATAGCGTAAAATTTATTATGAAAGAGGCGCAAAAAGGCTCTTTGCCGGGCATTCATGGGCCTATATCTAGATTAATTAAAGTTCCAGAAAAATATTCTATAGCAATCGAAACAGCGCTTGGCGCTGCAATGCAGAATATTGTAGTTGATAGCGAAGAGGACGCAAAGAAAGCTATTGTCTTTTTAAAGAATAAAAATATGGGACGAGCTACCTTTTTGCCAATATCCAACATAAAGGGAACAGAAATTAAAAAAAGTGAGATTGCTTCTAACGAAGGGGTTATTGGAATTGCAAATCAACTTTGTAGTTGCGATTTGCAATATAAGGAAATATTAAGATTTTTACTCGGTAGAATTGTTATTGCCAACAATATTGACAACGCAGTAACCCTTGCAAAGAAGCTCTCATATAAGTTTAGGATTGTCACGCTTGATGGTCAGGTTATTAACACTGGAGGATCGTTAACCGGGGGATCTCTAAGTAAAAATGCAGGCATCCTAAATAGAAGTGCCCAAATAGAAACTTTGCAAAAAGAAGCCGATGAGTTAACATTAAGCGCTAAAAACGCAAGAATTTCCTATAATGAAGCATTAAAAGAATTAAACGAAAACATTAGCAAACTTGGCGGATTAAAAGTCAACCTTGAAAACACTAAAAGCGCTTACGCTGATTTAAATAGTGAATATAAACAAAAACTAATGGAACTAACCTCATTAAATTCAATATATGAAAAATTAGTAAAAGAACAAAATGAGATATCTGAGAAAATAAAAGATATGACTTTAGTAGTTGACAGTTCTAGTAGTGAACTTCTCTCCATTTCGGCCCAAGTAAAAGATACTGAAAAGGCACTTAGTCAAATAGGTGTGGATATAGACAAGCTTTCAAAAGAGCGTGAACTTATGAATGCAAAAATACATGAGTCTCACCTAGAGGTTTTTGCAATAAAAAAAGATATTGATGTGGCCGAGGCTGAAGTTAACGCTATTTTAGACAAGAAAGAATCAATTGAAAATAAACGTTTATCATTGTTAGAGCAGGTAAAATCATTATCCTCTAAAAATGACTCTATCCGTAAGCAAATCAACGAAATAGAAAATGAAATAAAATCTTTAAAAACTTTATCGCAAGAACTAGATAAAAAAATTTCTGTTTTAAATGCTGAAAAGATGGAATTTGAAAAAAACATAACTGAGCTTCGAACCTCTGAACGAGATAAGCTTGCTGAAAAAGAGAAAGTATCCCTTGAAGTTGCTCGTTTAAAAGATAAAAGGCTTGGGATTCAAAAAGAATACGATATAATTATTTCTAAATTGTGGGATGATTATGAACTTACAAGAAGGGAAGCTATGGCCTCTTTTGAGGTTATTGAAAGCACTCCTCAGGTAAACAAAGAACTAAATGAACTGCGCTTAAAGATTAAAAATCTTGGCATGGTAAATGTTGCTGCTATAGAAGAGTATAAGCAGGTTTCAGAACGATACGAATTTATGAGCAATCAAATTGAAGACGTTGAAAAGTCAAAAAAAGAGCTTTATAGACTTATAACAGAGCTTACAACTCAGATGAAATCTTTGTTTATTGAACGTTTTAACAAAATTAATGAAAACTTTAATGTTATATTTAAAGAATTATTTGGAGGAGGAAAAGCAGAACTTAGTTTAACTAATAGCTCTGATATTTTAAGTTCAGGAATAGATATATTCGTGCAACCTCCCGGGAAAATAGTCACTCATCTTGAAGCACTATCAGGCGGAGAAAGAGCTTTGATTGCTATTGCACTTTATTTTGCTATAATGAAGGTGAGTCCTGCTCCATTTTGTGTTTTAGATGAAATTGAAGCAGCTCTTGATGAAATTAATGTTGATAAATTTGCTGCGTATCTTAGAAGAATGAACAAAAATACTCAGTTTATAATAATAACTCATAGACGCGGGACAATGGAAGAGGCAGATTTGCTTTATGGTGTAACAATGCAAGACGAGGGGATATCAAAATTATTAGAACTTAGAACTTCTGAGCTAGAAAAAGAATTTGTGAGCTAAAAGGAGAGAAAACATGGGCCTTTTTAGGAAATTTAAAGAAGGATTGCAAAAAACTAAAAGTAGTGTCGTAGGACAAATAGATTCGATGTTAAAATCATTTACAAAAATAGATGAAGAATTATTTGAAAGACTTGAGGAACTTCTTATAATGGGAGATGTAGGCATATCTACATCTCAAAAAATATGTGAAAAATTAAAAGAAGAAGTAAAAAAACAAAGGATAACTGATCCTTCTTTGATTCGCGAACTACTAGAGAAAATTATTGGAGATATATTAAGGGGGGAAGAAAACCTTAAGGTTACGACAAAACCGTCTGTTATTCTAGTAATTGGTGTAAACGGTGTTGGAAAAACAACATCTATAGGAAAACTAGCTTCACAGTTAAAAAATGAAGGCAAAAAAGTAATATTGGGTGCCGCAGATACCTTTAGAGCTGCGGCAATCGACCAACTTGAAATTTGGGCTAATAGAGCTGGAGTCGACATTGTAAGGCAAAACGAAGGCTCTGACCCTGCTGCAGTGGTTTTTGATACAATATCTGCCGCAAAAGCAAGAAATTGTGATATAATAATATGTGATACAGCAGGTAGACTTCATAATAAAAAACATCTTATGGATGAACTATCGAAAATAAGCAGAATAATTTCCCGTGAATTGCCAGAAGTAGACACAGAATTTTTATTAGTTCTTGATGCCACCACTGGTCAAAATGCAATAAATCAAGCAAGAGAATTTAAAAACGCCCTGGGGATTACCGGTATAATACTTACCAAGCTTGATGGAACCGCGCGAGGAGGAGTTGTTCTTGCGATAAAAGATGAACTTGGGGTACCTGTTAAATATATTGGTGTAGGAGAACAAATCGACGATTTACAATCTTTTAATGCAAAAAGCTTTGTTTCTGCACTGTTTGCAAAGGATGATTAGTATATGGATTTTATATTAGCAAGCAACAACCCCCACAAACTAGAGGAAATAAAGAGGATTTTACTGCCGCTTGGAATCAATGTTATAGGGGCAAAAGAAGCCGGAGTGGACTTATCAGACATAGAAGAAACCGGAAAAACGTTTGAAGAGAACGCAAGAATAAAGGCAAGGGCTTTTGTACAATATACAAACATGCCGTCGATAGGAGACGACTCTGGATTAATGGTGGACGCTTTAAACGGAGAACCTGGAGTTTATTCTGCACGTTATGCTGGGGAAGGAGCGCCAATAGGTAAAGCTACAGAAAAAATCTTAAACAAATTAAAAAATGTTGAGAAGAACGATAGAACCGCAAAATTTGTTACAGCCATTTGTTGTCTCTTTCCGGATGGCAAAGAAATTGTTGTGCACGGTGAGTGCCACGGGAAGGTTGGATATGCGCCCACCGGAGAAAATGGCTTTGGATATGACCCGATATTTATAACAGAAGACGGAAGAACCTTTGCACAGCTTACGCCTGAAGAAAAAGACAAAATAAGTCATAGAGGGAACGCACTAAGGAAATTAAAAATAGCTTTAGAGAACCTTTTCTAAAGTTGTGGGGATTCACATAAAAGGAGATATATTTAATGATTACAAGCAAACAAAGGGCATATTTGCGCTCTCTTGCAAATACAATGGAAACCATTTTGATAATTGGGAAAGGCGGAATTAGCGATGAAATTATAGTGCAAGCAGATGAAGCCTTAAGTGCAAGAGAAATCTTTAAGGGAAAAGTTCTTGAAACTGCAAATAAAAACGCTAAGGAAATTGCCAATATTATAGCAAACAGAACAAATTCAGATATAGTACAAGTTATCGGCACAAAATTTGTACTATATAGAAAAAATAATAAAGATCCACGGGTTATACTACCTAAATAAAAAGGAGACAGTTGTGGTTGAAAAGTATAATAATATTTTAAAACGCAGGTTATCGCAGAAGAGATATGAACACTGTGTTAATGTTTCGAAAAAATCTATTTATCTTGCTAAAAAATACGGTGCAGACATTAAAAAAGCTGAAATAGCAGGGCTTTTGCACGATATAACAAAAGAAACAGAAATGGAAGAACAATTAAAAATCCTTGAACAGGCGAAAATGAAGTTGACAGAAGAAGAACTAAAAAATAAAAATCTTTGGCACGCTGTTTCAGGTAAAGCCTATTTAAAAACGATACTGGGCATAAATGATGAAGACATTTTAAATGCAGTTAGATATCATACTACAGGACGGGCTGGTATGTCTAAACTTGAAAAAGTTGTTTTTGTAGCCGACTTAACTTCAGACGAAAGAGACTTTGAGGGAGTCGAAAAAATTAGAAGTATAGCAGAGAAAAGCCTTGACGCCGCAGTTGCTTTTTCAATAATTAATTTGTTAAACAAAAAATATGTTATTGCATCTAATTCTTGGAGTGCATATAATGATACAGTAGAAGCCTTAGTTGATTTATAAAAGGAGTTAAGTTATATGGATTCGCTAAAGATAGCTAAAAAATGTGAAGAAATCCTTGATGATAAAAAGGGTATTGATATAAAATTGATAAAACCTGCTAAAGATAATGTATTGGCGGATTATATTGTAATAGCTACCGGTACAAGCAGTACTCATGTTAAGGCACTTGCTGACGAAGTGGAAGTAAAATTAAAGGAACTTGGTGTATTTCCTCACCACATTGAGGGTCACCGGTCAAATACATGGATATTAATTGATTATACTGACGTTATTGTTCATGTATTTTCAGAAGAAGCAAGAACGTATTATAATATTTATGGAGAATCTGTTGATAAATGTTCTTTTAAGGAAGAGATGTGAATAAATTGAAATACGAACATTGTAATATAGAAAAGAAATGGCAAGAAAAATGGGAACAAGAAGGCATTTTTCACGCTGATGATAATGATAAAAATAAAGAAAAATTCTATGCGTTAATAGAGTTTCCATATCCATCAGGAAATGGACTTCATGTGGGACACCCGAGAGGGTATACCGCAATGGATATTATTGCAAGAAAAAGAAGAATGCAAGGGTATAACGTGCTTTTTCCTATTGGTTGGGATGCTTTTGGGTTACCTGCTGAAAACTTTGCTATCAAAAACCACGTTCATCCTGAGTCTATAACTAAGAAAAACATTGCTAACTTTAAACGTCAGTTGCAATCTCTTGGGTTATCCTTAGACTGGAGCCGTGAAATTAATACTACCGACCCTGAATACTATAAATGGACACAATGGATATTCTTGCAATTATTTAAACACGGTCTGGCTTACAAAAAAGAGATGTCAGTAAATTTTTGCACTTCATGTAAATGCGTTTTAGCAAATGAAGAAGTGGTAGGTGGCGTATGCGAAAGATGCGGCAGTGAAGTTGTTCTCAAGGTAAAGTCTCAGTGGATGCTAAAAATCACTGAATATGCCCAAAGACTAATCGATGACCTTGATTTAGTTGATTATCCGGAACGAGTAAAAGCACAACAAAAAAATTGGATTGGTCGATCTGAAGGGGCATTAGTTAAATTTAACACAACATTAGGAGACGAAATAACCGTTTACACAACAAGACCTGACACTATTTACGGAGCTACATATATAGTTATTTCTCCTGAGCATCCAATTATAAAAAAGTGGGATAAAAAAATAACAAACCTTAAAGACGTAAGGGTATACCAAGAAAAAGCGTCTAAAAAGTCTGAGTTTGAAAGAACTCAGTTGGTTAAAGACAAAACAGGAGTAAGATTAGATGGAGTTTTTGCAGTAAACCCCGTTAACAATAAAGAAATACCTATTTTTATATCTGATTATGTGTTAACTTCATATGGCACAGGAGCTATTATGGCTGTTCCTGCGCATGACGAGAGAGACTATGAGTTTGCAAAGAAATTCTCTTTACCTATAATTGAAGTAGTAAAAGGTGGAGACATCTCAAAAGAAGCCTATACTGACTGCCAAATAGGAACTATGATAAACTCAGGTATTTTAGATGGATTAACCGTTCCTGAAGCCAAGCAAAAGATAATTTCATACTTACAGGAAAATAATAAAGGTGAGGCTAAAGTAAATTATAAATTAAGAGACTGGGTATTCTCCCGTCAAAGATATTGGGGAGAGCCAATTCCCATAGTCTATTGCGATAAATGTGGATTTGTTCCTATTGATGAATCAGAATTGCCACTTATGTTACCTAATGTTAAGTCTTATGAACCAACAACAACTGGAGAATCTCCGCTTGCTAATATAGAAAGCTTTGTAAATACTACTTGCCCAAAATGTGGCGCTAAAGCCAAAAGAGAAACTGATACAATGCCGCAATGGGCGGGTTCTTCATGGTACTTTTTAAGGTACACTGATCCTAACAACAAAGCTAAGCTTGCAAGCCAAGAAAATATAAACTATTGGATACCGATTGATTGGTACAACGGCGGCATGGAACACACTACTCTACACCTTTTGTACAGTAGATTTTGGTATAAATTCCTTTATGATATTGGAATCGTTCCTACAAAAGAACCTTACCTTAAAAGGACTAGCCATGGTATGATTCTCGGTGAAAACAATGAGAAAATGAGCAAATCTAGAGGTAACATAGTTAACCCAGACGACATAGTAAAAGAATATGGCGCTGACACTATGCGTATTTATGAGATGTTCATAGGCGATTTTGAAAAGTCAGCTCCATGGAGTACAAGCGGTATAAAGGGTTCTCGGCGTTTTATTGAAAGGTATTGGAACCTTCAAAACATAGTTTCAGATGAGAAGGGAATAAGAAGTTCTCTTGAAGCATCTATAAAC
>CAQZPH010000015.1 GCA_948933715.1 uncultured Eubacteriales bacterium | reverse complement strand
AAGGCATACCTTGCGCTAAAAATGCTGAAATCATTCCTGCTAAAATATCTCCGCTTCCTGCAGTTGCCATTCCTGGGTTTCCGGTCTTATTTATAAATATTTCACCACTTGGTAAAGCTATTATTGTTTCATAGTCTTTTAGTACAAGAATAACATTATAATTTCTTGAAAACTCTTTTACTATTTTTAATTTATTTTCCTTTACATCTTTTATACTTGTACTCATTAGTCGTGCCATTTCTCCAATATGAGGCGTTAATATTATCTCTGATTTTGCCGTCTTTAATATATCTATATTATAAGATACGGCATTTATTCCATCTGCATCTATAACTAATGGTTTTTTATATTCCTTTATAATTTTATATACTACTTTTTTTGTATCCTCACTTTCTCCTAGTCCACATCCAATTAAACAAGAAGTCGACTTTTTTAACGATTCTGATAATAAATCCATGCTGTCAAAACTTATAGTTCCTACTTTATTTTCAGTTAATAAAGTAAAAATTGGTTCTGCAAGCTGTGAAGCTACTATTTTATATATAGATTTTGGCAAAGCTATATTTACAATTCCAACTCCACACCTCATGGCTGAACTAGCGGATAATATAGCTGCGCCTGCCATACCTACACTTCCGCATACACATAGTAACCGGCCATAGCTACCTTTATGAGTTTCTTTTTGTCTTTTAGGAAAGTTTTTTTCTATGTCTGAAAAAGCAATTTCTTTCATACTTATTTCTCCTACATAATTTTATATCTTATAAGCTAAAACAACAACACTTGCATAATTTTCAGTATGGGTCGCACTTACAGAAAACTTTATACCTTCATCAACTAAGTTAAGTGCGTTTTTGCCTAATTTTAAGTAAGGCTGACCATTTTCTTTCCTTAAAAGCTCTATTTCTGTTAAATTAATATCCCCTAAACCTTTTCCCAATGATTTAAGAAAAGCTTCTTTAGCACAAAAGTTAACTGCTACACTTCTAGGCGGAAATCCTCTTTTTTTTAGCTGAGTATATTCACTTTCCCCAAGTAACCTATTTAAAAATCTTGTATTTTTCATTGAAGTCTCTATTCTTTTAATCTCTACTAAATCAATCCCTATCGAATGCATCAATTAACACCTGCCTTTTTAAAAATTGTTGTACGGATTCTTAAAATTTTTACAGTGTAAAAAAACATAGCTGACAGTCTTTTTATTATTTTATCTAAATAGATGCTTACAAACTCTAACTCAGTCTATTTTTCATCTATAAAAAGGTACCATTATGGTACCTTTTTACTTGGAATTTAGATATTCAGATACTCTAGAGACTGCAATAGCTCCATCAGATTGCGCTGTAACTATCTGCCTTAAATATTTAGTTCTTGTGTCTCCTGCAACGAAGACTCCAGGTATTTTAGTGCGACAATCTTCATTTGAAATTATATATCCATTTTCATCAATATCTATAGATCCTGAAAATATTCTATTATCTGGTTCTAAGCCTATTGCAATGAATATCGCACTAACATTAAGTATTTTTTCTTTATTGGTTGTTGTATTAAGTGTTTTTAAAAAAGAGACTTTATTATCCTTTCCACCTATTTCATTAACAACTGTGTTATAGATCACGTTTATGTTGCCTTTTTTTTGTATAGCTTCAAAAAGCTTTTTTTCTCCTTTAACTTTATCTTTGCGGACTATAATAGTTACACTCTTGCAAATATTTGATAAAAACAAAGCGTCTTCAAGAGCTGTGTTTCCTGCTCCTACTATTGCTACATCTTTACCTTTAAAAAAAGCTCCATCACATGTGGCACAATATGAAACGCCCCGGCCTAAAAATTCTTCTTCTCCTTTACATAAAAGTTTCCTTCTTTTGACCCCATTAGCAATTATAATCGATTTAGATTCATATTTATTTAAATTTGTCTTTACAGTTTTTACTTCACCCTCAAAGTTAACTTCCTTAGCTTCTTCAAGTAATATTTCAACTCCTTGATTTATTACTTGATTATAAATATTCATAGAAAAATCTACACCTGATATTCTCTCAATCGCAGGATAATTTTCAATCTCACTTGTTATTGCTACTTGCCCACCATATATGTTCTTTTCTAAAACTAAAATAGATAATCCAGCTCTTGCAGCATATAATGCTGCTGTGAGCCCGGCTGGACCTGCACCTATTATAATTAAATCCTTCAAATAACACACATCCAAACGAATAAATTTTGCTAACGTTATTATTGTATATTTATAATACCAATTATTCTAATTCTAAATAATCTATAAATTAAGTATTATTCCTACCCAATCTATATTTTTATTTCTTTAATAAACCGATCAGCATAAAAGGTTTAAAAACAAACTGCTAGTAACCTAAGATTATCATTAAAAGAAGATTAACAATTATAAAAATCCTCTATAAAACTATATAATTCATCATAATTTATAACTTTTGATTCTCTGTTAAAGCGTGTAACCACTTCCACTTGATCATTATCAACATTACGGCTACTTACAATAATTCTAAGCGGTATTCCTAACAAATCTGCATCCGCAAATTGCGCTCCCGCAGACAAATTTCTATCATCAAACAAAATTTCATATTTATTTTTAAGGTCATCATAAATTTTAAAGCTTTTTTCTTTAACTTTTTCATTGTTTATATTAAGAACACATATATGTATTTGCCAGGGAGCTATACTCTTTGGCCAAATGGGACCATAATCATCATGAGAAGCTTCAATAACACCGGCAATCAATCTTCCAAGGCCAATTCCGTAACAACCCATTACTGGAGTTTTATGTGTCCCGTCTTTGTCCACATATTTCATATCCATATTTTCAGTATATTTTGTCCCAAGTTTAAAGATATTTCCCATTTCTATGCCACGTTCAATCTTTAAGGGGTTGCCACAAGAAGGACAACATTGTCCTTCTTTTACTTTTGACACATCACTAAACTTCATTTTAGTATTTAAATCTCTTAAAACACTAAAACCTTTAATATGATAATCCTTTTTATTAGCACCAACTACCATATTTGGTTCATTTTCAAGCGATGCATCAAAAATTACACTGCAACTATTTAAAATCTCGTCAGATGGACCAATAGATCCTGATATCAATCCGTATGGTTTTAAATCTGCAAGTTCATTAATATCAGCTTTTATAAGATTTCTAAGTTTAGCTTCATTAACCTGAAGATCTCCTCTTATAAAAACTATCACAGGATTTTTATAGCCTTCTGCAGCATATACAACTGCTTTTATGGTTTGCCTTTTTTCTATTTTTAAAAATGCAGTTAACTCTTCTATTGTTTTGATGCCTTCAGTATATACTTCTTGTTTGCTCTCTTCTACCATATTATTGTTTTCATAATTAGATGTAGCAACTTCCATATTCGCTTTGTAATCACATTTATCACAGATAACAATGGAATCTTCGCCGGATTCTGATAAAAGCATAAACTCATGTGCTCCATTTCCACCCATCATACCTGTATCTGAATATATTGATACAACATCTAATCCTACCTTTTCAAAGATTCTCTCATAAGCTTTATGCATCTTTTCATAATACCTATCAAGATCCTCTAAAGAAGTATGAAAGGAATAAGCATCTTTCATAGTAAATTCACGTACTCTAACGAGTCCCCCACGTGCTCTAGGTTCATCACGAAATTTTGTTTGAATTTGGTAAATCATAAATGGATAATTTAAATACGACTTAGCCTCAGATTTTGCAAGATACACAGCAGCCTCTTCATGAGTCATCGATAATACCATGTCTCTTTCTGATCTATCTTTTATTCTTAAAAGTTCATTCCCAACGCTTGAAAATCTACCTGATTGTTTCCACAATTCAGCCGGAACAACAAAAGGCAGTAAGACCTCTTGACCGCCAACTTTATCCATTTCTTCTCTTATTATTTTTTCTATTTTTTTCTGGATTCTAACACAAGGGGTCATAAAAGAATAAAGGCCACTTCCAACAGGTCTTACATAGCCACCTCTTAACAAAAATATATGACTATTTAAACTTGCATCGGCAGGTTTTGATCGTAAACGTTCTCCAAATAAATTACTCATTAACATGGGAATTACATTCTCCTTCTTAACTTACATTTAATTTAATTTTATCATTTTCTAAAATTCATTGCAATACCACAAAAATAAATGACCAAGCCTGTTTTTCCTAATTAAAAACTTGACATAATAATGATTCTGTTATACAATTTTCTCGTATAAAACTCATTAATAAAGAGAGATAACGATGAAAAAAATATCTGTATGTATTGTTACTTGTAACAATGAAAAAAATATATTATCAGTACTTAACAGCATATATAAAAATTCAAAAAACTTTATTTTAGATACTTTTGTAGTAGATAACAATTCAACTGACAATACTGTTAGTCTCGTAAAAAAGCATTTTCCCCAAGTTAATTTAATTGTTTTACCAAAAAACAAAGGGTTTGGGCATGGCCACAATCAAGTTTTAAACAAAATTTCCTCTGATTATCATGTTATTTTAAACCCCGACATTACTTTTAATACAAATATTTTAGATGACTTATCGAGTTACCTTGACGCTAACCCTGAAGCTGTTATTGTTTCTCCTGCTATTTTAAATAGCGATGGTACACCTCAGGATTTGCCTAAACATAATCCTAAAATAAAATATTTAATAAGTGGACGTATGGAACATTTGGGGAGTATATTTAAAAAATGGAGAAGTGAATATACTTATAGGGATAAATTAATTAAAGGGCCTATTGAAGTTGACTTTTGTAGTGGCTGCTTTATTATGATTAAAACCGAGGTATTTAAAAAGTTAAATGGTTTTGATGAACGATTCTTTATGTATTTTGAAGACGCAGACCTAACAAGACGTGCAAAAAAATACGGTAAAGCTATTTTTAATCCACTTTTAAAGGCTACACATAGTTGGGAACGTACAAGCTCTAAACAATTTAAATATATGTGCATTCATATAAGTTCTATGATAAAATATTTTTACAAATGGCACTAAAAAGGAGAGTTGTTTTTATGAAAGGCATTATATTAGCAGGTGGCTCTGGTACTAGACTTTATCCCTCTACTTTGGCCGTTTCAAAACAATTATTAACAGTATATGATAAACCTTTGATTTATTACCCTTTGTCTACCCTTTTGTTAGCTGGTATCCGAGATATATTAATAATTTCTACTGAACGTGATTTGCCATTATATAAAGAGCTTTTGGGTGACGGGTCTATAATTGGGGTACACTTTGATTACATAGTTCAGGAAAAACCCCGTGGCCTTGCTGAAGCATTTATTCTGGGAGAAGATTTCATTGGTAACGATAATGTCTGCCTTATTCTAGGAGACAATGTATTTTATGGTTACGGATTTAGCGAACGGCTTAAAAAGGCTATTTCTCGTAAAGAAGGAGCTACAATTTTTGGCTATCACGTAAGTAATCCAAAAGATTTTGGAGTTGTTGAATTTGATAACGATTGGAACGTGTTGTCTATTGAAGAAAAACCTGCTAATCCGAAATCAAATTATGCAGTTCCTGGTCTATATTTTTATGATAATAACGTTGTAGAAATTGCTAAAAATGTTAAGCCCTCAGCTAGGGGTGAACTTGAAATTACATCTATAAATAATGAATATTTAAATAAAAAACAGTTAAAAGTAGAACTTTTTGGCCGCGGGATGGCTTGGCTAGATAGTGGAACCCATCGTTCTATGCTAGCTGCTTCTAATTTTGTTGAGGCTGTGCAAACTAGGCAAGGTTTATATATTGCTTGCATTGAGGAAATTGCTTATAGAAACGGTTTTATAAATAAGGAAAAATTATTGGCAATGGCAGATAAGCTAAGAAAAACTGAGTATGGCCAATATTTATATAAAGTTGCGCAGGAAAATGTTCTTGAGAATTAGTTTCCCTTTACTTGTACGTTTTGTTTGTGCAGAGCAACAAACTGTAATTTTATCGTTGCTCGTTTAATTAGTATTCATAAAGGCAAATTGGAGGTCTTAATTTGAAAATAGTCATCACTGGTGCAAAAGGGCAACTTGGAAATGAATTGTCTACTATTTTAAAAAATGGATACAGCGAAATTGGACCTATCAATAAAGAATATAATGATTGCGAAATTATGGCTGTTGACGCCGAAAAAATGGATGTTACAATTTCTGAAAAAGTATTTTCATTTTTATGTAAAGAAAAACCTGATATAGTTATAAATTGTGCTGCAATGACAAATGTGGACGGATGTGAAACTAATTTTGAAACTGCAATGAAAGTAAACGCCATAGGACCTTTTAACCTTGCAAAGTCTTGCAATAAAATTGGTGCTAAATTGGTTCATATTTCTACCGATTATGTTTTTTCTGGCGACGCAACTTTGCCATATTGCGAATGGGATGTATGTTCTCCTACTAGCATTTATGGGAAATCAAAGTTTTTAGGTGAACAGTATGTAAAAGAGCAATGCAGCAAATACTTTATTGTTCGTACTTCTTGGCTATATGGGTACGTTGGGAAAAACTTTGTTAGAACTATGTTAAACCTTGGAAAAGAAAAAAAACAAATCAAAGTTGTTAATGATCAAATTGGTAATCCTACAAATGCTAATGATTTAGCACATCATATTTTAAAAATTGCACTTACTAATAATTATGGAATTTATCACTGTACTGGTAGTGGTGAGGCTTCTTGGTTTGATTTTGCTTCATTAATAATGAAATATGCAGAACTTGACTGTGAGGTTTTACCTTGTTCAACAGATGAATTTCCTAGCCCTACAAAAAGACCAGTTTTTTCTTCTCTTAACAATTTAATGCTTAGTTGTACTGTAGGGGACGAGATGCGTCCATGGCAAGACGCTCTTTCAACGTATATAAATACTTTAAAAAAGGAATGTATTTTATGAAAAATTATTTAGTAACCGGAGGCGCCGGATTTATTGGTTCAAACTTTATACATTATATGCTTAAAAAATACAGCGATATAAAAATTATAAATGTTGATAAATTAACTTATGCCGGGAACCTTGAAAATTTAACTGCTATAGAAAATAGTGAAAATTATGAATTTGTTCACGCTGACATATGTGATAAAGATGCTATTTCGGCTATCTTTGAAAAACACAATATTGATTATGTAGTAAACTTTGCAGCTGAAAGTCATGTTGATAGAAGTATTAAAAGCCCAGAAATTTTTATCGAAACTAATGTAGAAGGAACGGTAAATCTTTTAAACATCGCTAAAACATTTTGGGCTACCGGTGATGACGTTTATAAAGAGGGCTGCAAATTTTTGCAGGTATCAACAGACGAGGTATATGGATCACTAGGTCAGACTGGATATTTCATGGAAACAACTCCTCTTAACCCTCATAGTCCTTATTCAGCAAGCAAAGCTGGCGCTGACATGGTTGTAAAGGCTTACTTTGATACATTTAAGTTTCCCATTAATATAACTCGTTGTTCTAACAATTATGGACCTTATCAATTTCCTGAAAAGTTAATTCCACTTATTATAAATAATACTTTAAATCACAATGATTTACCTGTGTATGGCGATGGAATGAACATTAGAGATTGGCTATATGTTGAGGACCACTGTAAAGCTATTGACATGGTTATAAATAATGGCAAGCTTGGTGAGGTTTATAATGTCGGAGGGCATAATGAACGCACTAACATTACTATTGTTAAAACGATTATAAATCATATAAAAGAACACGTTGATAGTAGTGTAAGCGAGACTTTGATAAAATATGTTAAAGACCGAAAGGGCCACGATAAGCGTTACGGAATTGATCCTGAAAAAATCCGCAAGGAACTGGGTTGGTCTCCTGAAACAACTTTTGAAGTTGGTATCAAAAAAACAATTGACTGGTATTTAAATAATAAAGCTTGGATGGAAAATGTAACAAGCGGTCAATATAAGGAATATTATAAAAAAATGTACGGGGAGAAGTAATATGAGCAAAGTATCTGTAGCACTTGCAACATTTAATGGAGAAAAATATATATTAAAACAACTTCGTTCCCTTCTTTTTCAAGGGCGTACTATTGATGAAGTCATAATATGTGATGATGCTTCAAGTGATAATACCGTAAATATTATTAAAGACTTTATAGAACAAAACCGACTTTCAAATTGGCACCTACACGTTAATTCCGAAAATATAGGTTTTTTAAAGAACTTTAAAAAAGCAATTGAAAATACAACCGGAGATATCATTTTCCTTTGCGATCAAGATGACATCTGGAACAAAACTAAGGTCGGTGCTATGGTAAACCGTTTTGAGTCAGATGAAAGAATTAAAGCTATTTACTCTGGGTTTAAATTTATAGATGAAAATGATAATATTATTCGTATTCATAAAAAGATAATGCATTCAAATAATAATCTTATTAAATTGCGTATCGAACCTTTTGAGACCGTAAAAATTGATTTCTTAACTATTTCTAGTCACAATATATCTCCTGGGTGCACCCTTGCCTTTACACGCGAAGTTAAAGATATTTACTTATCAAAAACTAAAAGTATCTGTGTACACGACTGGGAATTAGCTTTAATTGCTTCTTTCCTTGATGGGTTATACTTTTTTAACACCCCACTTACAAACTATCGTCTGCATTCTAAAAATACTATTGGATTATCTGAACTAGTAAGCATTCGCAATCGGATCCAAACCAATAGGCATAATATATGCCTTAATAAAGCTAAAGAAATAAATTCTTGCTTGCAGGCACTAGATGTGTACCACGATTTATTAGATGAAGATAAAATGCAAATTTTAAATAAAAGATGTGAATTTGCATCAATGCGTCTTGATGCACTTAATAAAAAGGATACTTTAAAAATATGCAAACTTTATAAGCACAACAACAGCAATTATAAAGCTATTACTTTTAAAAGGATACTTGCAGATATTTTTTGCATTTTTAGAAAGTAAGGAGAAAGAATTTATTTTATGAGTAAATTTAATTTTATAAAAACTGCTATTGATGGTATGTTTATAATTGAACCTACTGTATTTGGGGATAATCGAGGATATTTCTTTGAAACTTATAATTATAATGATTTTAAAAATGCTGGTATTGATGTAGAATTTGTTCAGGATAATCAATCAAAATCAAAAAAAGGAGTCCTAAGGGGACTTCACTTTCAAACTAAAAAACCTCAAGGTAAACTTGTTAGAGTAATAAAGGGTGAAGTTTTTGATGTTGGTGTTGATTTAAGGACAAATAGTAAAACTTTTGGCAAGTGGGTTGGAGCTGTTTTAAGTGATGAAAACAAACGGCAATTATATATTCCAGAAGGATTTGCACATGGATTTCTAGTTTTATCAGAGGAAGCTGAATTTGTCTATAAATGTACTGATTTTTATGACCCGGGAAATGAAGGCGGAATAATGTATAATGACAATGACATTGCTGTTGATTGGCCAATAACCAAAGATATGAATATTCTTCTTTCAGAAAAAGATAAAGCACTTAAGACTTTTAAAGAATATATAGCAAATAAGGATAATAAACAATGAGTATTTCTATTGCTATGGCTGTTTTTAACGGAGAAAAGTATATAAAAGAACAAATAAGTTCTATATTAAACCAGCTTGATAAAAACGATGAAATTGTTATTTCTTATGATCCATGTTCTGATAATACTTACAAGATTATTTCTAAACTTTCAGCAAGTGACAATCGTATAAAAATCATTAATGGACCCGGTAATGGAATTATTAAAAACTTTGAAAACGCTTTTTTGCATTGCAAAAATGAATACATTTTTCTTTGTGATCAAGATGATATCTGGCTTGATAATAAAGTTTCTACTGTAGTTAATGCATTTAAGGCAACAAGAGCTGATGTTATTATCCATGATTGTATTGTTATAAACCAAGAAAATAAGGTTATAAGTAATTCATTTTTTGATATGAGACATTGTAAGTCCGGATTTTTATATAATATTATCCACAATTCATATATAGGCTGCTGCATGGCTGTACGCCGCGAATTTTTAATGCATAATATACTTCCTTTTCCTAAAAATATTCCTATGCATGATCAATGGATTGGTTTAGTTGCAGAAAAAATAGGAAAAGTTGAATTTATAAATATACCGTTGCTTAAGTATAGACGCCATGTTAATAATTCTACCGGTCTTAATCATTCTAGCTTATTTAATATGATTAAGTTTAGATTAAATTTAATCATTGCACTATTAAAAATAAATAAGAGATAATAAAAGAACAGTGATGTACTCTTTTGGGGTATGCCTCGCTGTTCTTTTATTTTATAAATACTATTTAATTATTTTTATAGCTTTATTTAAGTTAACTATTTTTATATGTCTTAGTTTACCTACATACTCACCATCTAAGGTAAATGACATCTTTTTATCTGACTCTATCTTTATTTTACTAGCATGACAGAATGTTATGTATTTGCTGTCGTACTGTTTATTTAATAAATCTTTAAGTGTCGTGCAAAAATCTATTGGATTTTTTGATTTCTTTACTAAAAGAACTTCAAATTTACCATCATCAAGGTAAACATTTTCCTTCTTAATATCAATTATCCCCCCAATAGAAGTAGAATTCATAATTGCACCAAAAATAAAATTTCCCTCTATTGTTCTATCGTCACAAGTTACTTTAAGGTGATATGGGCAAATCTCTCTTATACTTTTCATTCCAGCTAAAATATAAGCAAAATGTCCTAAAATATTTTTTACTTTCTGTGGCGTTGTATAAGGTACCTCACAAAAAGCTCCAAAGGATGCAACATACGAAAAATAGTCCTCTTCTTCAAACATCCCCACATCTTGCTTATATATATTATTCTTATTTATTAATAAAGCGGCTTCTTTTAAATTTTTAGGCAGATTAAGGCTTTTTGCTAAATCATTTGTCGTTCCTGTTGGGATGTATCCTATAGGAACTTGTTTTTTTGATTGCAATACTCCATTTATCACTTCATGGAAAGTACCATCCCCGCCGCAGCAAATAATCAAATCAAAATTATCTATATTTTTGCGTACTATTCTTGTAGCATGATTTTTAAATTTAGTAAAATATATGCTGCAATCATGCCCGCCCTGTTTTAATATTTCTACTATTTCATTTACTTGAACAGACGACATTTTTCTTCCGGCAAGAGGATTTACTATTAATAAAGTCTTTTTTTCTTTTCTTTCCTTGCAATATAAATCTTTTTCTAAACATTCCATATAAAATATACCTTTAATTTCTATTAATTATCTTTTTAAGAGTGATATATAAATATGAACTCATCATGAACTTTTAACTAATCATTACTAATTATATAATAAATCAAGTAGTAAAAGAGGTAAGTTGCCTAACTTACCTCTTCTTTAACTGTTATTTTCTTCGTTATTCTCCATATTCTCTTTATTTTCATTATTAACATTCATATTTTTTGTCACTTCCTGTGCTGTTTTTGTAGCATCAACCTCACTAACTGCATTTTCATTATTACTTGCCGTTTCTCTAGTTACATTCATATTCTCAGGTTGGTTTTCTTTTGAAGTTTCTTCACCTTTATTTGACGTATTTGCTTTTAAGTTGAAAAGCTCTATCATTTCATTTTTATAATGTTCTACTAAAGCATTAAATTCACTTTTTTCCATAGGAACCCTCCTTTGAATTTAACCCATATTATGTATTATTCATACCTTTCGTTACATGCCCATGCTATTTTACATTTATCTCTTAAAAGTTTAATTAAATAAAAAACAATGGTTAGCAACTTTTATTTTGCTCGCCATTGTCTTTAATTATAAACATCTAATTATTTTCTTATATATACCGAATTTATTATATTATAAAAATTAAAAACCTGTTTTAATAACCAAAAAATTCAGAGCTGGTTTTTAAACTAGTTAAGTCGAACAATAAATCCTCATTTTTAAAGAATTTAAATTGTGCCCTACAAGAGGGTGATTCTTTTATAATACCTTTCATTTCTCCAGAAATAGGCGAATATAAAGATTTTTCCTCAATGTCTGAGATACGTATATAAAGCTTTAATGTAGTGTTACATATTAAAATTTCTTCTCTGGTACATTTTAAAATCTTCCCATTGTTATAAGTCGCTATTATATATTCTTTTTCTTGACAATAAACAGAACAAATTAAACCTCTAAAATGAAATCCTAAAAAAGGGATATCAGCAATAGCCACCATTACTGAACATTTTTCTTCAAAATCGTTACTATGAATCCATGCATAACTTTTAGGAAAAGAGTGGCCACTGTCTTTTTCGATATACCCTATACCATCATTAAAATCAAATACCTTTCCATTTATCTCTATTTCTCCGGAAAGGTTATGATACATACTTATAATCCCATGACGACATTCTAAGGGAAAAAATCTAAACGGTCCCATAATATCATTTTTTAAAGGCGTCAAGTTATGATAAAAAATTTCTCCTTTTATAGATAAATCTTTCTTTTTTATGTTAATCTTTATACCTTTACGTGAAAAAACATTCTCATTAATTACTACACTTTCTTCTCTTTTAAAAAACTTTTCTTTAGGAAAATCTATATTATAAGATTCATCCTCAGTTATAACTTGAATAAATGCCTTTGAATTTGAAATACCCGGGATTATTGAAACCGTATTTAATTTATTCTGATGTTTAAAATACCATCCTTCAAAAAATCCTTTAAACATTTGTATCCCTCATTGCAGGATTATCAATAAGCCTGCCATCTTCTTCAAAACGTGAACCATGACATGGGCAATCCCACGTATGTTCATATTTATTCCATTTCAGCGAACAGCCAAGGTGAGAACATCTTTTAGGTGTAGGAGTTAGGAAATTCACCAAGGTTTCACCTACATTTACAAAAAGTTGCGGTTTTAATATATTTCTTGAAGGTGAAAAAACTTCTTCGAATTCATTTTCCTTTCCGATAACTAAATCACAAAGAATCATAGCTGCTACCATTGAAGACGTCATCCCCCATTTGTTGAATCCTGTAGCTACAAATAAATCGGGGGTATTTTTAGAATACTGTCCAATATATGGAATCCCATCAAGAGTCATACAATCTTGAGTCGCCCAAAAATACTTCTCAGATGAATTTTTATAATGCTTTTTAATAAATTCCCTTAATTCATTATAACTACCACCGTTTTTACCCGTTCGATGACTTCCGCCGCCCACTAACAAAAGGTTTTTATAATTACGAAATGACATTCCCTTTTCTGCTTCATCCACATACATTCCATTAATTTCAGGGCCATTTTCAATAGCTACAACATATGATCGGTTCTGATACATTTTTAAAAAATAAGAACCATGTAAATTTATAAATGGAAAATGCGTTGCTACAATAATTTTTCCAGCTGTAATCTTATATCGACCAGTAAATGCAATGTTTCCCTTAACTTCTCTTATATAAGTGTTTTCATAAATATTTAAATTTTTTGATATTTGAGATATAAATTTCATCGGGTTGAATTGTGCTTGATCTTCAAGCTTTATAGCTCCAGCTATTTTAAATGGTAAGGGGATTTCACTTTCAAATTTGGTTTTACAGCCTAGAGTCTGGAGCGCTTTTATTTCATTTTCGATTTTTTCTCTGTTATAAAGAGAATAAGTATATGCTGGTTTCTTTTCAAAGTCACAATCTGTATTTTTACAAAGTCTTGCATATATATCAAGTGCTAATTTGTTTGCCTTAAGATACTGGTTTGCATAAAACTCACCAAAGTTTTCAATTAAATCGCTATAAATCAAAGAGTGACCAAAAGTAATCTTAGCTGTAGTATTTTTAGTAATCCCCATTCCAATTCGTTCGCCTTCAACTAAGGTATAATTTACGCCTTTTTGTTCTAAAAAATACGCACATAAAACTCCAGCTAAGCCTCCTCCAATTATTAAAACGTCAGTTTTTATATCACTCTTAAGCTCGGGAAATCTCTCGATTTTTAAACCTTCTAGCCACGTTGACTCCACAAAATCACCTTCAAACTTTTTTATTATTGTTTGAAAATAATTTTAATCTTATTCATTTAAAATATAACAATAGGTTGAATTATATTAATCTAAATAATAATTCTATAATAAAAGGCCATGTTATGGTTAACATGGCCCCTTAATTATAATTTCATTTTTAATATATTTACCTATATAAAAACCAAAGAAAAATACCACAGAAAAATTTCTGCGGTATTTTTATAATTATTTAATTTCTACTTCTGCTCCAGCTTCTGTTAATTTAGCTTTAATAGTTTCAGTGTCTTCTTTAGAAGCACCTTCTTTAATAGTTTTAGGAGCTCCATCTACAATTTCTTTAGCTTCTTTTAAGCCAAGGCCAGTAACCTCTTTAACAACTTTTATAACTGCAACTTTGTTTGCACCAGCTGATTTAAGAACTATATCAAATTCTGATTTTTCTTCTGCTGCTGCAGCACCACCGGCTGCAGGAGCTGCTGCTACAGCAACAGGAGCTGCTGCTGACACTCCGAATTCTTCTTCTAAAGCTTTTACAAGCTCACTTAATTCCAATACTGTTAATGCTTTCACATCTTCAATTAATTTTGCAACTTTATCTGCCATGATAAGTAACCTCCAAAAATATTAATAATTTTGAGCAACGCTCGTTTTTTACATAATTATGCACTTTGCTTTTGAGCAACTGCGTTAAGAACAACAACTAGTCCTTTAATTGTGCCATCAAGCACAGTAACAAGTCCGGAAATTGGTGCGTTCAAGCTGCCCACTGTTTTTGCAATAAGTTCTTCCTTAGGTGGAAGTTTAGCAAGGTTATTTACCTCTGCCTCACTTATTACCTTACCTTCAACAAATCCAGCCTTTGCGTTAAAGAACTTATTCTTTTTACCAAAACCGCAAAGAATCCTAGCTGCAGCTACATGATCTTCCTGACTAATAGCTATAGCTGTTGTTCCTTCAAGAACTGGTTCTAAGTCTTCAAGTCCAGCTTCTTTTACTGCTCTTTGAAGCAATGTGTTCTTTACAACAAAGTATTCTACCCCTGACTCTCTGAGCTCTTTTCTAAGTTTAGTGTCATCGGCAACATTAATACCTTTATAGTCTACAACTACACCCGCACAAGAACTTTTTAACTTTTCAGCTAGATCTGCAACAATAGCTTTCTTTTGTTCTAAAATCTTTTCACTTGGCAAACTATTCACCCCCAAAAGATAAAACTAATCGTACATAAATATAAAAAGCCTTTTCCACTTACCGCAGAAAAGGCGCAAATACAAAATTAAAGTATAAACCGCACTAATCCTCGGTAGGCGTGAAAATCACATTATGCATTATGCACCTACTGTCTTTGGAAAAACAGCTTTAATTATGTTAACATATAAAAATGGCGTTGTCAAGAAATATTAGTAAATAATTTAAATATTTAAAATTTCCCTTTTTAGTTTAGATCTATTTAAAATAAAAGAAGCTGTATATTATATATACAGCTTCTAAAATTTCTTTATATACTTTAAAATAAATCTTATAATCCTACTTTATTTGGGTTCAGCCTAATACCAGGACCCATTGTAGTAGAAACTACACAAGATTTAATATATTGACCTTTTGATGCTGCAGGTTTTGCTCTAACAATTGCACCTAGCAAAGCATCAAAGTTCTGAAGAAGTTTCTCTTTTCCAAAAGAAGCTTTTCCTATCGGGCAGTGAATAATGTTTGTTTTATCTAGACGATATTCAATTTTACCGGCTTTTGCTTCCTTAACAGCCTTAGCTATATCAGGAGTAACTGTTCCGGCTTTTGGGTTTGGCATAAGACCTCTTGGCCCTAATACCTTACCTAAACGACCAACTAGACCCATCATATCTGGAGTTGTTATAAGAACATCAAAGTCCATCCAACCTTCATTTTGAATCTTTGTTGTCATTTCTTCTGCCCCAACAAAATCTGCACCTGCTTCTTGTGCCAATTTCACATTGTCACCTTTGCATATTGCAAGAATTCTTATATTTTTTCCTGTTCCATGAGGCAATACTATAGCTCCACGAACTTGTTGATCCGCATGACGTGAATCAACACCTAATTTCACGTGAACTTCTACAGTTTCGTCAAACTTAGCTGTCGCTGTTTTAACGCAAACTTCCATAGCCTCATCGTTTTCATATAGTTTTGTTTTGTCAATTAGCTTTGCGCTATCAACATATTTCTTACCATGTTTCATTGGTTTTCCTCCCTATTGAGTGGTAAAATCGGATTATTTCCTCCCACCTGGGTTAAATCAATCGATTACTTCTATACCCATACTACGTGCTGTTCCAGCTATCATACTAATAGCTGTATCAATATTAGCAGCATTTAAATCCGGCATTTTCTGCTCTGCAATCTTCTTGACCTGCTCGTGCGTAATCTTTGCAACCTTAGTTTTATTAGGTACGCCTGAACCTTTTCCAATATTGCATGCTTTCTTTATAAGAACGGCTGCAGGTGGAGTTTTTGTCACAAACGTGAATGAGCGGTCTGCGTAAACCGTAATAATTACAGGGATTATCAATCCTGCATCTGTTTTTGTGCGTTCATTAAATTCTTTTGTGAACGCCATAATATTGACGCCGTGCTGACCTAGTGCCGGTCCAACAGGCGGCGCTGGGCTTGCTTTACCAGCAGGAATCTGAAGCTTAATAAAGCCGGTGACCTTTTGAGCCATTTTTTGCACCTCCAAAATTAGTGGTAAATTGCGGAACAACCTTTTAATTTATTTGCTCCTCCCACAGTGGGACAAAAGTCCCAGGCAATAGATTTTAGACCATCTATTGCAAAAACTAATCCATAAGTTCCACTTGATCCAGCTCAAGATCTACAGGTGTTGAGCGGCCAAACATGGAAACTGAAACTCGCACACAGTTATTATCTGTATCGAGTTGTTCGACAGTTCCAACACTGTCTTCCAGCGGACCATCGATAATTACAACCGTATCGCCTACTTTGTAAGAAACTTCTATGCACTTCTTTTCCACGCCAAGTTTTTTTACCTCTTCGTCTGTCAAAGGTATTGGTTTTGACGATGGACCTACAAAGCCAGTGCATCCTCTTATGTTGCGAACAACATACCAGGTTTCATCTGTTAAAATCATTTTTATGATAACATAACCTGGAAAAATCTTACGTTCAACATCACGTTTTTTATTATCTTTGATCTCAGTGACGGTCTCAGTAGGCACATAAATTTCTTGAATTAAATGCTGAAAGCCTCTGTTTTCAACAGTTTTTTCAAGGTTAGATGCCACTTTGTTCTCATACCCTGAGTAAGTATGCACAATGTACCATTTTGCTTCTTCTGGCATAGTTTCCCTCCGACTGATTTAACTGGCAATATTCATTAT
>CAQZPH010000014.1 GCA_948933715.1 uncultured Eubacteriales bacterium | reverse complement strand
CCCAGGAAGGACACAAGGCCAAGGAATAATCAGCGGGGTTGAAGAATTAAAACCTGGAGAATGTGCATATTTCTCGAAAAGTAGGGGGTTAAGAAGAAAAAAATATTGGAGCCTTAAGGCAAAAGAGTTTACAGATAACTTTAATACAGCCGTAGAAAAAACAAGATTTTTAGTCACAGATTCAATAGAAAGACAGTTAATATCAGATATGCCGCTTTGCTGTTTGCTATCAGGAGGACTTGACTCAAGTATTATTTCTAAAGTTGCAGCCGATTATTATAGAAGAAATAATCGGGGTCAATTATCAACATATTCGGTTGACTATGTTGATAACATGAAGTACTTTAAGAAAAGTCTCTTCCAACCAAATGCAGACAGAGAATATATAGAATTAATGGTTGACAAGATTTTGTCTAACCATAATTATATTGTTATTGATAATATAGAGTTGGCAAATGCCCTTGATGAAGCAACTTTAGCCCGTGATTTACCCGGAATGGCAGATATAGATTCGTCCATGCTTTTGCTTTTTAGAGAGATCAAAAAGAAGTTTACAGTAGCTTTATCAGGTGAATGTTCTGACGAAATTTTTGGAGGATACCCATGGTATCATAATAAAGAAATTTTAATGGATGATACATTTCCATGGTCACGTTCGCTTGACATTAGAAAGAAGATTTTAAAAAAAGGATTTTTACCTGAGGCAGATGAATACGTACATCAAAGGTATATGGATACTGTTAGGAAAACAGATAAATTACCAAAGGAAAATAATATTGACTCTAGAATGAGAGAAATGTTTATGCTTAATATTAATTGGTTTATGCAAACATTGCTTGACCGTAAGGATAGAATGAGTATGTACAATGGGCTTGAGGTTAGGGTCCCGTTTTGTGATTACAGAATAGTTGAATATGCTTACAATATGCCCTGGGAAATAAAAGCATATAAGGGCCGAGAGAAAGGAATTTTAAGAGAAGCTATGAAGGGAATACTTCCAAATAAAATAGTATTTAGAAAGAAAAGTCCTTATCCAAAGACTCATAATCCTGTTTATATGGAGGCTGTGAGCAAACAGGTTAAAAAAATATTAAATGATAAGTCTTCACTACTAAGCAAAATTCTTAACCACAATGGAGTATATGAGATAATGGAAAACCCAGAGTCAATATCCTCACCTTGGTATGGTCAGTTAATGGGGGCTGCGCAGATTATGGCATACATTATTCAAATCGATTGTTGGCTAAAAACCTATAATATTGAAATAGAATAATTTTTGTTTTTAACTAATTATCTCATTAAAAGTACTTGATTTTTATATCTCGGCAAGGTATAATAATCAAGTGATATGCGGGTGTGGCGGAATTGGCAGACGCGCTAGATTTAGGTTCTAGTGGCAAAACCGTGCAGGTTCAAGTCCTGTCACCCGTACCAAACTTATAGCCTCGACACGCAATTTGCGTAAGGGGCTTTTGTGTTTTGTGAAAGTAGTTGCACACAGTTTTAAATTTCAGGTGCCTAACGGTATTTTGTCCCATGAGGAAGGTATGCAGAAAAATCGTTCCCCATGGTTTGGATGTATTTTTTGTTTAAATTTCAATACATGCACAATTAGGCTTGAGAGTCTTAATTTATTTTTAAATAGGAGTGGATATGAGTTGAGAAAAAAACTTTCGGCTGTACTTATGATCACTGTAATTTTAAGCTTGGTGTTGGATTTTAATAATTTATCATTTGCTATCGATAATGAAGAATTATCGCTTCAGTTGCCTACTAAATTAATAAATGTTCCCTATATAAACCAAGATGAAATAGTTTATGGATGTGAAGCGGTGAGTTCTACTATGTTACTTCAGTATTATAAATATGATATATCAGAAAAGGACTTTACAGATAACTATTTAATTAAACGTGACTGGTATGAAGATATTGATGGAAAAGTATATGGACCCGATCCAGCTGCAGCATACCCGGGAAGCCCTTATATAGAGCATGGTGAAAACTGTGGTTATGGTAGCTATGCGCCATCGACAGCTAAATCAATTAATAAAATATTAGATCCTATAAAGCATGAGGCTAAAGTTACTACAGGAATGAATTTACCGGATCTTGTTGTAAATTATATTGATAAAGGTATTCCCGTTTTAATTTGGGCAACTATGGATATGAAAGCTACACAAACTGGGGATTCTTGGATTATTAATTACGTCGATGAAAACTCTGTATATAAACTAGGGGATAGATTCACGTGGCCAGCAGGGGAACACTGTTTAGTTTTAGTTGGCTATGATGATAATTCCTATTATTTTAATGATCCTTATAAAAACCATGGGTTAATTACTTATAGCAAAACTTTAGTAAACCAAAGATTTAATGAGTTAGGAAAACAATCTGTTGTTATTCTCAAAAAATAAAGAAAGAAGTTAGATTTTACAAGATAATAAAAAATTATTTTTATTAGGGTTTACAAGTTTATATCTTAAACTTAGTATTTTGCTCTGCCGCAACAAGGCCAGATGTAGAAAAAATAGGTCAGATGATGTGCCTTGATTGTAGAGATTTTGAGATGGCAATCCTGTAACTGAAATTAACGATGATATTAAAGAGATCATTGGTAAATATCATATTGGAAGTGTAATTTTATTTAGAGAAAATTTTAAAACTAAAGAACAAATAATTAATTCAGCTGAATATATTTCCGCTTAAGAAATAAATGAGGCTAATTTGTAGGAGATAAAATTGTGGAATTAAATATTAAAAAGTATGAGGAATTAACTAAAGATGAGCTGTATGAAATACTCAGACTGCGATCGGCTGTTTTTGTTGTTGAGCAACATTGCCCGTTGGAAGAGATCGACGGAAAAGATAAAAATGCAATTCATATATTTTTGCGTGACAATGAGGGAATAGAGGCTTATTTAAGAGTGCTAGACAGAGGAGTTTCTTTTGATGAAGTTTCCATTGGTCGTGTAATAGCTGTAAAAAGGCGCTGTGGCTTTGGAACAAGAATTTTAAAAGAAGGTATCCATGTAGCAAAAGAAAAATATCAAGCAAATAAAATTGTGATAGAAGCTCAAACGTATGCAAAAGGGTTATATGAAAAGCAAGGCTTTATTAAAACATCTGAAGAATTTCTTGAAGATGGTATTCCACATATTAAAATGACTCTTAACTTGTAAACTTTTAAAAAAGCGTAAAATTAACACATCCTCAAAATTAAAAGAACCTTTAATTTATTAATTAAAGGTTCTTTTTTGTATAATTTTTTAAGTTTTTTTAATTTATTTACGTTTTCTTTTGCCTTTATTATAAGTGCGATTTTGGGAAGAATTGCGTTTAGAACTCGATGAATTATCAAAAGGACTTTTGGACTTATAAATTTTAGTTACAGTTGGAGTGCCACATATTTTACAGTTTTTCATTTGTTTTATAGTGTCGTCAAGTGCATGTTCAGGAACGCAGACAATAGTTTTATCGTCAAATATTTCGATTTTTCCAATGTCTTTTCCCGAAAGAACAGTACTTTCAGTGATTGCGCCTACAATATGGTTTGGAGCGACTCTCTTAGTGCGTCCAATATTGATGATAATTTTCTTATAAGATACAGATTTAGCTGCAGATGAATTTTTAATAGATTTAACTTCATCTATATCTAGATTAAATTCTCCAAAATGCATACAAAGCAAAGCAGCAATTATCTTTTCAGAAGGGTAACCTTCTTTTTGCAATGACGAAGCCATCTGCATATATTTATCATTTATGGGCCCTGAAAGGTTGGATTTAATTTCGGCTAATTCGTTTTCATATCTTTTAGATAAAACCTCGTCAATAGTTGGCATTTCTTCAAGACTGATTTTAGCCTTAACAAGACGAGCCAAACGAGACATTATTTCTGATTGATGGCGACCGCTACAGATAGTAATAGCTTTACCGGACTTACCCGCCCGACCGGTACGGCCAATTCTGTGAATGTAGTATTCAGTATTTTGAGGAATATCATAATTTATTACGTAATCAATGTTATTAACATCAATGCCCCTTGCAGCGACATCTGTAGCTACTAAAATGTTAGTTTTTCCGGATTTAAAAGAATTCATAACTTTTGTTCGCTGAGATTGATTCATATCTCCATGAAGACCCTGTGCACTGAATTTATGTTTAGTTAAATAATCAGTAATATCGTCAACCATTTTTTTAGTGTTACAGAATATCATAGAAAGTTTAGGGTTATAAAACTTTAACAATAGATTTAAAGCATCCATTTTTCTACCCATGGGTACATTATAGTAACACTGTGAAATATTTGAAACGGTATGTTGATTTCTATTTACTTCAACCATTTGAGGATTATTTTGAAATTTTCTTGTAAGTGCTAATATTTCAGAGGGCATAGTAGCTGAAAATAAAATGGTTTGACGCTCGAGTGGAGTAACAGTTAATATAGTTTCTATATCCTCGCGAAATCCCATGCTTAGCATTTCGTCGGCTTCATCAAGAACAATCATTTTTAGATTATCAAGTTTTAAAGTACGACGACGCATATGATCCATAACACGTCCTGGAGTACCAACGACTATATTGGCAGATTTAAGTTTAGAAATTTGACGTTCAATTGAAGCACCACCATAGATATCAGCCGTTTTAATGTTAGGCTTATATTTAGCGATTTTGTTTATTTCTTCACATGCCTGAACAGCAAGTTCTCTGGTAGGGCAAAGAATTAAAGCTTGCACTCCTTTTTTAACTTTAGTGTCTATAGCTTCAACGCAAGGAATACCAAAAGCAACAGTTTTTCCGGTTCCGGTTTGCGATTTACCAATAACATCAAGACCTTTTTTTATTAAAGGAATGGCTTTAAATTGTATTTCAGTGGTTGTTTTAAAACCCATATCTTCTATAGCATTTATAACCTCCGAAGAGAGATTAAGATCTTTAAAAAGTAATTTATCCATTTAGGGGTCCTTTCTAGACTTTTATTTAAATTTGTCATAATATACGAAAATATTAAAGAATAATAAAAAAAGAGGATCATCAATCCTCAGAAAATTTAAACTAAATTAACGGCTGACAAACATATTTTATTATTATATAATATTAATAATAAAAAGTCAATTAAAACCTTAAAAAACGAGTGATTTTGCTTTAAAAGTATCTTGTAAAAAAAGGAGTTTTGAGTTATAATAATAACTTATTTGTGTTATATTTTCGAATAGTTATTATATATTTAACGTTATAAAAATTTTGGGGGCAAAAGGGGATATAAAATGAAGTTAAAATTTACAAAGATGCATGGTTGCGGTAACGATTATATTTATTTTAATTGTTTTGAGGAGAAAATTAATGATCCAGGTGCTTTAAGTGTAAAACTCTCTGATAGAAGATATGGAATTGGCAGTGATGGAATCATTTTAATTTGTCCCTCTGATATTGCAGACGCTAAAATGAGAATGTTTAATGTTGACGGAAGCGAAGGAAAAATGTGTGGAAACGGTATTCGCTGTGTTGGAAAATATTTATATGACAACAATATGGTAAAAAACAATGAAATTACTATTGAAACTTTAAGTGGAGTTAAAACCCTTAAAGTGGCCCCCAAAAATGATGAAGCTGAATTTTTAACAGTTGATATGGGTAAAGCGGAGTTTTTATCTTATAAGATTCCTGTGAATATAGAGTCAGATAAAGTTATTAACCGGGAAATGATTTTTGGTGGAAAAAGTTATAACATAACTTGTGTATCTATGGGTAACCCCCATTGCGTGGTTTTTTGCGATGATATAGAGTCTATAGATATAAATAAAATAGGCCCAGAATTTGAAAACAGTAAGTTGTTCCCCGAAAAGGTTAATACAGAATTTGTAAAAGTTATAGATGAAAAGACCCTTGATATGAGAGTTTGGGAACGCGGAAGCGGTGAAACTTTTGCATGTGGAACAGGTGCATCAGCAGTGGTTGCAGCGGCAGTTGTAAATGGAATTTGCAAAGAAAATGATGAAGTTACAGTTAATTTAAAGGGTGGAACTCTTAAGATAAAGTATACAGATAGTTCTGTTTACATGACAGGTGAGGCAAAAAAAGTTTTTGAAGGGGTAATTGAAGTATGATAAAATATATTTTTGTAACTGGAGGAGTGGTATCTGGTCTTGGCAAAGGTATTACAGCAGCTTCTTTAGGAAGGTTACTAAAATCAAAGGGATTAAAAGTGGCAGCGCAAAAGCTAGATCCTTATATAAATGTTGACCCAGGAACAATGAGTCCGTATCAACATGGTGAAGTTTTTGTTACAGAGGATGGAGCAGAAACAGATCTTGATCTTGGCCATTATGAAAGATTTATTGATGAAGATTTAAATAAGTTTTCAAACCTTACTACCGGTAAAGTGTATTGGAATGTTTTAGCTAAAGAAAGAAATGGCGAATATCTTGGAGAGACTGTCCAGGTGATTCCACATATTACAAACGAGATAAAGAACTTTATTTATTCTGTGGGGAAAAAATCTAAAGCTGATGTTGTTATAACTGAAATTGGTGGTACAACTGGAGATATTGAAAGTCAACCTTTTTTAGAGGCCATTAGGCAAGTTTCGCTTGAAGTTGGAAGAGAGAACTGTTTATTTATACATGTAACGCTTGTGCCCTACATAAAAAGTTCAGGTGAACATAAATCAAAACCAACTCAACATTCGGTTAAGGAGCTCCGTTCGCTTGGAGTTAACCCGGATATTATTGTTACTAGATGCGATGAACCCTTAAGTTTAAGTATAAGGCAAAAGATCTCGCTGTTTTGCAACGTTAAACCTGACTGTGTTATAGAAAATATGACTGTTCCATCGCTTTATCAGGCACCTTTAATGCTTGAGGAAAGTAACTTTTCGTCTATTGTATGCAGAGAATTGGGTATTGACTGCACACCGGGTGATATGTCTGAATGGATTTCTATGGTGGATAGAATAAACGCAAGAGATAAAAACGTTAAGATTGCACTGGTCGGAAAATATGTTAAATTGCATGACGCATATCTTTCAGTTGCAGAAGCATTGAGCCATGGAGGCATAGAAAATGGCGCTAAAGTAGAGATAAAATGGATAGACGCTGAATTAGTTACCGATTTTAGTGCAAAAGATTTGTTATCCGAGTGTGATGGAATATTAATTCCAGGTGGTTTTGGAGATAGGGGCATAGATGGTAAGATAAGTGCCATAAAATATGCAAGAGAAAATAATGTACCGTTTCTTGGGATTTGTCTTGGTATGCAAACGGTGGCAATGGAGTTTGCAAGAAATGTTTTAGGTTTTAAAAATGCCAATTCAAGTGAATTTAAACCCGATGGAGAATGTTCTGTTATAGATTTAATGAAAGATCAGCAGGGTAACTTGCCAAAAGGTGGTACCATGAGACTTGGGGCTTACCCATGCAAAATAAAACCAGGTACTATAATGCAAAAAGCTTATAAAGAAGAAATAGTAAATGAACGTCATAGACATAGGTATGAATTTAATAATGATTATAGAGAAATATTTGAAGAGAATGGTATAGTATTCTCAGGGACTTCTCCTAACGGTTTATTAGTGGAAGCAATTGAGATTCCAGCAAATGATTTCTTTATAGGTGTGCAATATCATCCTGAATTTAAAAGTAGGCCAAATCATGCGCACCCTTTGTTTAGAGAATTTATAAAAGCTTCTTTAAAAAATAAATAATTTTTGCCTTACTTTATATTCTGAAGGGACTGTCGTTTTAATGAAAATAAATTCAAACTATTTTAATCTTAAAGAGAGTTATCTTTTTGCCAATATAGCTAAGAAAACCACGGAATTTTCTAAATCTCATCCTGATGCAGACATAATAAAATTAGGTATCGGTGATGTAACTTTGCCATTGTGCTCGGCTGTTATTAATGCGATGCAAAATGCAGTTTTAGAGATGAGCCAGAAAGATACTTTTAAAGGGTATGGGCCATATCAAGGGTATGATTTTTTAAGAGATTCAATTAAAAAATATTACAATGATAGAAAAATAGAAATTGACGCTGATGAGATATTTGTAAGTGATGGTTCTAAAAGTGACGTTGCAAATATTTTAGATATCTTTTCAAAAGAGAACACGGTGCTGATTCCAGATCCGGTTTATCCTGTGTATGTAGATACTAATGTTATGGACGGCAGAAAGATACAATATATAAATGCTAACAAAGATAATGGTTTTTTACCACTTCCGGATGAAAATATAAAAGCAGATATAATCTATTTATGTTCTCCTAATAATCCTACTGGAGCGGTTTATAATCATGAGCAACTAAAGAAGTGGGTTGATTATGCGATCGAAAATAAAGCAGTTATTTTGTTTGACGCTGCTTATGAAGCTTTTATTGAAGATAAATCTTTACCTCGGAGTATTTTTGAAATAAAAGGTGCAAAAAAATGCGCGATAGAATTATGTTCATTTTCAAAGACAGCGGGGTTTACAGGTGTTAGATGTGGATATACAGTGGTGCCAATGGATTTAGAGTTTGATGGTGCATCAATAAATAAATTGTGGTTTAGAAGGCAATCAACAAAATTTAATGGCGTGTCTTATATTGTTCAAAAAGGTGCATCAGCTGTATTTTCAAAAGAGGGAATCACTCAGATTACTGAAAATATAAATTATTATAAAGATAATGCAAAATTAATTGCTAAAGCAGTAAAAGACAAAGGAATATATTTTACCGGTGGCGAAAATTCTCCATATATTTGGATGAAGTGCCAAGATAAAATGACCTCGTGGGATTTCTTTGACTATTTATTAGAGAAAACACATATTGTAGGAACACCAGGTTCAGGGTTTGGAAAAAATGGAGAAGGCTTTTTTAGAGTAACAGCTTTTGGAGATAGAGATAACACCTTAAAAGCAGTGGAACGATTAAAAAGACTTTAAAATAAAAGTAAAGGAACACTATCTATTATTTTTAGTGTTCCTTTGTTTTTTATTTATATATTTAAATTAATATCTTATAAATTTAGGAGAAGAATTTAAAACCGCAAGTAATGTTACACCAGTATCAACAATTACAGCAGACCACATAGGTGCAATTCCAAGAGCTGCTAATATTAAAACAATAACTTTTACTACAAGTGCAAAACCAATATTAAATTTAACTATGTTCATTATCTTTCGTGATAATTTTATTGAAGCGGGAAGTTTATCAATATTGTTATTTAAAAATACGACATCTCCAATTTCAATCGCAGCAACGCTACCTTGGCCCATAGCAATACCGCAGTCAGCAGCTGCTAAAGTGGGAGTATCATTTATGCCGTCACCAATAAAAACACAAGCACGAGAAGATTCTTTTATTTTATTAAATATTTTAAGTTTATCTTCAGGTAAAAGTTTAGAATAGAATTTATCTATGCCACAAGTTTGCGCAACTTTTTTTACTTCATTTTCAGAGTCACCGCTTAATATTATGAAATCATTAATATTTAAACCTTTTAAGTCTGATATAACGTTTGGTGCACAGTCTCGCACGGTGTCGCTAAATTCCATGGCTCCTACTATTTTTTTGTCGATAGCAATATAAAGAGGACAATCAACAATTGTGTCCATGTTATAATCGTTTTCAAGAAATAGTTTTTTGTTACCACATAATATTTTTTTATTGTTAATAAAAGCGCATACGCCAAACCCTGCATATTCAGTGAAATTTGTTGCAACAAACGGATTTTCCCCGGAAGCTGCATCTTTAATGGCATTAGCAATAGGGTGATTAGAATAAGATTCTACAGCAGCAGCGAGATTTAAAATAGCTTCTTTACTAATATTTTTATCAAAGGAATGAATATTAGATATAGATAAAACACCTGTTGTGAGTGTTGCAGTTTTATCAAAAACAATTGTATCAGTGTGACTTAGAACCTCGATATATTTACTACCTTTAAATAAGATTCCAAATTTTGAGGATGTACCTACTCCAGAATAAAAAGCCAGTGGAACAGAAATAACAATAGCGCATGGGCACGAAGCGACAAGGAAAACTAGCGAACGTCTAAACCACAAGTCAAAAGGGCCAAGTGATAATATAAAAGGAAATATACATAAAAGCACGGCTAAAATTACAACAATAGGAGTATATATTCTTGCAAACCGCGAAATGATGTTTTCAGTATCGGCTTTTTGCATAGAAGCTTCTTCTATCATTTTAATTATTTTTCCTGCTGCAGATTCACTAGCAGGTGCCGTTACTTTAACAGTGATTGTCCCTGAATTATTTATCATACCAGATAAAACTTTGCTACCAGCTGACACATCTATAGGAATACTCTCTCCTGTTATAGCGCATGGGTTAAGAGAGGATGTTCCGTCAATTACAATACCGTCAGCTGGGATTTTATCAAACGGATGGACCTTTATTATGTCATCTATTTTTAAATCATTAGCAGAAACTTTTGTTTCAGTCCCGTTAGTTAACAAAAATGCAGTATCTGGAACAACCGAAGCTAATTTTTTTATACTGTTTCGTGAACGATTTACAGCAAGATTTTCAAGTAAGTTACCGATTTTAAATAGTAAAATTACAAAGAAACCTTCTGTAAAATCACCAATAATAAAAGCAGCAATAGCCGCAATTGTCATTAAACTTTTTTCATCGAGTTTAAACTTAAAAAGAGATAATATTCCTTTTTTAAAAGTATCATAACCGCAAAGGATTATTGATAATATGAATAACAACAATTGTAAGTAGTAATTTATTGGTTTAGATAAGATTCCTAAAATAAAAAAAGCTATAGACATAAAAATAAAAATTAAATCCTTGTGGAATCTTTTTTGTTTTTCTTTAGAGTCAGTAATAGGGATAATTTTAACTCCATTTTCAATAGAATTTATTACATCTTGCATTTTGTTAATTAAAGCCGTGTTAGGTTTAGTTTTAGTATCAATATAAATTAATTTATTTACAAAATCAACATGCGCACTATTTATTTCTGAAATATTGGATATAGCTTCAGAAATTTCTTGAGCACAATGTGCACAATCAATATTTAAAAGTTGATACTTAACAGTCAAAATTAGCTCTCCCTTCCATGATATGTTCAAGACCTAAATTAAATATAGTTTTTATATGGTCATCATCGAGCGAATAAAATGATTCTTTACCATTTTTTCTTACTCTAACAAGAGAAGAAGCGCGCAGTATTCTAAGTTGATGAGAAATAGCAGATTGCCCCATGTTAAGAGATTTAGCAATGTCACAAACGCACATTTCTTTGTTTAATAGAATTTTGATTATTTTTATTCTAGTAAGATCGCCGAATACTTTAAAAAATTCCGATAATAAATACAAGCTATCGCTATTTTCGTTCAAAAAAACACCTCCAATATATGAATATATGTTCATATATTGATTTTATTATAACAAATTTAAAAATTTTTTCAAGTAATATAATAAAAAAGAAAAAGTGTAGTACCTTAGGTTTTAGATAAAAGAGCTTGGGCGCATTTTATACCGTCAACAGCGGCAGATACAATTCCGCCTGAATAACCAGCACCCTCAGAGCAAGGGTAAAGACCTTTTATATTAATTGATTCAAAAGTTTCGCTTCGTAATATTCTAACAGGTGAAGAGCTCCGAGTTTCGGTTCCAGTTAGAATTGCATCATCTTTGGCAAAGCCAGGAAGTTTTTTATTAAGAGCGACTATCCCAAGGCGTAGGGAATCTATAATATAATCTGGTAAACAGTTAGCAAGGTTACATAAAGTGTACCCAGGTTTATAGCTAGGAACAACCTCACCAAGAGAAGAGGAAGTTTTGTTATTAAGAAAATCACCAACTAATTGAACGGGAGCAAAATAATTTTTACCGCCTAATATAAAAGCATCATGTTCGAGTTTTCTTTGGAACTGGATGCCCGCAAGTGGATGTGCCGAATTAAAATCTTCAGGGGTGACACTCACCAAAAGAGCGCTATTTGAATTTTTATTATCCCTTGCAAATTCACTCATGCCATTTGTTACAAGGTATCCGGGTTCAGAAGCAGCTGCCACAACACTTCCTCCAGGGCACATGCAAAATGTATAAACTCCACGCCCATTTTCAAGGTGCACTGCTAATTTATAATCAGCAGCACCAAGTTTTTTATGGCTTGCAAAAGCACCGTATTGCGCTTTATTAATAAGGGTTTGTGGATGTTCAATTCTGACTCCTACAGAAAAAGCCTTTTGTGTCATCTTAACTCCAGCATCAAAAAGCATTTTAAAGGTATCTCTTGCGCTGTGACCGATACATAATATTATATTATCAGTAGCGATTTCATATGTATGATTATTATCACGAACTACAGCGCCAGCAATTTTTTCATTATTTTTAATTATGTCAATGAGCTGAGTTTCAAATAAAATCTCTCCACCTAGAGAAATTATTTTTTCTCTTATATTTTTTACAACTTTTTTAAGGTTATCAGTTCCGATGTGGGGTTTAGATAGATATAGAATTTCTCGTGGTGCACCGTTTAGTACAAATTCATTGAAAACAAAAGGTACTCTTTTATCTTTAATACCCGTAGTTAACTTACCATCTGAAAAGGTCCCTGCGCCGCCTTCGCCAAATTGAACATTAGAAGAAGGATCAAGTGTACCTGTCCGCCAAAAATTATTTACGTCTTTTGTGCGGTTATCCACATCGCGACCTCGTTCAATTATAATAGGTTTTTGCCCTGCATTTGCTAAAGTTAATGCTGCAAACATACCCGCAGGGCCAAACCCGACAACTAAAGGACGTTTAGAAAGGTTCTTATAAAGTGGAAGCGTATATTCATATGGTGTAACGATAAAAATATTATCTTTGTTACAAGTTCGTACTATTTTTTGTTCGTTTTCAGCTACAGATACATCTATAGTACAGTTAAACTTTATATTATCTTTACGCCGAGCATCTATTGACTTTTTATGTAAACTTACATTATCTATTTTACCACTTGGAATTTTTAAGATTTGCGATGCAAACGTTTTTATATTATTAAAATCAAAGTCCAGAGGCAAATAAAGATTTGATATTCTAATCATTTTTTACTCCTTTAATTTTTAGTTTAAATGCATGAACTAGCAGCTGATTTGCCCGCGACAAAACCAGATACCCAAGCCCAATGAAGGTTATAACCACCGCAGTCTCCATTTACATTTAGTATTTCTCCGCAAGAGTAAAGACCCTGCATTTTTTTTGACTCAAGAGTATCGCAGTTAAACTCTTCTAAAACTGCGCCGCCGCAAGTAACCTGAGCATTTTTAAACGGTAAAATACCCACAGGAGTAAATGAAAAGTTTTTAACATTGTCGGCGATAAGTGTTAAATGTTTTTCGGAAAGAGAAGAACATTTTAAAGATAAGTTGGTTATAGATGATTTTTTAAGAATTACCTGGCCAACTTTTTTATTTAAAATACCGGTAAACAAATTTTCAACAGAATTCCCTGGGAAATGTTTAATTTTATCTTTTAAAAGCTTTATTATAACAGATTTTGAAAATTCAGGCATTAAATCAATAGATATTAAAACATTTTTAACCGGATTATAATTGATAGTTTTAAAGTTCAAAAACTCGCCAACAAGAGCCGACATCTGAAAGATACAAATGCCAGAAAGACCAGACTCAGTAAACTGAATTTCACCAGACTCTTCTAATATAATCTTATCCTCAGCAATAAGGCTCACAACACCAGGAGTTCTGATTCCTTTTAATGATTTTTCAAATCCCGAGTTTGTTTTAATCGGAACTAAAGTAGGGGAAAGTGCTGTAATTGTGTGTCCAAAACTAGATAAATACTTATAAGCATCCATACAAAATGCATTAAAAGGAGATGCCTTACCGCCACAAGCAATAATTAATTTTTTTGCGTTAATTATAGTGTCAGATGACTCTATATAGAATTTATTGTTTTTTCTTTCAATTAACGTAGTTTCAAAATTGCAATAAATATTAATTTTTAATCGTGACAGTTCATTAATAAGAACATCAACAACTGTTGAGGCTTGGTTACTATATGGATAAACCCTACCCATAGAATCACTTCGGGTTAAAAGACCAAGTTTTTTAAACAAAGATACAACAAAATCGCAATTGTATTGAGATAAAATATTTTTTATAAAACCTCTTGCAGGTAAGTTATAATTTCTAAGAGTAATATTTTGATTTGTAAGATTGCATTTACCATTTCCAGTGATTAATATCTTTTTAGCAATACGTGCATTTTTCTCAAGAATGGTTATATTATAAGGGATATTTGACTTTTTAAACTGGTATGCTGAAGATATAGCAGCGAGTATCCCCGATGCTCCGCCACCTAAAATAGCAATATCAGTGTTTATTTTTTGTTTCATTTTTTGTCCTCTAAAGTTTATTTTTCTTAAACGCAAGTAACAGCTTTTAGCAAGAATATAAGGTAAGCTAAAAGAAAACTTTTACTAGCTAAATTTTCTTTTTAATTTATAAAGGCAAACAGTTTTATTTAGATAAATAAGGAGGGAATAACATATGAAATAATAGACATAATGATACCTGCGGTTAACACACCTAAAATAATTGGAGGCATAGCTTCTTTCATTTTCATTCGAAGGCAAGAGGCTACCAAAGCACCAGTCCATCCCCCAGTACCGGGTAGTGGGACAGCCACGAAGACAAATAGTCCCCATTTTCTATGCTTTTCAACTGAATCACTTTTGGCTAATGCTTTTTTTTCAAAATGTAAAACTAATTTTTTCATCCGCGTTTTTTTAAGGAAAGAAAAAATTTTGTCAATAAATAAAAGTATAAAAGGCAACGGCAATAAGTTTCCTATTACACATATAGGAAAAGCATAAAGCCAATCTACTTTAAGAAGACTAGCTGCAATAAGGCCTCCCCGTAGCTCTAAAATAGGCATTAAAGAAACAATAAAAATTATTACTTCTGCTGGGACGACGCTTGTTAAATTATGTGTTATAGATGTAACGATTGATTCAGCCAAAATAAAAACCTCCAAGAAATTTTAATTAAATATAATTATATATTAAATACCAGGTTTTATCAACAGAACATAATCTTAAAAAATCATATTATTTGTTGCTTTTAAAATAAAAAAAATGTATAATTAAAAAGATTTAATATGGGAAATGAGGAGGACAAACAAAATGGCACTCGATAGAAAAAAGGCTCTTGAAACAGCTTTGGGGCAAATAGAAAAGCAATTTGGTAAAGGTGCAGTTATGCGTTTAGGTCAAAGTGAGGCTATGCATGTGGATGCAATATCTACTGGATCTTTGTCTCTTGACTTAGCTTTAGGTATAGGTGGGTTACCAAGAGGCCGTATTATAGAAGTATATGGTCCTGAATCATCAGGTAAAACTACTTTATCGCTACACTGTATTGCCCAGGGCCAGAAAAATGGAGGAAATGTAGCATTTATAGATGTTGAACATGCACTGGATCCCGTTTATGCTGCAGCATTAGGTGTAGATGTAGATTCGCTGCTTGTTTCCCAACCTGATACAGGTGAGCAAGCCCTTGAAATAACAGAATCTTTAGTGCGTTCTGGCGCTATTGATGTTATCGTTGTTGACTCTGTTGCAGCGCTTGTTCCAAAAGCAGAGATCGAAGGCGAAATGGGTGATTCTCATGTAGGGCTTCAAGCAAGGTTAATGTCTCAAGCACTTAGAAAGTTAGCTGGTGCAATTTCTAAATCTAATTGCGTGGCTATATTTATAAATCAACTTCGTGAAAAAGTTGGTATTGTTTATGGAAACCCAGAAGTTACACCTGGTGGTCGTGCGTTAAAGTTTTATTCTTCAGTTAGAATAGAAGTAAGAAAAGCGGAAACTTTGAAAAACGGTACTGAAATTATTGGTGCTAGAACACGAGCCAAGGTTGTGAAAAATAAAATTGCACCACCTTTTAGAGAAGCAGAGTTTGATATCATGTATGGTACTGGTATTTCTCGTGATGGTGAACTTTTAGATTTAGCAGTAAAACTTGATATTATTAAGAAAAGTGGTTCGTGGTTTGCATATAATAATGAGAAGTTAGGTCAAGGCAGAGATAAAGTTAAAGAATTTTTCCGTGAGCACCCAGAAAAAGCTTCGCAGATAGAAGAGAAAGTTTCTAGTAATATTGGTAAATTATACGGTAAGGCTAGTCAAAGGTTATCTTTAGGGGCTATTGCTACAGCTGTTGAGGTACCGGTGATGCAAAAAGAATCGGAAAGTAATATTAGAGCGAATATTGATATTACGGTAGATGATTAGTTGTGTACATAACAGATATTAAAAAAGGTAATAAAATGTTGAGCTCTTTATATGTTGACGGGGAACTTTTTGCAAAGATTGATAACGAAGTATTAATCAGAAGTGGGCTTAAAGTTGGATCTAGTGTTGATGATGAAATTTTAAATGAGCTTAAATATGACTCAGATTATAAAAGATCTAAGGATAAATCACTTTATTTGTTGTCTTTTAGGGACCATTCTAGAAAAGAACTAATTGATAAGTTAAAAAGAGATTATAGTGTGGGGGTTGCTGAGAAATCCGCTAGACGAATGGAAGAATTGGGTCTTATAAATGATGATAACTTTGCTAAAAGATATGCTAGAGAATTACTGTTTAATAAACATTTTTCTAAACGTAGAGCAGAGTTTGAGTTATCTCAAAAAGGAATAGATAAAGATAAAATTTATGAGATACTAAGTAATATTGAATATGACGCAGTTGAGCAAATAAAATTGTTAGTTGATAAGAAATATAAGCTTGCATATAAAGACGAAAAAGTAAAAAAACGTGCGATTGCCTTTTTGCAGAGGTATGGGTATTCCTGGGAAGAAATAAGGCAAGTGTTTGATACATAATTTTTAGTTTTTGGCTGTGTAAAAAATGGGGGCCGTGCAGGCTGCGAAAATTTTATTAGCAGCCTACACGGTGGCGGGAACCCGCCACCGTGCCCAGTACACTTGGGGTGTACTGGGCACGGCCCTCATTTTACTATAGTTTTTGTATTTTAAAGAAAAAGGAGACATATATGTCTTATAGGGTTGGTTTAGTAAGTTTAGGTTGTGAAAAAAATAGAGTAGATGCAGAAATTATGTTATCTTCTTTGAAGGATATAGGTTATGAAATAACGAGTGATATAGAAACTTGTGATATAGCGATTGTTAATACCTGTGGATTTATTGAAGCTTCTAAAAAAGAGAGCATAGATGAGATTTTTAATTTAATACGTCTTAAGCAAAGCAAAAAAATTTCGGCGATCATAGTAACAGGATGCCTTAGTGAACGATACCAAAATGAAATGCTAAAAGAATTCCCCGAAATAGATGCAGCAGTAGGAATTGGTGCTAATAAAGATATAGTAGATATAGTAAAAAATGTTTTAAATGGTAAAAAAGTAGAGAAATTTGCAAGAAAAGACGAATTGCCTTTGAGTGGTTCTAGAGTTAGAACTACCCCTAATCATTATGCATATTTAAAGGTTTCAGAGGGGTGTAATAATTGTTGTACATATTGTGCGATCCCGCTTATTAGAGGTAACTTTAGAAGCAGAACGATGGAAGATATCTTAAAAGAAGCTAGGAAACTTGCACATGAGGGAGTTAAAGAGTTGCTAGTTATTGCTCAGGATACAACAAGATATGGTGAAGATATATATGGAAAGCTTATGTTACCAGAATTACTAAGGGAATTATGTAAGATAGATAAAATAGAGTGGATTAGAATTTTATATTGTTACCCCGATAGAATCACAGATGAATTAATTAATGTTATTGCAAACGAAGATAAAGTTTTAAAATATATAGATTTACCGTTGCAACATTGTAATGGTCGTGTTTTAAAAGATATGAATCGCACGGGAGATAAAAAAAGCCTTAGTAGCCTTTTAAATAAAATAAAAAGTAAAATTCCAAATGTTATTTTAAGAACTACTTTTATAGTAGGATTTCCTGGTGAAACTGATAGTGAATTCAATGAATTATGTGAATTTTCGCGTGAAATAGGGTTTGATAGAATGGGATGTTTTTGTTATTCAAAAGAAGAAGGAACACCTGCAGCTAGTTTTGAAAATCAAGTAGATGAAGACATAAAACGTCACAGGCAACAGGTTCTTATGGATGAACAGATGCTTGTTATGGAACAAAAATCTAAAAACATGGTCGGTAAAAAAATTAAAGTTTTAGTAGAAGGATTCTATGATAAAGCAGAGTGTTATTTTGGGCGTAGTTATGCTGACTCTCCTGACATAGATGGAAGGGTCTATTTTAATGATAATGGTAAGAAACCTAAACTGGGTGATTTTGTTGATGTGTTAGTTGATGATTTTATAGAATGTGATTTAATTGGAGATATGTTGTAAAGGTGGTAATAAATATTATGAATACACCAAATAAACTTACAGTGTTAAGAATATTGATGGTACCGATTTTAATAGTATTTTTGATGGTTAAAAGTATACCAAATAGATTTTTATTTGCAACGATTGTATTTATTATAGCATCGTTTACAGATCATTTAGATGGTCAAATTGCTAGAAAGAATGGTCAGATAACTGATTTTGGAAAATTTCTTGATCCGCTTGCAGATAAAATGTTAGTGATGTCGAGTTTTATTTGTTTTGTAGAATTAGGGTTAGCCGGGGCAGTACCTGTGATTATTATATTAATGAGAGAATTTATGGTAACATCTGTTCGTTTAATTGCAATGGGCGAAGGGAAAGTTATTGCTGCAAACATATGGGGCAAAATTAAAACTGTTAGCCAAATTATAGCTATAATTACAATTTTGGGACTGCAGAGTATAGTTTATTTATTTAACACGTCTCTTTACGGAGCTTTTGGTTTTGCTGAATTGATTAACGGAATTGTTATCTGGATATCTGTTGCGTTTACATTAATCTCAGGATATATATATATAAAAGATAATATTAATTTTATAAAAAAAGCAAAATAGTATTGCAATATTGAATTTTTGGCATATAATATTTATTATATATATTTAATTTTTGTTTAAATGCGTTTAGAAAGAGAAGTATTTAGAGTTTACGGTGATATTTAGAGAGAAAGTATATTAGCTGAGATTACTTTTTATTGCCGATCTAAAGAATGCACTTTTTAGCACATGGAAGGAACACAGAAGAAATATTCTTCTAAAAGTATTTCTATGCGGTATTTGCCACCGTTATATGGCACTTTTGAGTGATAAATCGGAGTGGAACCGTGGCTCTTTTTATGCCGCCTTCGTTTTTTCCTTTTTGGGAAAAACGAAGGCTTATTCATTTTTATAAAAATGAATAAGCTAAAAATCCCCACGTGACATTTTAAAACAATATTTACCTTTATTGCTTTTGGCGGTTTTTGGGCGGCATACCATATAAAGGTGCATTGCATAACATATAAAAGACCAACATTAAATGGAGGTGCCTATTAATATGTTAAAAAGAATGATAGAAGATTTAAATGCAATAGTAAAAAAAGATCCTGCTGCAAGAAATAAAATAACCACTTATTTTTTATATTCTGGATTTAAAGCAGTAAAAGCCTATAGAAAATCCCACTGGTTTTATTGCCACCATATGAAAACGTTAGCGGAATTTATAGCACAAAGGTCAAAACAGAAAACCGGAATAGAAATACATCCCGCAGCAAAAATAGGTAAAGGTTTGTTTATTGACCACGGTATGGGTGTAGTAATCGGAGAAACGACTGAAATTGGAGACAACTGTACTATATATCAGAACGTTACTCTTGGGGGAACCACAACAGAAAAGGGAAAAAGACATCCAACACTTGGAGATAATGTTATGGTAGGTGCGGGCGCTAAAGTACTAGGATCCTTTAAAGTAGGAGATAATGCAAAAATCGGCGCAGGAGCAGTTGTATTATCAGAAGTGCCAGATGGAGCAACGGTAGTAGGAGTACCGGCTAAGATTGTGAAAATAGATGGAGAAAAAATAATAGATAAAAAGTTTGATTATATAAAACATGTTGGAGAAAGATTAAGCAAGATAGAACAACAAATAGAAAATATTAATAGAGCTTTTAAATATGTTAAAGAAGTAAAGGGAGAATAAAAGATGAAAATATATAATACTATGACGAGAAAAAAAGAAGAGTTTATACCAATAAGAGAAGGAGAAGTAAAAATATATGCCTGTGGACCTACAGTATATAATTACATTCATATTGGTAACGCAAGGCCTTTATGTGTATTTGATGTGCTCAGAAGATACTTTGAGTACAAAGGTTTAAAGGTGCATTTTATTCAGAACTTTACAGATATAGATGACAAAATAATAAAAAAAGCAAATGAAGAAAAAATGGATTATGTTAAAGTATCGCAGAAATATATAGAAGAATATAAAAAAGACTCAAAAGGACTTAACATAAAAGAAGCAACGGTTTATCCAAAGGCAACAGAGAATATAGAGGAAATTATAAATACAATAAAAGATATCATGGATAAAGGATATGCGTATAAAGCAGAAAATGGAGACGTCTATTTTAGAACAAAACATTTTAATGAATACGGTAAATTATCGCATCAACCGCTTGAAGATCTAGAAGCAGGAGCTAGAATAAGTGTTGAAGAACTAAAAGAAGATCCTGTGGATTTTGCACTATGGAAAACTGCAAAACCCGGCGAACCATACTGGGATTCACCTTGGGGCAAGGGGCGTCCTGGTTGGCATATTGAATGCTCAGCTATGGCAAATAAATATCTTGGCAAAACAATTGACATACATTGCGGTGGGCAAGATTTAATTTTTCCTCATCACGAAAATGAAATAGCGCAAAGCGAATGCTGCAATGGTGTAACTTTTGCAAACTATTGGATGCATAATGGGTATATAAATATCGATAACAAGAAGATGTCTAAATCTCTTAATAATTTTTTCACTGTACGTGATGTAGCAAATCAATATGGTTATGAACCAATTAGATATCTTATGATATCTTCTCACTATAGAAATCCCATTAATTATAGTAAAGAAATAATTGAACAATGCATAGCATCTCTTGATAGGTTATATACTTGCAAAAACAATTTAGAATTTTTGCTTAAAAGTGCTGATGAT
>CAQZPH010000013.1 GCA_948933715.1 uncultured Eubacteriales bacterium | reverse complement strand
AGCTATTCCCATGCCAGCAGATCCTGATATTGCAATTTTAGCTAGTTCATTTTTTAATATGTTATCACGTAAGTAACTAAGTTTATCTGAGATTTTTTGTTTTATTTGAGAACAATGTCTTTCATATGATTTATAAAGTATATTATTATTCTCGTCGACAACTATACATTTAATGGTAGTTGATCCAATATCAAGACCTATTTTAAACAACTAAATCCCTCCGAGATCATTATATAAAAGTTACATTAATAATACAACTAAAAATATTCTATAATTCTACAAAAACTTGTTTTTATTATACCATAATGATATAATAAACACAATTGAATATTTGAAATATTTTGGCTTGCGTTGTCAGTTATTATTCTTTTTTGTAATAATAAGTGGCACATAACTTTTTAGATTTTGGGTGAAAACTTTGAAGGAAATAAATATAAAAACAAACACCCCTTATAAGATATTAATAGGGGAAAACTTATTGCAATATTCCGGTGAATATGTTAAAAAACTTACATGTGCTAAAAAAGTCCTTATCGTCACTGATGATATCGTGCATAATTTATATGCCCATGTAGTATCAAAATCATTAAGAGATGCTGGATTCAAAGTTTTCTACTTTATTTTTAATCATGGGGAACAGTCAAAAAATCTAAAAAATGTTGAAAAGGTTTACTCTTCTCTTATTGAAAATGAATTTACTAGGCAAGACCTAATTATAGCTCTTGGAGGAGGGGTTTCTGGAGATCTTGCAGGATTTGCAGCAGCAACATATATGCGCGGAATTGATTATATCCAAATACCTACAACACTTCTTTCTCAAATCGACTCATCAATCGGAGGGAAAACCGGTGTAAACCTTATGCAAGGTAAAAACCTCGTTGGTGCATTTTTTCAGCCACGTTTAGTTCTTGTTGATATTGCCACTTTAAATACTCTTTCTGACGAAATTATTTCTGATGGTATGGCTGAAGCAATTAAATATGCTTTAATAAAAAGCCCTTCGCTTTTTTATAAAATAAAAAACTCTGAGCTAAAGGATATCATTTTTGAGCTGGTTGTTGAGTGTATCAAAATAAAAAAAGAAATCATCCAAAAGGATGAAAAGGAGCTTGGCAAACGAAAACTTCTAAACTTTGGGCATACTTTGGGCCATGCTATTGAAAATTTCTATAACTACTCACGATATTCACACGGTCAAGCTGTTGCAATAGGAATGGCATCTATAGTTAAGTCATGCGAAAAGCTTCTATTAACTAAAAAAGGTACTTATTGTGAATTAATCTCTGTGCTCGAAAAGTATAATCTTCCTTACGAAATAGACTGTAACATTGATGATCTAGTGTCAATTTCTAAAACCGATAAAAAAGCTAGCGATCAATGTTTAGATATAATCTTAATTGAATCCATTGGAAAAAGTTATGTAAAAAGAATCCACAAAGATGATTTTAAAAAATATATTGGAGGCTAAATACTATGAGTACTGCTCTAATTACGCCACAGGCACTCTCTGGAACTTTAGACGTACCCCCATCCAAAAGTGATGCACATCGTGCTATCATCTGTGCATTGTTGGCTAAAGATATAAGCGAAATTTATCCTATCGACTTATCTAACGATATAATGGCAACAATTAATGCTGCTAAAGCACTGGGCGCATCAGTTAACCTTGTATCAAATCGTTTAATTATCGATTCACGCTATGCTTTTTCTCAAAATTACGTTACACTCAATTGTTATGAATCAGGATCAACGTTAAGATTTTTAATTCCAATTGTCTGTGCCTGCGGTGTGGAAACCATATTTGAAGGTATGGGTAGCTTGATAGCTAGACCCCTTGATGTATTTACAAAGTTTCTTCCTAACTTTGGGGTTAACTGTGTTTCTTCAGGTACTTTACCACTCACTGTTTCTGGGCATTTAATCCCTGGTAAATTTGAAATTCCGGGGGACATAAGTTCTCAATTTGTAACAGGTCTTCTGTTTGCTTTACCTCTTTTAAAAGGAGATAGCGAAATCATTATCACTACTCCTATTGAGTCTGACGGGTATATTAACATGACTATAAAAACTATGGAACAATTCGGTGTTAATGTTACCCGCACTGAAAATGGATTTAAAATATCTGGAAATCAAAAGTATCACGCACAAAAATATACCGTTGAAGGGGATTGGTCTCAGGCTGCATTTTTCATGGCAGCGGGTGCTATTGGAAAACCTATAAAAATCCGTGGCCTTAGTATGGATTCAATTCAAGGAGATAAAGCTATTTCTAAACTGCTTTACAGAATGGGTGCTAATATAACTTATTCTGATAAGGAAATTACTGTAGCACCGGGTGAATTATCGGGCATAAATATTTTTGCTGCACAAATTCCTGATTTAGTTCCTATTTTATCAATATTAGGTGCGTGCGCTAAAGGTACCACTCGCATCTCGGGGGCATCACGTCTTAAATATAAAGAAAGTGATAGACTTCGCTCATTATACACTGGGTTAACTGCCCTTGGTGTTAATGTAATTGAAACTGATGATGGACTTTTAATTGAAGGAAACCCTTATTTTGAAAAAGCTAATTTAAATGGGTTTAATGATCATAGAATTGTAATGGCTTTTTCAATTGCAGCAATAAAAGCTACTGGTAAAATATGCATCTCTGAAGCTGAAAGTATAAGTAAATCTTATCCTTCGTTTTTTGAGGATTATAATAAACTTGGAGGAATTGTGGATGTCCTCGATATTTAATGGTAACATAAAAATTTCTATTTTTGGAGAAAGTCATGGTCCAACAATTGGGGCTGTGATTGACAATATCCCCGCTGGTGAAAAAATTGACTTTGAAAAAATACTCGTAGAAATGTCAAGGCGTGCCCCGGGAACTAATGACACTGCAACATCTAGAACAGAAAATGATGTTCCTAACATTATTTCTGGAATTTTAAATGGATATACTACAGGTGCACCTATTTGTGCTTTAATAAAAAATAACGATATAAAGTCAGATGATTACAAAAGTATTGCTAACAATATAAGACCTGGACACGCTGATTATTCATCATACATAAAATATAATGGATTTAATGACCCAAGAGGTGGTGGGCACCTCTCGGGTAGATTAACCGCTTCGTTAACTTTTTGTGGAGCAGTTTGCAGGCAACTCTTAGAGCGCCGTGGGATTATTATTGGGGCGCACATATATTCAATTTTTGATATCTGCGATACCCCGTTTGAAAGCACTATTCCGGATGATCTTCTTAAAAGCTTATCTACTAATAAATTCCCTTTAATTAACGAATCTTTAAAAGAAAAAATGATTCAAAAAATACTTCTAGCAAAAAATGACGGTGACAGCACCGGTGGTATAATCGAATGCGCAATAACTCATGTTCCTGCAGGGCTTGGCAGCCCCATATTTGATGGAATTGAAAATAAAATAGCATCGCTGATTTTTTCAATCCCCGGGATCAAAGGAATAGAATTTGGAGCGGGATTTCGTTCTACTACAATGACCGGTAGTAAGCACAATGATGAATTTACAATTAATAATGGAGAAATATCGACTGTTACAAATAATCACGGCGGAATACTAGGCGGTATATCGTCCGGTATGCCAATTGTATTTCGTTGTGCTGTTAAACCAACATCATCTATCTCTAAATTGCAAAATACTGTGGATATTCTATCACGCAAACCTGCAAAGTTATCTGTAACTGGTCGTCATGACCCATGTATTGTTCCGCGAGCCGTACCTGTAGTTGAGTCAATTGCAGCTATTGCTTTGGTTGACTTTTTCAAGGAGGCAAATTTATTATGACGTTACCCGAGATTAGAAAACAAATAGATATTATAGACAATGAGATTTTATCGCTTCTCTTAAAAAGAATGAAGTGTTCTGAATGCATTGCTAAGATAAAACTTGCCGATAAGTTACCGGTATTAGATGAGGCTCGAGAAAAAAATATATTAAATAATATTAAAATAAATTCTAGTGATAAATATAAGTATGTACTGCCCATATTTAACGAAATATTAAAAACAAGTAAAGATATTCAAAATGACTTTATCTTTACACACAAAACACAATAAACATATTATAAAATGCCCCCGTCATATGACGGGGGCATTTATTTGTTAATAAGATATTAATCTACTTTTTATTGTGATTCGCCTTTATCTTCAACTAAAGTTACATTTATATCAACACTAGACCCTTGTGCCCCGTGTATGCCAGACACAGATAATCTATAAACTGTTAGCTTAACAGAATCCCCTGGGCTATGTTTTGATAATTCGCTATAAAGTGAAGATGTTGAAGTTGTGTCAATGCCGTCAAATTTAGTAATAATATCGCCTACTTTAAGGCCTTCGGCTGCAACATTGCTGCCGTTTGATATCTCCATAACTAAAAGACCTTGGGGTACATCGTTTACTTTTGCTTCATACGCCGATAAAGGCCTTAGAACAATTCCTAATTTAACTCGGCCTGCAACATATCCCTTACTTACTATGCTATCTACAATAGTTTTAACAGTGTTTACCGGAATTGCAAAACCTATTCCTTCATAATCACTTGCCTTAGCTACGTTAACCCCAATTACTTGACCATACATATTAAGTAAAGCTCCACCTGAGTTCCCAGGATTAATAGCAGCATCAGTTTGAATATATTTTACAAGACTATTAGCTCCAAGTGAACGATTAAGGGCAGATATTAGTCCGCTTGTAAGAGTATTATAAAATTCAAGTCCTCCAGGATTTCCAATAGCTAAAACTCTTGCACCCACAGCTAATTGATCTGAATTGCCAAATTCAGCTGCTTTAAGACCTGATGCTTCTATTTTTAGCACTGCTAAATCAGTTCTTGTATCGTACCCTACAACTTTAGCCGGATATTCTTTTCTATCACTTGTTACAACTGTAACCGTATATTTATTACTATTTCCAATAACATGCGAATTGGTAACAATATAACCATCTGCTGTCATAATAATTCCTGAACCTTGCCCTGCTGCTGCAGATACAAGTCCTGCTGATGGATTATAAGTTATAACTCCAACAATAGACGGCGCAACCTGCTGATATATTTCTTCTGCAGGTTTGGTTCCTTGTGAATCTATAATATCAACTGTATTGATAACTGCAGAATTATTATTCGGATTTTGGTTGTTTAGTGGAAATAACCCTTGACCTTTTAAGTACGAGGCAAGCATTGCCGCTCCTATAACCATAGCTATTATTCCAAGAATGATGCCTGATACGATTAAAAATACTTTAAATCCTTTATCTATCTTCCTTGCGCTAATAGCATATGCATTTTGGTGAACCCCTGCATACTCCTCATCATAATTATAAGGGGAATTACCTTTATTTTCTTCTAAATAATGTGACGGTCTTTTTTTGAAAATAGGTGCAGAATCTTCAGTCTCTCCAAACCCACTTGTATCATATTTTTTACTCATCTCAGACCAAGAATTTATTTCGTCCTCATCATAATCAGGCTTGGTACCTAAATCAAATGAATTATTCTCGTCTTCTTCGAAAAAGTTCTCATCATTATAATTATCACTCATAAAAATTCCTCCACATTAAATTATCATTACAATTATACTATAAAATCTCATAAAAATAAACTACATCGTTATTTATTCTTCCATTGTATCACTTACATTAAATTAAAATTTTAGTAAAGTGTTTTTACCTTGCGCCATAAAATTCCCTAGGCATCTTCATTTTATATTTAATTTTAAGTTTATCCTTCGTATGTAATCTATTAAAATTTTGTCTAATACAGTTTTTGTTCCTTAGACGATATTTTTAAATTTTAAAAATTCATTTTACCTATTTTTATTCTAATATCTAATATACTCCCTTTAATTCACGAATTTTATCATATTTTCTATCAAATCATAAGAAGGAACAATATTATTTATAACATTTTAAAACATATGTTTTTATTTTTAATATTATATCTTTACCTCAAATTTATAACCTACCCCCCACACTGTTTTAAGCGACCATTTCTCTGAAACATTTTCTAGCTTTTCGCGCAATCTTTTAATGTGTACATCAACTGTTCTTGAATCTCCGTAATAATCAAACCCCCAAACCTCGTCAAGAAGTTGATTTCTCGTAAACACTCTATTAGGATTACTCGCAAGATGATAAATAAGTTCCATTTCTTTAGGTGGCGTTTCTATTACTTTACCATTAATCTTTAATTCATAATTCGTTATATTTATAGTTAACTTATCAAAATCAAGATTTTTTTTCCTATCCTCATCTTTTTTATTTGCTCTTCGAAGCACAGCTTTTATCCTAGCTATTACTTCTTTTATTTCAAAAGGTTTCACTATATAATCATCTGCACCTAATTCTAACCCAAATACTTTGTCAAAAAGTTCTCCTTTTGCAGTAATCATTATAACTGGGCAACTTGAAGTCTTTCTTATAGTTTTGCACACCTGCCAACCATCGAGTTCCGGCAACATTATATCAAGTAAAATCAAATCAGGTTCATCATAAGAAAACTTCTCAATGGCAGATTTTCCGTCATTTGCTACTACCGTTTTAAAGCCTTCTTTTTCGATATTAAGTTTTAAAAGTTCACAAATATTTATATCATCATCTACTATTAATATTTTTGACATTTTTATACATCCAACTCCCGTTTAAAAACCTAAATAAAGTGATATATTTCCATTATAAACCATTAATTCTAATTTTTCACGAACTTTTACAAAATTTTTTCAAAAATATAAGAAATTATTTTAATAAATATTTACATAAATAAGAAATTGTACGAAATAATAAGTTTACAAAAGGAGTGATACGATGGAATATATAAAAGCTTTTATTATAGGTGGTCTTATATGCGTTATCGGACAAATATTAATAGATAAAACAAACCTTACACCGGCTAGAATTCTTGTATTGTTTGTAACACTAGGAGTTGCTTTAACCGCGATTGGACTTTACGAGCCTCTTGTAGAATTCGCGGGAGCTGGCGCAACAGTTCCTTTAACTGGATTTGGGTATACAATGGCAAAGGGTACTCTTGAGTTTGTAAAAGAAAAAGGTCTTATGGGAGTGCTAACAGGGGGAATAAGTGCGGGAGCTGCTGGAATTGCCGCTGCTGTATTTTTCGGATATATTGCCGCGTTAATATCTAAACCTGGAGATAAAAGTTAATTATTTAATAAAATTTTTCCAGTTTTCTGCATATAAGTAAATTATATGTAAATAATATTAACACAACAATAATTAAAAGTTTTGATTTAATTATAAAGAATAACTTTTTAAGGAGGAACTAAAAGGTGAAAGCAACTGGCATTGTAAGACGAATTGATGACTTAGGAAGAGTTGTTATCCCTAAGGAGATACGAAGAACACTTAGAATTCGCGAAGGAGATCCATTAGAAATATATACAGATACTGATGGAGGCGTAATCTTTAAAAAATATTCACCTGTAGGTGAATTATCTCCATTTGCTACAACATATTCAGATGTTTTAGCACATATTTCAAATTTTCCAGTAGTAATTTGTGACCGAGATCACGTTGTTGCAGTTGCAGGCCTTTCAAAAAGAGAGTACCTAGAAAGAAGAATTACCTCCTCCGTAGAAGACCTAATGGAGGCACGGCAAAATTATACCTTTAAACCAGCAAATGATTCAAACCCAATAACCCCTATTGAAGGTATGGACAAAAAAGCAGTTGTAATTTCTCCTATAATAGTTGCGGGCGACGTAACCGGAGCTGTGATAATGTTGCAAAACGAAAACAATACTATTCCAGGTGATACCGAAACAAAATTAGTACAAACTGCAGCAATTTTTCTCGGGAAACAAATGGAATAGAACTTTTAAACCACCAACATAAGTTGGTGGTTTTTCATATTTAACTATAAATTTTAAGAAAGATATAATACATAAAAACTTTTATTTTTCTGTACGAATAATCATGAGGGATCCAAGAGCTTCCTTGCGTGCATAAAAACAAAAAGTCGCACACTAATTCGTGCACGACTTGCCCCTCAGGGGCTTCCTGGTTGCGGAGGCTGGATTTGAACCAACGACCTTCGGGTTATGAGCCCGACGAGCTACCGAACTGCTCCACTCCGCGGTATATATAATAGCGACTATTGTTTTAGTTTACAACATATTTACGATTAAGTCAACATAAATTTATAAATTTATCATATTTAACTAATAGGCATAAATTTACTATGTAAAACATATTTAAGTTGCTGTTTTCCCTTAAAGATAGTTTATAAATTTTATATATCTAAATTTTTAGCTATAGCTGTTAATTTATATAAATCTTTAACCAAATCTCTAATTTTAAAATATTATAAAAATACTTTTTATCAGCTTTTTTGCAAGATATATAACTATTTTGTAGCATTATGATTTTAAAAGTTTTATGCTATAGCTTTTTGATACTTTAACTTTTTAAAATATAAAAACTCAAAATAATATTTCTAAAATACATGTTGGCAGAATAATTAAATAGGAGGGTTTATAAATGCCATCAAAGAAAGTAAATTTAAAGCAAACTTTTAAAAATTCACAAACTCTACCTGATTTTAAAAGTGAAACTCGTGATTCATTTCAAAGCAAATTGGGTTTTATTTTAGCTTGCATTGGTTCTGCTGTGGGTATGGGAAACATATGGATGTTCCCATATAGAGTTGGGCAACAAGGCGGGGCCGCTTTTTTAATACCATATCTATTGTTTGTTATAATAATAGGTTTTTCCGGTGTTATTGGAGAAATGGCATTTGGTCGTGCAATGAAAGCTGGACCAATTGGCGCTTTTAAAAAGGCTACTCAAAAATATCTCCATAATAATTGGGGATATTTTTTAGGATTTATTCCTGTGTTTGGTTCTTTAGTTTCTGCTATTTTATATTCTGTAGTTGTGGGATGGATCATCCGGTTTATTGCTTTCTTTCTCGCTCCAACCATTACAAAGATCGACCCATCCGAGTATTTTAATTCTATTGCCGGTAACTTTTCAAATGTTCCATCCCATTTAATAGGTCTTTTGCTTACTTTATCTATAATGGTGTTTGGAATATCAAAAGGAATAGAAAATTTAAATAAAATACTGATGCCAGCATTTTTTGTACTTTTCATTATCTTAGCTATACGTGTAGCTTTTTTGCCAAATTCCACAAACGGATATATTTATCTTTTTAATATTAATTGGGTAGAGTTTTATAATCCAAAAACTTGGATTTTTGCTCTGGGGCAAGCGTTTTTTTCTTTATCAATTGCCGGTTCTGGTACTTTAATCTACGGCAGTTACTTAAAAGATAATGTAAATATCATATCGTGTGCAAAAAATGTTGTTATATTCGATACGGTAGCTGCACTTTTAGCTGCTGTTACAATTATCCCAGCTATATTTTCATTCGGATATGATTTGCAATCAGGCCCTGCACTAATGTTTATTGCTATGCCAAATATATTTAAACAAATGCCACTAGGGCAAATTTTTGCGCTAATATTTTTCTTGGCGATACTTTTTGCCGCTTTAACTTCTCTTGTAAACTTATTTGAAACGCCAATTGAAGCTTTGCAATTTACTTTTCACTTCTCAAGAGCAAAAAGTGTAACTATAGTTTTTGCTATTTCAGTAATAGTAAGTTTATTTATAGAAAATGCAGCTATTTTATCAAAGTGGATGGATATCTTATCAATTTATATTATTCCTCTTGGTGCTCTTCTTGCTGGAATTATGTTCTTTTGGTTGTGTGGATCTAAATTTGCCCGTCAACAAGTGGAAAAAGGCCTTAAAAAGCCCCTTGGCAAATGGTTTAAGCCTTTAACTAAATACGTTTTTATCGGTCTAACTCTTATTATATACATATTAGGTATAGTGCTCAGTGGAATAGGCTAAAAATAATTATACTTAATCAAATCGGATACCCTTCATAATATTTTTAATATAATAAGCATTTAAAAGCTTTCGTTATTATAAAATATAATGTATAATATTTTTATTAGTAATAGATATACTAAAATTGATAAAATGTTGTATAATTAAATAAAGGAGTGATTTTATGCCAATTTTAACACAAAACTTAGATCTTGAAAATTTTGAAAAAATTATAGCAGAAAACAAATTAGTACTCGTAGATTTCTTTGCTTCCTGGTGTGGACCTTGCCAAATGTTTTCTCCAATTGTTGAACAAGTTGCAGATAAGTATGAAGAAAACGTTAAAACACTAAAGCTAGATATTGATGAAAATCCAACTATCTCAGAAAAATATTCTATTAGTAGCGTGCCAACTTTAATCCTCTTTAAAGACGGTACACCAGTAGAAAGAGTAAGTGGTGTTGTTCCTCTTAATCAATGTATAAGTTTAATAGATAAGCATTTATAATCTTGGGTTATAAATGCTATATTTTAAACATAGATTTTAGTAACTAGCTTTATATTCTTAGGAGGACAATTTATGCCAACATTCGTGGGAATCGATCCAAAAGAACTCTCTTTATCGCCGTTTTCTCTAATTGGTGACTCGTGGATGCTCATTACAAGTGGCAACACTCAAAAATGTAACACCATGACTGCAAGTTGGGGAGGCTTTGGCATATTGTGGAACAAACCTGTGGCTTTTGCTTTTATTCGTCCACAGAGATATACCTTTGAGTTTGTTGAAAATAATGAATATTATTCTCTATCTTTTTACGATGAACAGTATAAAGATGCGTTAAAAGTATGCGGCACTGTGTCTGGGCGCGACATAGATAAAATCGAAAAAATAGGGTTTACGCCTCTATTTGATCTAGAAGCACCTTATTTTGAAGAGGCTAATTTAGTATTTATATGCAAAAAAATTCACGGGCAATATATTGATCCCACAGGGTTTATTGATAGTTCAATAGATAAAAACTATATAAATAATGACTACCATAAAATGTATGTTGGTGAAATAGTAAAGGTGATTAAAAAAGTATGAAAAAGACCGTTTTAATTACAGGTGCTTCCCATGGAATTGGAAAAGCTACTGCTATATTATTTGCAAGGCAAAATTATAACGTTGTTATAAACTATAACAAGTCTGAGCTTGAATCGAAACTCTTAGCGTCAGAACTAGTTTCTCAAGGATTTAACGTTATAGCAATAAAAGCAGATGTATCTCAAAAAAATCAAGTTAACGATATGTTTCAAACAATAAATAAAGTTTTCGGAACTGTACATATACTTGTAAACAATGCAGGAGTCGGTTTGCAAAAACTATTTACCGATACTACTAAAACCCAGTGGAATAATGTTTTTAAAGTAAACGTTGATGGCACTTTTAATTGTTGTCAAGCTGCTTTAAAAGATATGATTAAAAACCACTTTGGAAAAATTATAAATGTATCTTCAATATGGGGAATCACAGGAGCTTCTTGTGAGGTAGCTTATTCTGCTTCTAAAGCTGCAATTATTGGGCTTACAAAAGCTCTTGCTAAAGAAGTCGGTCCAAGCGGAATAAATGTTAACGCTGTTGCCCCGGGAATAATTGATACTAAAATGAATAAAAATATCGATCCTGATATTTTAAACACATTAAAAGAAGAAACCCCACTATGTACTATTGGTACATGTGAGGATATAGCTGAAACTATTTTATTTTTAGCGCAAGAAAATTCTAAATTTATTACTGGTCAAGTTATAAGTCCAAACGGAGGTTTTGTAATTTAAAATATTTATACTAGGCCAAATAAATTTGAAATACTGGTAACTAAAAAACAAGTTAATATTCCCATAACCGTTGGGAGAATAAAAGATACCGCAGTCCATTTTAGACTTCCGGTTTCTTTTTTTATTGTAAGGCAAGTAGTTCCACAGGGAAAATGCATTAGAGAAAATAACATTGTGCAAATGGCTGTGAGCCAAGTCCAACCATTATTTATAAGCAATGTGTAAAGTTCTTCAAGGCTACCAAAATCAGTAAGGCTACCTGTACACATATAGCTCATTATAATTATAGGCATTACTATTTCGTTTGCAGGAAATCCTAAAATAAACGCCATTAAGATAACTCCATCTAGACCTATCAATTTAGCAAACGGATCAAGAAAATTTGAGCAGTATGATAGTACACTATATTGACCTATAAAGATATTTGACATGAGCCATATTAAAAGTCCAGCCGGAGCTGCTACTACTACTGCTCTTCCTAAAACAAATAGGGTTCTATCGAATATTGACCTTACTATTACTTTTCCTATTTGTGGTCTTCTATATGGAGGTAACTCTAAAATAAATGAAGAAGGCATTCCTTTTAAAATTGTTTTAGATAATAATTTAGACGAGAAAAATGTCATCATAACTCCTATTATTATAGTACCTGTAAGAAGTAGCGTTGATACTAGCGATTTATATGGTAGAGCTATGGCTCCTGCAAAAAACATGGTTATAATCGATATAAGAGTAGGAAACCTTCCGTTACACGGTACAAAATTATTTGTAATAGTTGCTATTAATCTTTCCCTTGGAGAATCTATAATTCTGCAGCCTATAACTCCACAAGCATTGCAGCCAAAACCCATACACATAGTTAGAGCTTGTTTACCGTGGGCATTAGCTTTTTTGAAGAACTTGTCAAGATTAAAAGCTATTCTTGGTAAGTAACCGGAATCTTCAAGTAACGTAAAAAGGGGAAAGAATATTGCCATTGGAGGTAACATAACCGAAACTACCCACGCAACTGTTCTATAAACGCCCAGAACTATCATATCGTTGAGCCACCCCGGCATTCCAAGGTAAGCAAAAAATTCAACAAGTTTATCCTGCACAAAGAAAAGTCCATCTGCAATGACCTCTGAAGGATAGTTAGCTCCGGTTATCGTTAGCCAGAAGATAACAAATAACATTGCTATCATTATTGGTATCCCCGTGCGTTTTGATGTTAAGAGTTTATCTATTTTTCTATCTCTTTTTGTATACTGTTCATCCCCTAGTTTTACACTGTGTTTATATATATCTTGCGCTTTTTCTACTATGCTTGATACCAATTCATCACGTATAACCTCAGAGTCTATACCACTTATAAAAAATTCTCTGTTTATTTTTTTTAACTCTTCTTTTATTTTATCATCTTCCATAATATCAACTTTAAGATGCTCATTTAACGTACTATGTAATTTTTCGTTCATATCAATAAGTTTTATACTAACCCACCTAGGATTTAACTTATCATTAATTAAATCCTTCACTAGTGGCTCGAGTCTTTTTATAGCTTTTTCAATTTTTTCGCTATATGAAACTTTTATATTATACGTTTTTTCATTTCCGTGAGCCATATTATAAATTTCTTCTTTTAACTCGTCTAATCCTTCACCACTTCTTGCACTTGTTCCGATAACCGGAACTCCTAATTGCAAGGATAACTCATCAAGGTCAATAATTATTTTCTTTTTTTTCGCTTCATCCATAAGGTTTACACATACTATTACATTACTTGTTATTTCTAATATCTGAAGAATCAAATTTAAATTTCGTTCAAGGCAAGTGGCATCAGTCACTACCATTACTAAATCCGGATTCCCAAAACATATAAAGTCTCTTGCTATTTCTTCTTCCACCGAGCTAGACATCAATGAATAGGTTCCAGGTAAATCAACTAATATAAAATCATTATCTTTATACCTGCACACTCCTCTAGCATTTGATACTGTTTTTCCGGGCCAATTTCCCGTATGTTGATTCATTCCGGTTAACGCATTAAACACTGTACTTTTTCCTACATTGGGATTTCCTGCTACAGCTATTACTTTATCATTAGATGTTTTTTTATTTATCTTAAGTTCACTTGTTATAACAGCTATTCCTGTTGCTTTATTGGTAAGACCCATAATAAACCTCCTATAAAGATATGTATATTTTCACTGCTATTTTATAAAACATCTACCAAACACTTTTGTGCATCCTCTGCACGTATTGCTATTAATGTTCCCCTTATAAAGTATGCTACAGGATCCCCAGAGGGACTTTTTTGAACAGCTTCTACGACCGTTCCTTTTATTAATCCTAAATCAAGCATTCTCCTTCTTTCATCTCCCTGCGATAATAAAGAAACCACAACACCGCTTTCTCCTATATTAAGTTCATTTAAAGGAAGAAATTTTTCACTCATATTATCTTCTCCATTTTAAATATTCTATAAAATCCTCTTCTGCATTAATATATGTGAATAAAATATTTTTGTTAATGTATAAATAAATTATCGTTACTTTGGTTGTAGCATTAAAAATAGGTAAATAAAAAATGGAGCCAATGCACAAAAAGCATTAGCTTCCATCTTATTTATAGGTATATTATTAAAATTTCAATATAGCTTAAATATATTAATTATAAAAACTTTTTAAATGATTTATTCCGTCGTTTATTTCTTCTCTAGAATAACCGTTATTTAACAAAGCTTCGTCATTATACTGATTTACCTCATTAAAAAAATATAAAGCTATTTCAAATTTTTTTAATGTTTTATTTTCGTTTATGGAATTAAATATTAAATTCTCTGCTTCATTTATTTTTTTTTCGCTCAGATATTTTTTTACCATTCTTTCTAAAATATCGTCTTCCATGGCAGCGGCCGAATCTTCTTCTTGCTCTGTTTCAAGAATTGTTTTTACCTTATCCTTACCAAAAAGGATGGCTGCAAAAGTGTTGGATATTGCTTCTATTTGCCTCTCCATATAATCCTTTTTTAACATGTAAACTTCCTCCTTTATTATATTTACAACGTTAACTGTTCCATCAAAGAATCTTTAGAAGACGGTAAACTTCCGGTAGCTGGTAAATTTTTGGGTCTATACTTATTTTCATCAACAAAGTCATCACTGCAATACTCATTTACTTTAACCAAACTATGATTTTTACGTAAGCTCATCACCGAAACACCTTGAGTTGTTTTTGTAGTTTTAACTTGAAGCATACCCGTATTCATTATTAACATTCTACCCGATGATGCCGTTAATAACAAGTCTTTTTCTTCTTTAATATATATAATACTTACTACGTTCGACTTATCTGAGTACGCGTTGATAAGTTTCTTTCTATTAGTTTTAGTTTTATATGCTTCTAAGGTTATTTTAGCTGCTTTTCCATTTTCAAAGAAAAATAAAATGTTCCCAGAGTAGTCTTGAGTTGAAATCATATATATAATATTCTCATTTTCATCCATATCAAGTTTCGCTGGAATGTATTCCCCTAACACACTCGATTTAGCATCTTGGAAATCCGCTACTTTAGCTTTATAAACTTGCTGTTTATCTGTAAAAAATAGCAGCTCATAACTATTATTTGATTCCATTGTTTGTATTATCTCGTCGCCATCTTTTAGCTTTTGGTCACTGTTCATTCTCAAAGATTGCGGAGTTATCTTTTTAAAGTACTGGTTTTTTGTAAGAAAAAGATGCACTGGATAATCAGGCGTTTCCTCTATTATGTTTTCTTCCTTTATATCATCTTTGTATATTAACATTGTCTTTCTAGGTTTACCGTATTTCTCTGAAATGTCATATAACTCTTTGGCTATAATCTCTTTAACTTTTTCGTCGTCTCCTAAAACGGACTCTAAATCTTCTATAGATTCTTTTAAACTTTTTATTTCATCCGTTCTTTTTAAAATGTATTCTCGGTTTAAATGCCTTAACTTTATCTCAGCTACATAATCTGCCTGCTTTTCATCAATAGAAAAACCTTTCATTAAATTTGGAACTACCATAGATTCCTGCGCCGTATTTCTTATAATATCTATTGCTTTATCTATATCTACAAGTATTTTTTTAAGACCCGTTAAAAGGTGCATCTTGCTTTTTTTCTTAGATAGATCAAACATAGTTCTACGTTTCACGCATTCTAACCTAAACTGTATCCATTCATTTAATAATTCTTTTACTCCTAGTACCCGTGGAACCCCGTTAATTAAAACATTAAAATTACACGAGAACGTATCTTCAAGTGGCGTGAGCTTATAAAGTTTTTGCATTAATTTATCAGGGTCTACGCTTCTTTTTAGATCAATCGTAATCTTAAGACCTTCTATACCGGTTTCATCACGTATATCTGCTATTTCTTTTATTGATCCTTTTTTCACAAGTTCTATTATCTTTTCAATGATAGATTCTGAGTTTGTTGTCGGTGGGATACTGTTAACATCAATGCAATTTTGAGCTTTATCGTATGTATATCTAGCTCTTATTTTTATGCTTCCTCTTCCTGTTTTATAAATCTCATTTATTATTTTTTCATCATAAATTATACTGCCTCCACCTGTAAAGTCAGGGGCCAATAAAACTTTGCTTATATTCGCATCTGGGTTTTCTATTAACATAACAGTTGCACGGCATACTTCTTTTAAATTAAATGGGCAAATTGAACTTGCCATACCTACAGCTATTCCAGTATTAGCATTGACAAGTATGGACGGAAAGCTAGTTGGTAAAAGGGTTGGTTCTTTGAGTGTATTATCATAATTATCAACAAAATCAACTGTATCTTTATCTATATCCCGAAAAAGTTCCTCGCAAATATCATCAAGTCGTGCTTCAGTATATCTTGAGGCTGCACACATCATATCTCTTGAGTAAAACTTTCCAAAGTTACCTTTTGAATCTACATAAGGATGAAGCAAAGCTTCATATCCTCGGCTTAAACGAACCATCGTATCATAAATTGCACTATCTCCATGTGGATTAAGCTTCATAGTTTGTCCTACAATGTTAGCTGATTTAGTTCTAGCTGAGCCTAAAAGGCCCATTTTATACATTGTAAAAAGTAACTTCCTATGAGATGGCTTAAAACCATCTATTTGCGGGATTGCTCTTGAAAGTATAACGCTCATTGCATAGGGCATATAGTTTTTCTCTAAAGTACTAGCTATTTTCTGCTCTACTACTTCACCCGCTCCATTTATAATTCCGTGACTTTTATTATTTATATTTTTTGGCATATTTCTTTCCTTTGACGGCATTTTTCTTCAACTCCGTAAATTTAATTTTACGTAACATCAGCTAACATCTGCTACATCAATATACAAATGTCCATTTTCTATTATGAACTCCTTGCGACCTGTGATATTATCCCCCAGCAATACATCAAACATCTGTGATGTGCGCTCGGCATCCTCTGGCATAATTTTAATAAGTCTTCTCGTACTAGGGTTCATTGTAGTTAAATTCATCATATCAGGTTCGTTTTCTCCAAGACCTTTTGACCTTTGAATAGTATACTTTTGATCAGCTATTTTTAAAATAAAATCATCTTTTTCTTTTTCGGTGTAGGCAAAATAAGTTTCGTCTTTAGCATTAATCTCATAAAGCGGCGACTCTGCTATAAATACTTTACCCTCCTCAATAAGTTTAGGAGTTAACCTATATATCATTGTAAGCAAAAGTGTTCTTATCTGAAAACCATCAACATCTGCATCTGTGCATAATATGACTTTGTTCCATTTTAAAAGGTTAATATCAAATGAGGTTAAATCTTTACTAGCCTTTGATTTTATCTGCACACCACAACCTAAAACTTTTATAAGGTCTGTAATTATATCGCTTTTAAATATTTTATTGTAATCCGCTTTAAGACAATTTAAAATCTTGCCTCTTATTGGTATGATCGCCTGAAAATTTGGATCTCTTGCTTGTTTACATGCACCAAGAGCTGAGTCTCCCTCCACTATAAATAGTTCCCGTTCATTTACATCTCGGCTTCTGCAGTCAACAAACTTCGCAACTCTACTGGTTATATCCATGTTGCTAGTTAACTTCTTTTTTATATTAAGTCTAGTTTTCTCTGCATCTTCACGGCTTCTTTTATTAATCAATACTTGTGTTGCTATTTTATCTGCATCCAGTGGATTTTCTATAAAATAAACTTCTAACTGATGTCGAAACATTTGGGTCATAGCATCCTGTATACCTTTATTGGTTATTGACTTTTTAGTTTGATTTTCGTATGAAGTCACATTAGAAAAAGACGAAACCACTATAACCAAGCAATCTTCTACATCGGCAAAAGTTATCTTGCTTTCATTCTTGTTATATTTTCCGTTTTGTTTTATATATGCATCTATCTTATATACAAATGCATTCTTTACTGCTTTTTCAGGGGCCCCGCCATATTCAAGCCAACTTGAATTGTGATAGTACTCAGATAAGCTTACTTTATTTGAAAAAGCAAACGCCACATTTATTTTAGTTTTATAATATGGCTTGTCCTCTCTATCTTTAACCTTTTTTTCTCCCGACCAAAATTGCACAGGAGTTAAAGAATCTTCTCCCACTATTTCTTTAACGTGATCCACAATTCCTTGTTCATAATTAAATTCTGTTATATCAAAACCTGTTTCTGTCTCATTTTTAAAGATAAACTTTAATCCTGCGTTAACAATTGCTTGACGTTTTATTACATCCAAAAAATAATCCGCTTTAACATCTATATCAGTGAAAACTTCAAGATCGGGTTTCCAGTGGATCTTTGTTCCGGTATCTTTTTTATTATATGGTTCCTTTTTAAGGCCTCCTACATTCTCACCTTTTTCAAAATGCAATGAATAAATAAAACCATCTCTTTTTATTTCTACATCCATATATTTAGATGAGTACTGTGTAGAACAAAGCCCAAGACCGTTTAACCCTAAGGAATATTCATAGCTTTGTTCTGAATTATTATTATATTTTCCTCCAGCATATAGTTCGCAAAATACGAGTTCCCAATTATACTTATGTTCATTATTATTATAGTCAACAGGTATTCCTCGTCCGTGGTCTTCTATTTCAATAGAATTATCCTTAAATAAAGTGACTATTATTTCTTCTCCGTATCCTTCTCTTGCTTCATCTATTGAGTTTGATAAAATCTCAAATACAGAATGTTGGCAACCTTCTATTCCGTCGGAACCAAATATAACTGCAGGACGTTTCCTTACTCTATCTGCTCCTTTAAGAGAAGATATACTGTCGTTTCCATAAGTCGTAGATTTTGATTTCATAATTATCCTCCATTTAAATGGCCTTATACTATATAATCCTACTGCAAAAGTTTCAATATTGTCAAGTTTGAAAATTCAAAACTAGAAATTAAACATAAAAATTTTATTATTTGACAAAAAATTCACATAAACCCTCTTAATATTAAAATAAAACCAAGGAGGTATAAATATGAATATTTTGTCCCTTGTTGTTCCGTGTTATAACGAAGAGAAAACAGTACTCAGTCTTTATAATGAAATTTTAAAGATCCTTTCAAAAATTTCTATAGCAGATTTTGAAATGATTTTTGTTGATGACGGTTCTACCGACAATACATTAAATACTATAAAAGAAATTTCTAAATATGACGAACATATTAAATATATTTCTTTTTCACGTAACTTTGGAAAAGAATCTGCAATTTTTGCAGGCCTTGAAAAATCTGTAGGAAACTTTGTTGCAATCCTCGATGCTGATTTTCAGGATCCTCCAGAATTGCTTATTAAAATGTATAACATCATAACAACTCAAGATTATGATTGTGTTGCTGCACGACGTATTTCTCGTAGCGGAGAATCTTTTTTGCGTTCATTTTTATCAAAGTATTTTTATTCTATCATAAACAAAACGTCGAAAATTGAAATATTAGAAGGAACAAGAGACTATCGTATGATGTCTCGACTTATGGTAAATTCCATTTTAGAACTTAAAGAATCTGTCCGTTTTTCTAAAGGTATTTTCAGTTGGGTGGGTTATAAAACAAAATGGATCGAATATAAAAATGTAACCCGCTACAATGATAAAAGCAAATGGTCCTTTCGTTCTTTGTTTGTTTATTCATTAGACGCTATTACATCATTTTCATCTGTTCCGCTTTCTTTAGTTTCAATCTTGGGGTTTATTTTATGTATAATTTCTTTTTTGCTAATTTTGTTTGTTGTAGCAAAAAATATATTCTTTAAAGATCCTGTTGCCGGATACCCATCCATGATATGCATTATATTGTTCATCGGTAGTATACAACTTTTCTCTATCGGCATAATCGGGCAATACTTGTCTAAAATCTTTGTTGAAATAAAAAGAAGACCCATATATCTTATAAAAGAATCCTCTTACCGAGGAGAAACAAAAAAAAGATGTGAAAAATAATTTTTCACATCTTTTAATATATAATTATTCCCACCGCATAAAGTAATTTTTAAAACTTCATTTTATGATACGCTTTTATTTCCTCAATATATCCTGTTTTCTCAGCATAATCCCACCAAGTTCTTGCGTGGTAATAATTAATATCATACCAAGGCTTCCGTATGCAATGTAATATTACAGGATGGTTATAAGCATCTGTTATTTCAGATTCACTATAACGATTTTTTGCTATTAAATTTAATGCATATGATTTTGCCTCTTCTACATTATCAAAATTAAATATTCCATATTTAGAAGGTAATACCCCTATTTTATCTGCACAAACTACGTTAATAACAGTTTGATCGTGTTGTTTTAATTTTTCATTATTTAATTTAATGAACTTTTCAAATTTGTCTTCCATATTGTTTTGGCGTAGCTCTTCCAAATTAACTAGCATAACACCTGAGCAAATATAGTGGTCATCTTCTATACCAAAATCTTTAGTACCATGGATGTTATCATCTAAAAAGCCCTTATAATAATAACCATCCATACTTATATTATATAACTCTGTTAAGTCACCAAAAATCAAAGTATCTCCATCTAGCCAAATGACCTTTTCTAAATCAGGTAACACAGATGATAAAGATAATCTATAATACGCCGGAGTGGTTATATGTTCTTTAGCATTTGCATTTTTATATCTATCCTTCATATTAATTAAATTTATATGGCATCTCTCGTATTTATCGTGCAATGATAATAGTTTTTCTTTATTTTCTTTAGAAAACTTACCTGGAACCATAATATAAATATCATAGTTTGTGTCTTTACTAGAATTCATCATCAATGATGTTATTGATACTAATGTTGTGTATGTATAATTGTCATCAGCTGCCATTGCAATTGCTACTTTGGTCCCTGTGTCTTCTAAAGTAACTTCTTTAACAGTATTTGACGTATCTACTAATGATTTTTCTTTAAAAGCATTTACAGTAAAAAGTGTTATGCCTGCTAATACTATTAAAAAAGAACATAATACTGTTATAAAAGTTACTTTATTTTTCTCTAGTTTTTTCATAATAAAAATCACCTCGCAAATATTATATAATATCGCATATTATTTTTCAAATGCGGCTTTAGCGTAGAGATTTAAAAGTATAAAGTTTTATGCGTTTTATAAAAATCAACTTAAAATAATTTAAAAAATAACCTAAATAAAATTGGCACATAAAACATAATGGCCCGCCCGGAGGGATTTGAACCCCCGACCTCCAGAATCGGAATCTGTTGCACTATCCAGCTGTGCTACGGACGGGTATTTTATATACCTTTTATTATAACTATAAAAAATTATTTTTTCAATATAAAGCTCTAAACTGGTTAACACACGTATAGAAGACGTATTTGCTTGATATAAATTTTATTGTATAATAAAATTAAATACAGATTTATTATGGAGGAATTATGTATGTCTGGACACTCAAAATGGAGTAACATTAAACGTAAAAAAGAAAAAACGGATGGAGCAAGAGCTAAGATATTTACTAAAATAGGAAGAGAATTAGCAGTTGCTGTAAAAGACGGGGGCGGTCCGGATCCATCTGTAAATTCAAAATTAAAAGATTGTATTGCTAAAGCCAAGGCCAACAATGTACCAAATGATAACATAGAAAGAATAATAAAAAAAGCAGCCGGTGCTAACGACACAGAAAAATACGAAGGTATTACATATGAAGGCTATGGCCCAAATGGTGTAGCTGTTATAGTTGAAACGCTAACGGATAACAGAAACCGCACAGCAGGAGATTTGCGCCATTATTTTGATAAGTTTGGAGGAAACCTTGGAACTCCGGGTTGTGTATCTTTTATGTTCTCAAAAAAGGGAGTTATCGTAACGGAAAAAGAAAACCTTAATGAAGATAAGGTTATGGAGGATGCATTAGAAGCTGGCGCCAGTGACTTTTTATCAGACGATGATGTATTTGAAATATATACAGAACCGGAAGACTTTAGCGGTGTTAGAGAAAACCTTGAAAATAAAGGCTATACCTTTTTGTCTGCAGAAGTTGAAATGGTTCCAAGTACATATTCATCAATTGATGATGAAGAAAACATTATTAAAATGCAAAAGCTGCTTGATATTTTAGACGATAATGACGATGTTCAAAATGTATGGCACAACTGGGAAATGCCTCAATAATATTAGTTAAATAAACTTAAAATAAAGTTTTTAACTGTATAAAACAAATCCACTACTTTAAATTTAATTTCATATTTTTCACCGCTGTTTATCACATCGTTCTCTTGATCGGTAAGTACAGAATCGCACGCGGTGTTGCTTTTTGCACTGCCAAGACACATCTGCGGGAAAATTACACACCACCAATTGTGACCTTTTCCGTTGCCGATCAATATTCTAAGTGCATCGTAATGCCCGGCAGGTAAAGTTTTATCATCGTAATGGCGAGTTGGAAAATACATGTCTGTTAACTCTACATGTACAGGATAATTAAATCCCCTAGAATGTATTTCTTCTTGTGCTATTTTTTCTATGTTTTCAAGGTTCTTTGCAATTATTTCTTTTGCATCCGTTTTATTTGTAGCGCAATTTAAAAAGTCACCTGATTTTTCTATGATTTTATCGCGAACTTTTATTTTTAAGTCTTGATCTTCTTTTGTATCTGAATTTGCTAAAATATGTAGGCGTAATATTTTTGTACTTAAGTCTTCACATTTATTTGCAAAACCAGTTAAACTAAAAAGAACTGTAAATAAAAAGCCAACGACTATTGCTTTTTCTATAAGTTTCACTGTAAACACCATCCATTTATTTTATTGTTAGAATTATGGACAGACGTTTTAAAAGTTATACATAAAATTTATAGCGTTATAAAATTTAAAAAGAGTAACCATATTTTTATGGCTACTCTTTTGTTATATAACAACCAGTTTTTAAAGGATTAACTAAAAAAACTTCTTTATATATTTTCTTTAAAATATTTTTAGCACTTGCAGCACTTTTTTCATCGTTAAATATTCCAAAAACAGCAGAACCTGTTCCCGTCATGCATGAATTAATAGCTCCGTGTTCTTTTAAAAGGGATTTAATTTTATCATTCTCACAAAGAGACATAACTTTCTCAAAACGATTGTATAAAGATGCTGAAATTTCAAAAATATCCCGCTTATATATTGCCGATATAATTTCATTTACCGATACTTTTTTACCAAAAGGGATTTCATCAGATAATTTATATGCTTCTTTTGTTGAAACAAAAACATTTGGTTTAACAATAACAATATAGCAGTCTGGAATATTTGCTAAGGGCAACAACGATGTCCCTATTCCTGTGGCTAACACTGTTCCTCCAACTAAACAAAAAGGAACATCTGCACCAACTTTTTCTCCAATAAGTGCAAGGTCACGTTTTGATATGTTGCATGAAAACAAATCATTAAGTGCAACAAGCACAGCAGCAGCATCTGCACTACCACCGGCTAACCCTGCACAAGTAGGAATGTTCTTTTCAATATAAATATTTATGCCTTGATTATTTATATTAGTGTGTTCAAAAAAGGCTTGTGCTGCCATGTACGCAGTATTTTTCTGAATGATTCCAGGGAAATTATAATTACTCTTTAAATTTATGTGTGAGTGTAGTGCCTTGGATATAG
>CAQZPH010000012.1 GCA_948933715.1 uncultured Eubacteriales bacterium | reverse complement strand
ATCAGATAATAACAGCCAAAAAAATTATGTTGTGTACGTAAGATGAGGAACAGCTTATGAGTAATAATGAATTAATAGAGTATGTAGAAAATTATACGTACATTGAGTTACAACTTACTATGAATCAAGCTCTTAATCATTATGAAAGTATAGAGGGCATAGATTCAAAATATTATAGTCAATTTATCCCTGAAAAAGCTATTAAACAAATGGTACCAAGACTAGCCATGAATTATATGGTTTCCCACATATGTACTGACAAACATAAAATTCAAATGGGTGTAGAGAATTATATTAAAGAAAATTACGGTATCGACTACATGAAAATGTTGTTGAAAAGAAGTGTATCCGATCAAAAAATTAGAATACTTATTTTAGATGACTTTTTTGATGTAATTAAAACCACGAGTCCATATCGTCAAGTAAAAGACTTAAATTTTTGGTTTGATGCTACTAAGCGAGTAAAAACAAATCTTGAATTACAACATTACGTAAGTAGAGATAATTTACCGTATTTTGTAGAAACCTATGCTCCTGATTGGAAGGAACAAACAAATTAAGTAGTACTATCTGAACAGTGACGAAAACAGTGAGACGCAGTAAGAATTCAATATTAGTGTTAAAAACGACTTTCATGTAACTGAAAGCCGTTTTTTATATGATGTAGAAAGGAAAACTTTAACATGAAATTGAATAAATATGTATTATCAGCAAGCGTATTGGTAGCTTTAGGTGCAGGAATTGGAGTAAGTAATGTTGTTCATGCGGACAGTATTACTTCTACAGCTCATGAAAGCGTATATCACCTAACTACTAAGGATGGGTGGTCTAATGATCTTCAAAGCATTGTTTGGAATGAAAAAGGCAAATATTACGATTTGTATTTCTTACATTCTGAAACGGCAGACGATCCTAATGAGGCTGGTCACCAAAATTGGTATCACACTACCACTAAAGATTTTGTTCATTTTACCCAACAAAATGAAGCAATTAAAGCAGATGGTCCCGAGGCACCTTATACTTGGTCCAGTGCTTGGACTGGAACAGTTTTAGTCAACAAGGGACAAATTAAGGGTGTGCCTAAGGGCGCTCAAGTTGCTTACTTCTCTGGCCTTGAAAAGCATGATGGTGGTTCTCAAAATATTTGGGCTGCATGGTCTAGCGATAACGGAAAGACTTTTAGCCATGTGCTAAATAACGCATCCCCTGTGATTGATCATTCATGGGGCTGGACTAGTCAGAATCGTGTAGATGAACGTGATCCTGCTGTTGTTTACTGGCATGGAAAGATGCTAATGTATGTTGCTGAAGGAAGTGAAATCGGCGTATATCAGTCTAAGGATGGCATTAACTGGTCCAAAGCTGATCCAAATGGAGCATCTAAAGTAGGGATGGGAACTTATTTACGAGGCGTAGACTTACGTGATACTACACCAGTAGAATGTCCTGTACTAAGAACAATGAAGACACCAAATGGTCAAACTAAACAAGTTCTCTTCTTTGGTGCAAAAGCTCCACATGCAGGACAAACTACAGGAACTTATTACATTGTAGGACACTTAGATAGTAATGGGCTTTTTGCGCCTGAAACTGATGCCAAGCGTTTAGATCAAGGCTCTGATTATTATGGCGCTAACTTTTCCGGTAGTTCAGATTTATCTGAATCAGCAAAAACTATTAAGTCTATGGGATGGATTGGTAACTGGAGCTATACTGCAAATGGTGTTCATAATGACGAAGCTGCAACTAGTGAATTTACCAAACGTTTAGGATCATATTCTGTAGCTAGAGATTTAGAAATGAACAATGATTTAACTATTAAGTCAACGCCAATTGTTGGTCAAGGCAAAGATGTAAAACGTTATACTGGAGTATCTAAAGATCGACCTATTAACGGAGTTAATGCGAGTTCTAATCGACCATTTACTAATGGAAGAGATACTAATGGATTAATTCATAATCTATTTGACGTACCAAACTTATCTGTAAATAAAGCCTACAATCTTCATTTCTATAATACTAAAGGTAACTATACAGGACGCATTTACATTGATATTTGGCAAGGTAAGGATTACGTAAGATTTAATTATGATCCAAGCAACGGTAAGTATAATGTGAAGACAAGATCTGGCGAATTAGATAGAGGAAGAAATGGTCAAGCTGCTTCAAGTTATTACTTTGATGGACTTTTAGGATCAGGTAATGGATATATTGCTGATTCTGGACTTAAAAACCAAAAATCTATTAATTTGAAAGTATTAACTGATAAAAATTCTGTAGAGTTCTTTTTCCCGAATGGTCAAACTTATACTGTAGCTCGTTTTAATACTAGTCATAAACAAGACTTTAAAGTATTTACAGAAGATCCTTCAGGTGGTAACAAAGTAGACATTACACAGGAGGATTTAAACTAACATGCTTACTCATAAGGAGTACTCTGATACACAAACTACATACGTAAAAATCAAAAATCGAGTGTGGAATGATCCCTTAATTTTGTGTCCGATTTTACTACTAAATGCTACTCTTATATCCTTGGGATTTATTTGTTTATGTATGCTTACGTATAATTTAAGTATTAACTCTCTTGGAATACAATTATTAGCTATTTGGGGATGTGTAATAGGTGCTGTTATATTTTTTAGTATGTTACTAGTGCCATTAGAAATTAAGTGTATTGCCTACATAAAACATTTAATGAAAATTGCTAAGAAATCTCCTCATTGAAATGTAGTGATACGGTATAATATGAACAGATACATTGAACCATATTAAGACTCTTATTTTGTTTAGGGAGTTTTAATTATGGAAAAAGAAGAACTAAAAAATGAAGTTCAAAATATAATGCAATCTGAGTTATATCGAAAAGCAAATAAAGCTTTTGAAGAATATGTTGATAAAACTGGTATTAGCCCAAGATACTTAAATCAAAGTGCACCAATTCTTGTCGCAAATGATACTTTAAATGATGCAGTTGATGATTTTATGAAGCAAGTAGACCCAGTTCAGGATACTCTTAGAGAACAAATTCAGGATTATTTAAATGAAGAATATCCAATCGGATATTTATCTTCTGAAATTGATCGTCGTCAAAATGAGGAAGAAATTCGTAGTGAAATGACAGACGAATTGTTGCTATTACTTGATAATACTTTGCCTTATGCAGCCGCTGATACAGAGGCATTGGCTCCTTACTGGGGACGAGGAATAGCAAAAATTCATTCACTATCAGAATTTGCAAAATATCTAAATGAAGATAGGATTGATTCATTTGTTGAAAAATATTGTCCTGATTGGAAAGAAGTAACTCAGTAATTGCAAAAAACGCCATGTATTTCTCTATACATGGCGTTTTTTGTTTGAATTATTTGTTTGAATTAAAGGAATAAAAAATGAATGAAGTACAAATGATTAATTATAAAAGTAAAAATACATATTTAGGTTTAGGTAAAGATATTGTTTCACCAAAAATAATGTATCAAACAAAGAAAGAGAAAAAAATGCGAGCGACCCTGCTCCATAAGTTGTTTGAATTGTTGCAAAATACTGAACCCTTTAGCCAAGTTAATGACTTGAGTTTTTGGCTAAAAGTATCTAATCAGGTATTAAGTAATACGGAACTAAAAATGTATTTGCATCCCAATAAAATTGCGCGCTTTGTGGATAGATATGCGCCTGACTGGAAAGAACAAACTATGTAACAAAAAACAGAGACATAATGTCTCTGTCATATCTCACGCTATAATTAATTTGATTTTGCTACTCTCTGTAAGGGCTACCTTGCTAAGGATAAAAAGGTGGGTTAATATAGAGATAACATTTAAAGCAAAAAAAAGAAGCATTGGTTCTGGTAAAACCGTTGCTTCAGAAGTAACAAGCTGCTAAAAACTCTATCTGGCTTTGTTACTGTTAAATTCATTATAGCAGATACTTTATTGAAAGCAACAGTACAAGTCTAAGGTTTTATTAAATCTTGTTACTGCTGCTTTTTTGTTACAAAAAATTATAAAGATGAGGTAACAAATATGTCTGCTACACCAACAGAACCAACTAATTTTTACAAAGTAAATGAAATTTACGTAGAAAAATTTTATCAAATGCCTAAGGTTCTTTTTACAAACCCTAAGTATGCAAAATTGAAGAATGATGATAGAGTAGCATACTCATTACTCAAAGACAGAAATTCTATATCAATTAAAAATCATTGGTTTGATGAAGAGGGGAACATCTACTTTATTTTTACCAATGACGAATTGATGCGTCTCCTAAATTGCGGTAAAGAAAAATTAGGAAAAATAAAAGACCGGTTAATTTCAGTGGGCTTACTTTATCAAAAAAGAATGGGACGAAATAAACCAAATAGATTGTACTTATTAAAACCTGAAATTACAGCAGAAGATGTATATCTTCAAGTTACACAAGAAAGTACAACAAAAAATGAGTCTATGGAGAAAAATGCTCCAGCCTTAGAGCCACAAGGAACTGTAAAAAATACAGTTCCAGAAAAAGAGGCTCAAACCGTTGATACAAGCGGAAGTTCGAAAATCGAACTTCCAGAAAAAGAGGCTCAAACCGTTGATACAAGCGGAAGTTCGAAAATCGAACTTCCAGAAAAAGAGGCTCAAACCGTTGATACAAGCGGAAGTTCGAAAATCGAACACAATCAAGACTATACTATCTTAGATACTAATAAGATACATACTGATACATCACTAGACTTTTCCTCTAAAAATTATTCTCAAAAAGAACAAGAACAGCAAAACTCAGATTTAGTTCATTCTGCAGCATCCTTTATGACAAAAACTGATGAAGATGGTAGCTATATTCTTAATCATGATGCAACAGCCTTTTTAGCCTCATGGTGTAAAACTCCTGCTCAAATGTATAAATTGATCGGGATTATTTTGAATGCAAAAAAAGCTGTTGAAAAAGAGATGCTTAAGCAACGGCCAAAAGATAGTAATCTTAGTCTTTTAGTAATTGATAACGAAAATTCAGACTTAAGAGATTTGATTAGTTTAACTGTTAAACGATATTTTAATGCGATAAAGGTTGGGGAAGAGAAAGGTAAACCGATAAAAGACTATGAAGGATATCTATACCGCACTATGGAAAATATGTTTTGGTCGTATGTGAATAAGCATTCTGCATAGCTAAAGAAGTTAAGTTATACATAAGTTTTGAAGTATAACTAGAACATGTTTTTTGCGTTGTCTCAAGTAATTGTCTGGCATATTAAAAAAATATTAAAATGCGCATATAATAGCGTAGAGAAGCTATTAAACATTCGTGAGTGGACTTGTTCTAAGTGTCAAGCTCATTATGATAGAGATATTAACGCAGCAATTAGTATTTTGAATAAAGCAAAGTTAACTGTTTAGGAACTAGCCATGGTAAATAATTGAGTTCTGTGAGCTAGATATGGCGATATTGTCGTAATACCTCAACGTTCCCAGAAGCCCGTAACTTTAGTTACGGTGTTAGTTCATCAAGGGATTTAAGTCTACCTCTACAGTCATAGCTAGGGATGCAGATACTAGAAGTGTGTGCTTGTACAGTTAATATTTTGTCATCGGATTTAAAAGCATATGGCAATGTTAGTTTGAACAGAGCTAAGTTACGTAAATTGGGTAGGGTATTAATCTCTGTAATGGGATAAATATTACTTGGTGTCCTCCCAAAAAAAGCATTTTAGTGTACATGTAGTTCATAAAAATCAAGGCTGATAATACGGTGAGACTTTAAAAAGTTTTACAGAAATGTGCACTAGAACAAATACTAAAACAAATTAATATTGGAATTACGAAACTCTTTTTATAAGAGTTTTTTATTTTGGAGAAAATTATGAGATTTATAGATTTTTTTGCCGGCATTGGTGGTTTTCGTTCTGGTCTAGAAAAGGCTGGGCATCAATGTGTTGGCTATGTAGAGTGGGATAAGTATGCAAGAAAAAGTTATCAAGCAATTTACAATACAGAAGGGGAATATACAGAACATGACATCAAAGAAGTTAAAGGAATCGAGTTACCAGAAGCAGATATTTGGACCTTCGGCAGTCCATGCCAAGACATCAGCATTGCAGGCAAACAAACAGGCATTGTTAAAGGTGGAAGAAGCTCCATGTTCTTTGAGGTTATCAGATGCCTTGAAGAGCGAATTGGGGGGGAGAAGACGTTACCTACCATACTTATCATGGAGAATGTTAAAGCTCTCTTATCCAGCAATGGAGGGTGGGATTTTGCAAGGGTCCTCATTGAAATGGACCAAGTCGGGTACGATGCTGAATGGGCAGTTCTCAACTCTTCCGATGTCGTCCCTCAAAACCGAGAAAGAGTCTATATTATCGGACATCTTAGAGGAACAAGTACCAGACAAGTATTTCCTATCCACAGAAAAAGTAGAGACATTACTTCGACAAAAATAGTTTATGAGAAGTCAGTAAAAGATCCAGCCCATCAAAGCCAAATAGTACTTTCTCCCAAGGGATGTACCCCTACTTTGACAGCAACGGACTATAAAAGACCATACAAAGTAGCTGTTAGACAGGTTGGAAATATAGTCAAACAAAAAGGATTTAACAATTCACAAAGAGGAAGAATATATAGCACTAATGGATTATCGCCAACACTTAATACCGCACAAGGTGGAGGGTTAGAACCTAAAGTTTTAGTCGAAAGACCACTGAAAGGTCTTACTAAAAACGGGTGGCATTTTGAACAAAATGTATTTAGTAAAAATAGTATTGCAGCTACTCTGAAAGCGGCTGGTGGAAGTGGAAATATCCCTAAAATTGCATATAGGCCTTGTTTAACACCAGATAGGATTAATAAACGTCAGAATGGACGGCGTTTTAAAAATTGTGAAGATCCAACATTTACTTTAACTAGTCAAGATCGGCATGGCGTTTTAATTGAAAGTGACCATACTTTGGCTATCAGAAAACTTACGCCTAAAGAATGCTGGCGACTTCAAGGATTTACAGATGAACAATTTGAGAAAGCTAAAAAAGCAGGTATAAGCAATTCGCAATTATACAAACAGGCTGGAAATGCTGTTACTGTTGATGTTGTTGAACAGATAGGACGAAAGTTAGGAATAGAAAATAAAGAAAAGAAGGATCAATATTGATCCTTTTTTTATTGAAAAAATTGAAAGGATAACAATGAATACTAACAAAATTAATATTTTTAATGACGATTGTGTAGAGGTGTTAAAAAATCTACCTGAAAATTCAGTTGATTTGGTTGTAACTGATCCCCCATATATTGTTAAGACAGAAGGTGGGGGGGGTGGAGCCTTTGGCTATAAAAACCGAAAGTGGCACGCAGAAATAGAATATATGACCAATGGGTTCAGCAATGACATATTAGATGAACTATGCCGGGTTATGAAGAAAATAAATATTTATATCTTTTGTTCACAATACCAATTACAGCAATTAATAAATTATTTTGAAGAAAAAAATGTAATTGGAATTTACTAAGCTGGCACAAAGATAATCCTGTTCCCGCTTGTAACAATAAATATCTACCTGATACAGAGTATATTTTCTTTGCTCGAGAAACAGGAGTGAGATTGGAAGGTACATATCATACAAAGCGTAAATATTACATCACACACTTAAATACGAAGGATAAACATAAATATAAGCATCCAACTGTTAAGCCGGTATCAATTATCAATAATTTCATTATCAATTCATCTCAAGAGGGGGATGTAGTACTAGATCCATTTATGGGTAGTGGCTCTACTGGTGAATCTGCAATTGTACAAGGTAGAAAATTTGTTGGTGTTGAATTAAATCATCAATATTTTGTTATAGCTAAAAAAAGACTAGAGAGCGCAATAAATACAAAAAGTGAATGAATATTATTGCATAAATTATATTTTTATAATATTATATTAATATAATTATATAAAAATATATAGAAAGGCAATGGAGATGGAGCAGTTTATATATGGCAAAAGCTGGTATGGCCGGAAAATTCTTGTAAAGAAACTAGACAAAGATAATAACAATTCAGTACTAGCAGGTTACATTGAACTATTAAATAGTGATCCAAAAGGTTGGTTGAGACATGCTGCAGTTGGGGATGTAGGTTACTTTAGTGATATATATCCTTTTGATAATTTTATTGGTCAGCTATTTTTTGCTGGCTATCTGTATGACAAAAAACATTTATTTATAGGATTTGATACAAGAAAAGTTGATAAATTAGTATCTAAAGATGAATGTATTGAGAGTCTAAAAAAAGCAGCAAGATCACTGTAATAGAGGTAAATAAATAGTTTTGAACATACATATTTTAGAGTTAAATGATGTTAAAAAAATAAGACGAAGATTAGCTAAATACGGCTATAAACCGATAAAAATTAGAAAGGAAATAAATATGACACAACATTTTTTGTACAAAGACATGAATTTAGATGAAAAGTTAAGGTACGGAACTTTGACCGAAGAAGATTTAAAGATGCTTGAACGACAAGCATATTCATCTGGTCGTAATACAGCTCTTAAAGAAATGGATTGTTTTAGATTTGGTTTAGAGTAAGAGGGAAATAAATGAAATCATTTGATCCTAACCTTACAAATTATTTTTCTAAAAAAACAATAAAATTAACATTTCAACAATGGGATTACAAAGGAACAGCTTATGTAGAAATTGGAGGCAACACAACTTTTACTGATCTTCTTTCTGAGTTTGAAGATGCTGATACCTTAGTAGAATTGCTTAAAGAAAGCACTAGTAAACTTGATTTTGAATTTAAAGATCTTGGAGAAGATGAATTTGAGGAAAAATGGTATCGAGCAAATTTATTAAATGATAAAGGTGAAGTATGTGAATGTGAAGATTGGACCGAATCATTGCCGGAAATGTTAGTAGCAATAGAACTAGTTGATGTTCAAAGAGAGGATAAATAATGGCTTTAACAAAAGAAATTATTAATGAAATTATTGGTACACAAGAGGATTTTGAAGTACCAATGAAACTGATGGATAGACTAGAGAAAAATCCTAATGAACTATTTGAAGAGTTTCTAAAATACGAGGATGATTTATCCTTTGATTGGTTTGCTGATTACTTTCAAGAAAAATATGCTGATCGAAAAGATAAAAAACAGGATTTCACACCAAAGCAGATTGGTAAGTTGATGAACGAAATATTGGGAAGTACAGCTTCTAATTTAGATCTATGTGCAGGTACTGGTAGTTTAACTATTGAGAGATGGAACTCTAATAAAGATGCTGTATTTGTATGCGAGGAGTGGTCAAGTGAAGTATTGCCGTTCCTTTTATTCAACTTAGCTATTAGAAATATGCACGCTAGTGTATTTTTTGGAGATTCGTTGACTCGGGAAAGTAAGGGAAGCTATAGTCTTACACCAAGTGATAGATTCAGCACTATTGTTAAAAAGCCTATTGAAGAGAAGCCTGTAGAGAGTGTTATTATGAACCCACCATATTCTTTAAAATGGAGTCCTGAAGCCGATTTAATCAATGAAATGAGATTTAGGTCATATGAGAAGTTAGCACCAAAAGCTAAAGCAGATTATGCCTTTGTCCTAACTGGCTTAGATAAGTTACAAGAATCTGGAAGAATGGCTGTAGTTTTACCACATGGAATTTTATTTAGAAATGGTGCGGAAGGAGTTATAAGAAGAAAGTTACTAGAGTTTGGGCAAATAGAGGCAATAGTAGGATTACCAACTAATTTATTTCTCAATAATGCTATTCCTACAGTAATTATGGTATTGAGCAAAAATCATAATAATAAAAATGTTTTATTCATTGATGCCTCTAAAGACTTTGAAAAGGGTAAAAAGCAAAATGTTCTTAGAGATAAGGATATTAAGCACATAATAGATACCTTACATAGAAGAAATGATGAAGAAAGATACTCTCACCTAGCTACTTTTGATGAGATTAAAGAAAATGATTTTAATTTAAACATTCCAAGATATGTTGACACTTTCATTCCAGAACCACCTGTAGATTTAAAAAAAGTTACTTCTGATCTTCATAAAACTAATGTGGAAATACGAAAGACTAATAAAGAGCTAATAGGTATGCTAAAAGAATTATATTCTGATGATGATAATTATATGGAAAATCTTAAAGGCTTAATAAGAGAGTTAGAAAATGAAGGAAAAGAATAAAAAGTAAGATTTAGCAGAAATTAGATTGTAGATAAAAGTAATGAAAAGAAAAAAAGTAATAGCTTTAATTGGAATTGTATTAAGCTGTAACACATTAATGGTCGGATGTTCTGCATACGATTTTGATAATGATACGTCTACTAGCGATAGTGCTGATTTTAGTAGCTATTTGATTGACGTTAGATCCTGGGCATACAATTATAATTTTGCACCTGATGGTAATTCAGCAAGTGCATCAGATTTAACAGCTATCAAGGGATATAAGGATATGAAATGGATAAAGGTTAATGACAAAATAAATGTCGTTCCTAAAAAATCTACGACAAGATTAAGGTAGGAGATAGCGTAGAACTAATGGATGATACGCATATTAAGATTAACGGTCATGTCTATAGTCGATGAAAGGAAAAATAGAGATGAAAGATACAGTATTTTTAAAATGTGATGATTGTAATCAGTATATGAGGGTTAATAGTTTGGAAGTTGCAAAAGATAAGCTAGAGGGCGGATTTAGTTGCTATATTTGCGGTGCAAATGTTATACATCAAGCAAAAGAGGACATAGGAAGTACTAAAAATTATTGGGTTCTTGATGATAAAGAAGAACAAATATCTTTAATCAAAGACTATGAATTTGAAAGAGTAAAATGTCCTAACTGTGGCACGATTAGTGATAATAAAGAGTTAAGAGAAACTATTATCTGGGGAGCGTGTCAGTTCTATATGTTACATACAAAAAAATATGTAAATGTGGAATACAATTGTTTACATTGTAAGGCACTAATGGATCTTCTATTTTATTGTGACGAAGATCTTCAAAAGGGTCGATTTGATTTCAATAAAACTAAAAAAAGGCTAGATGCTGATGAGGGTATTAGTAATCTTTAATAAAAATAATAGGAATGAGTATTAAATAGCGGAGGTTCGGTAGTTATCAAAAGATAGTTTATAGAAAGTAAAGAAAAGTAATGGAAAAAATAATATTTATACAATGGATGATTACGTTCGTATATGTAGTTACATCTATGGAAATTGATACTATTAAAGATCAAGTTTCTACTAATTTAGAAAAATATATAACATTTAGTGTAAATCTATTAGGGGTAGTTATATCTTTTGGCTGGATATTAATAATTTTTGGGATATTGAAAAATTAGGAAAAATAGGAATGAGTGAAAAATACGTATCGTTTAATTACAAAAAAGATCCTGCTTCTTTAGGAATAATCTCTAAAGACGGGTGGAAAAAAGCTATAGGGATAGTAGTAGAGATAAAAGAAATAGAAATAGTTTATATTCCAATAAACGAAAATACATTGATTGTAACTGATACAATTACGGGGCTTATTCATAAAAGAATTAAATCACCAATTAATATTAATTCTGCTGAGGATATAAAAAATATAACTATTCCTTATAGTGCTATGTTTGCTACACAATTAGATCTTGCAGGGATTTCAAAAATTAGATCTGAATGGGGACTGAAGCTTAAAGAACTTGAAAAGAAATATGGTTCAAAGCCACCAACTATTTGGTTGACTAAAGAAATTTTTGAGTTGCTTAAGAAGAACTATAGGAAGGATTATTAGGGAAATTATGGAAAATTTATCTTTATTTCGATGTGATGAATGTGATTGTTTGATGTGTCTAGATGTTTGTGTTCTTGCCGAATATATAGATAGAGGAACGGTTAGCTGTCCGTATTGTGGTGCTGATTCTGAATCTATTAATTTAGTAGAAAATTAAGAAGGTATAAATGAAAAAAGTTTGGCCAAAAGATAGAAAAACAATAGTAGAAGGCATTAAAGAAAACAAAGAAGCTTTTTGGTTAGGACTAGCCCTTATTTTAAGTATTGGGGTAGGCGTCACTCTTTTGTTAAGTGGTGTATATGAAACTAAGTCTACTTCAGATAAGGAATACATGGTTAAAACTATTACCACAACAAAGTTTCAGACTAAAGAAAATTTTGTTGAATTAAAGAAAAAATCTAACAAAATTGGACTTGTTAAAGTTAAATATAAGGGTCAGATATACAACGCCAACGTAGTTGAAGAACCAGTAAAAAGCAAAGCTAAGGTGTTATATAGATACAACTTAATAAAATATAAAGGTAAATTAATGGATCCCAATAAAGTACCAATAATGACTAGAATAGCGAACAATCTATTTGACTCAATGGGGAGAGAGGATGAAGTGATTATCAATACTTCACCGACTACTACACCAAAATGGCAAAATCCAAATCAATAAAATATAAACTTTAATAAATGGAAAGGAATGTTAGTAAATATATGGAAAAATTAGTTTGGTTTAAGTGTAGTAATTGCGGGTGTCTTATGTTTCTTAAAATTCATGATCTTACTAAGTATTGCGATGGGGTAACAATTAGGTTTCCTTATAGTACTTGCCCTTATTGTGATGTTAATTTTGAATCTATTAAGTTAATAAAAATTGAAAATGTATAATGCGAGTAAAAATGCTTTATACAAAAGGATATAAAAGAGGGAAGGAAAAGAATGATGAAGGGAGTTATTTTTACTTCTAGGAACAAAGATAATGAAAACATTACTAACTTTAAACAAAGGAGTATGTCTTTCTTAACTAATAAATCAGTTGAAGAGCTATCATTAAAATTTGCAGCTTTTGTAAATGAAGGTGTACTTAATGAATTAAGTCGCTTTTACATAAATATTAATGAAAGAAATAATGAAAAAGCTATAAAGGATCTTCAACATTATCTCTTAGATCATCCTGATTGTTTTGCAATGAGACCAGAGAACGCAATTACCCATAAGTGGTTATTTGATTATGATAGCAAGACCGGCATAGAAAACTTTGTTCAAGATCTTGTATCTGAGGGCTTTAATAAGAAAGACATAGAAGTTTATAAAACAGTCAATAACTATTCAATCGTTATTCCACATGGGTTTGATACACGCAACATTCTTGCAAAGTATGGCGACTATGTTGAGCTAAAGCGTGATGGGTTACTTTGTGTACATTGGGCTAAGAAATAGAAAGAAGAATGTATTAATGACTATATCGAAAATTCTCACAGTACTTGCTATATTCTGGTTTATGTTTGCTGAAATATTTTTTGAACGGGACAAAAAGTTAAGTTATGACGCTAAAAGAATCATCCGATTTATTGGTATTGCTGCATATGTTGTTATCTTTATAGGTTTAATGGGAATGTACAATTAAGGAAGTTTTATGGATTATAAGTCAGCAAAAAAGCTGTGTGACGAAAATATGCAGCAGGTAGAAAAAGCAGAATTAAAGCATTTCAAAAATGAACAAAAAGAAGTTACATATTTAAAAAATAAATTGGACGAATATGTAGAAAGCTCAGAGTTTAATTCATTCGTGGATAGAAAAATTGATGAAAATATTGAGAGCGGCATATTACAAAATATGGAATTGAACGAAAAAGGTCCGCTTGTAATTTTAGAAGATGAAGTACTAAGTGATGTAACAGCTAAAATTGGAAATTATATTAGAGATATAGCTAAAAATAGCATCATAAAAAAAATACCTATAACTGATAGAGCAATAAAACTTATTGAGAAAAAGTTGAGTAAACGTGGATTTTGTAGATTAGAAAGTAATTCAACGACTTATTGGACTGCTAGTTCCTATAAGCTTTTAAGAGTTGCATCTTATAGTTCTACAACGATGATGGTATTAGGTATGATTGCGATTTTTAGTAGTGTTTTGAGTAATAGGGGATTCGAACTAATCTTAAGCGGCGTACTAATTGCTGTTTTCGGATTTGTAATCGATGAAATTGTGGATCCTTTTTATTTAAAATTGGATGATAGAGTAGAAAAATTGAAGAAATAATTGAATTTATAAGAAATTAAGTAGGAGGTAATGATAATGCAATGGATTAAAGTCGTATTAATAGAGATGCTTGTAACAACTATTACTCACTTTTAATAGAATTTACGAAAATATGATGACAAGTAAGCGATTTCAAACTTTATATAAATTATCTTCTCAATCTGCTTTTTGGCTTATATTACTTGTTCGTTTTATTGTTGAGGATAAAGTAATGGCAATTCTTGCTAGTCTTGGATTATTAGCAAGCATTATTGCAACAGTGATTTTAGTCATAAATGTTACTAAAATAAAAAGAAGCAAAACAGCTGCAGCTGTAACATGCTATATTGATGGCTACAATGTTGGGGTAAATAGCACATTAGAGGCACTATTTATACCTTTAGCTCTAATAGTCTTATTAAAGGGATTTGCAGCAATTGCTATGCTTATTTTTTTTGAAGCAATTTTTTTAAAAGCAGACTATTCGGACAATAATATTAATATATCTTTTTTACTAATAGGAATAACTATGTTTCAAGCTAAAATAAATGAAAAAGAAGCTGTGTGTATAGGTCATACGAAAGACATAGAGCCTTTAATTAGAGAAAATGTTGATGCCATTAGATTAACTGATGATGTATTAGTAATTAAAAATTAGAGTTAAAGCATTTATTATCAAGGAGGGATATTAAGAATGTTGGAGAAAATGGTTCACGCACTTAGACTTAGTGCTCTAATTATGTCTAGCATTAATATAATTGTTGTTTCTTTGCTTTTAGCATATTCTGTGTTGAATTTTAACATTCCTAATAATTTTCTACGTTTAATGTTCATTGGAGGACTATCAAGCTGGGTAAATAATTACATGGTAGAAGCTTCAAGATTTCAGAATAAAACATTAGAAGATAAAAAAGTTTAGGAGAAACTACACATGATTACTGCAAAAAATGCTAATAAGAAATTACGTAATGAATTTGGTAAACAAAAAATAAAAGATAAAAATAGTTCAATCTTACTGAAAGAGAAAACAGCAGAAATTTTAAATAGTAGCTTAGATATTTATTTAGATGAGGCGATTCAGAGAGCTAGAAAGTTTAATATTGAAGCGGAAAACAAAAGACATTTAATTGTTCCGTATGAACTTTTAAATTTAGATCAACACTTTTCAGTAGAAAAGAGGAAAATACAAGAGGCAACTGGAAAAAGCATTTTTGAAATAAACGACAGTATTAGAACTTTGGTGGATGAAAAAATGAGGGCTAGAGGTTTTAAAAAGTCAGCCAATACTAAAGACCCTGAAAAATATTGGATAGCAGCGAATATTACTGGATCAAGTGTTGCATTAATTGCCTTTATTCTAGGTTTAGTTAGTTTTATTATTGGAATTATTTTTTACAAATTCCCCTTTCTTCTTAAGAGCAGTATTGTTGTATTTGCTTTAGCTGGCATGGCTTTTTTTGTGGGAATGGCGTGGGATATGATTACGGATAATATAGCTAAAGATATTTGGGAGAAAGTATGATTAGTGCAGAAAAGGTAAATAAATTAATGCACGGTAAGGTTCTTAAAATGATACAAAAAGTAGAAAAATCAAAAAATAAGATGGATAAAGAAAAAGCTTTTGAGATACTTAATGATCCGATTAACAAGTATCTTGATAAGCATATAAAAAAAGCAATGAAAAAGAACGCTGAGTATGAAAATAAAGGGCAATTACTAGTCCCTAATGAGTTTGAAATAGGAGATGACTTTTTAAAAGAGGAAGAAGAAATTGTAAATGCTACAGGCTTATCCATTTCTGAAATTACTAGGCTTGTTAGAGAAATAATAAATAAAAAAATGAAAGCAAATGGCTTTACTTTAGATATGAGTAAAAACTATTGGATTGCAGGACATAATTACGCAGAAAATTTGTATTTTTTGGGATTCTGGCTGGCATTCTTTGGTGTGCTTATGGCCTTAGCGTTTGTTTTTGACTTAATAAGTGAAGACTTTTTTTGGGGATTCATTGTAATGATTGTTGGCGGGGTAATAATGTACGTGGCAGGCGAAATATGGTGTGGATTGTTAGTTGACAAATATTTTGTTATGTACGGTTTGGTAAATGTGCAGGATAAGACAACACGTAAGCAGCTAAAAAAGGGTTATAAATGTCAAAAGGACAATAGCGAATGGTAAAAATTGAAACTGCATATCATCTTACAAAAGAAAACTGTAGAGGCTTTCTTAAATTTAGCGATATTTTGAATTTATTTACAATTGTAGGATAGTAGATATTTTGTCAGTTTTTAATTTAATGCTTGAAAAGGGCAATTATTATGCAAGCGAAGTTCTAATACAAGTAATTGTTGCATTAGTAATTATTTTGTTAATAAGTGAAATAGTAGAAGTTTCCTTTATTTTTGCTAAGTTTATTTTGTTTTATTTAAGTTTGAAGAAGGGTGAATTTTAATAGTGAAAAATAAAAAGTTAATGGGACTGTTAGCAGCCGTGACTTTATTAAGTTGTGGCTGCTCTTTTAATGCCAATTTTTCTAAAAATAGTAATGATAATGTTAAATCAGAGCAAATTTCGAATACTAAGTTTGGTGGATTAAGCCAAAAAGAGTACATGAAATTAGCAAGTATGGAATATAAGAGCGGAGAAAATGCTGCAATTTTTGTAAATGCCAATAATTCGACTCTTAATAAGAGCTGGAAGAAGAATAGAATCTATTATCAGAATTTGGATAGATTTAACCGTACTAGCTCCTCCGTTACGGCGTTTTTAGATCAAAATAATATAGTTAAGCATAGCAATCGAACACGTCAAATATGGCGTCCTACAGGCTGGCACAGCAATAGACCGGGGGCAGAAATATATAATAGAGGACATTTAATTGCTTACTCTTTATCTGGCGGAATAAACAAGTTTGGAATTTATACAGGAAGAAATAATGGAGATTTAAATAATCCTAAAAATTTATTTACTCAAACAGCTTTTGCCAACCAACGTGTTCAAACATATTATGAAGGTCAAGTAAGAGAGGCATTGAGGTCAGGACAAAAGGTTATCTATCAGGCTACACCAATTTTTAGAGGCAATGAAAAAATGGCTAGAGGCGTTAACCTGCAAGTCACTTCAATTGATGGAATGTTGAACTACAATGTCTATATTTATAATGTTCAGCCGGGATATAGGTTTGATTATAGTACTGGACGAGCAATTAAGGATAATTCAATGCAAGTCGTATTTAAACAATAAAAAAGGAAAACAAGTTAAATAGGAGATTATAGTCAATATGAAGAATGTGATAGGGGTAATGATTTTCTATTATATCCTGTTACTCTGCTGTGATTTTGGAATGTGGACAGAGGATAAAAAGAATTGGGGTAAGGGGATGTATTGTTTTTCATTCATTTTTTTACCAATTATGACAGCCATAATAACTGTTTTTGTCATACTATCTATAATAGATTTTGTTGCGAGTTTGTAAGGAAGGACTAAGCAAATGCATAAAGAAACAAGTTTATATGAATTGTTAAGATTAAAAATAATACGAAAAGAAATAATAGCTACAAAGAAACCATCTCATGGTATGGTAATTTATCAATCAGGAGAAAAAATGGGTAGCGAGTTTATGTTGCAACAGCGGCTAGACAGTAACCTTTCATGGCAAATTTTTAGATTTGAAATTGCTAAAAATACAGATGCTTATATAAAAATAGGTTACAACCAATATTACTGGAAACTCGTGATAAAACTTGCCGATTTACAAGATTCTATTATTGATAAAATTGCGCAGTTGCCTGAGCTAAGTGAAAAATTAGGATTAACATTTATAGTAGCTCATGAGATAGTAGATCCTGACTATTTTCCAAATGAAAATCCGAAAAATTTAGAGTTAACGTTTCAGAAACAAGATGAACAAGGAACTATAAAAGCCGATGAATTTATAAAGAAATATTTTTTGCAAAAAAATAGTGATATGATAGCTATTTTTGATCTTCTCGAGGAAATTGTTAAGGTTGCAAATATTAACTCAATAAACACTGTCTTTGAACCAGATGATACATTTGATCTTCCAATTCGAAAAAATAGTAAAGATAATGATTTATACGATTTAGCGAATGAAATAAAGCGTCGGCTTGAATCGATAAAGTTCAATAAAAATAATCAGTAAGTTAAGTGAGGACAGATAAACTGGTATGAATAGTTATGATAAATTAAATTCTGATCTCGACCTTAAGGCATCTATGGCTGATTTAATATAATTTAAAAAATTGCATGCACGGAATGACGCAAGCTGAACTATCTAAAAAAACTGGTATACCTATTACAACTTTATCTGGCTATATTCGTAAAAAGTCTACTCCTAATGCTGAAACTTTAGAAAAGCTTGCTTCAGCATTGAATGTAAAAATAAGTGATATAATAGATCCTAGATATGAAATCTCTAACTCTATTGATATTTCAGGGATGTATTATGCTCGAATTCCTATTATAGGAACTACTGCATATGGTGAAACGATGCTGACTGAGCATAATATTGAAGGCTATACTTACGAATTACTTGAAGAAAAAACTGGGACAGCTGAGCTTTTTGCATTGAGATGTAAGGGAGATTCTATGGAGCCGCTTATCCCAGATGGTGCTCTAGTTCTTATCCATAAACAGTCTACTGTAGAAGATGATGAAATTGCAGCCATTCGTGCGGATGATACCAGAGTAATCTTAAGGAAAATCAAGCATGTTGGAAAAAACGTTATCCTCTACTCTATAAATTCAAAATATGCTCCGACTATCTTAAATGAAGATAGGTTGGATTCTATTTTAGGTAAAGCTATTCATGCTGGATTTGATATGTAGACTACGAAAAAGGGGAAGGATCACTGTATGTGATTCTTCCCCTTTTTTTGTTTTATTAAATCTATGTTATTAGAATTAAGCAAAATTTATTTGATGAATTTGATCATATTCTTTTTCATTTTTCTGCTCTATGTTTCTTACTTCAATATCATTTTGAAGATTTAAAAAATACCTTGATGATACACCAAAAAGTTTACCCAATCTAATTGATGTATCTACAGTGATTTTTCTTTTGTCGTGTAAGATATCTTGAATACGAGATACTGGTACATCAATAGCTTTTGCTACTGCGTAAGCAGAGAGATTAAATGGTATCATAAATTCTTCTCTCAATATCTCACTTATTTTTGGTGTAGGAATTGTGTTTTGAAACATAATAATAACCTTTCTACATTAACATTAATGGTAATCAACAATCTCCACGTTATAGAAGTAGTTAGGTGTTTGGACCGTAAAGCAAATTCTATATTGGTCGTTAATGGTAATACTATATTGTCCCTCTCTATATCCTTCTAGTTTCTCTAGGTGGTTTGCTGGCGGAATCCGTAAATCATTTATGTTACTTGCAGCATCCATCATCATAAATTTTCTTAAAGCAATTTTTTGAATACTTTGTGGTAATTTTTTTGAAAATTTTTGATGATAAACTTTTTCACTTTCTTTATCAGCAAATGTTTGAATCATATTTATCTCCCATATATTATATTTATATTATACCTGCTTTGCGTATATATGTAAAGCAGGTATAATATGCTTTATTGTATTGGATAGGCGGACTAAGGAAAAAAAGGATGCTTATATGATATTAACTATGAGTTCTTTGATTATGGTCTGTTTAAGTTTGCAAAAGTCCATTTATTTATGGATGTTTCCTGAAAGTTCTAAGAGATAAAAAGGAGAGAATAAAGAACGACGTATAGTAGTTCTTTATTCTCTCCTTTTTTAATCCTTATCAAAATCTTTTTTGAACTTTGGATCTTGTAATTGAGTTTTGAGGTAATCATTAAAACTTAGATTACTCATAATTAGTTATCTTTTCTATTGCTTAAATATTCCTCACGAAGCATTTTCAGATAGGCTATCTAAATACTCTTTACGTTCATGATGGCATATATTAATTAGATGAACAATATATGCTATTGAAATGTGCTTTTATTATGACTATAAGGTCTACCCTAATGACAGTAGATTAAGTGCGCGGTATAATAATAATTATAATATGACTTAAGGGTCTGACATATGAAAGGAAATAAATATGACACAAAAAGAAATTATTAGAGATTTAGAAAATAAACTTAAAATGGTAAATTCAAAATTTGAAATTAAAAGATCAGATGCAACTATGGAGTTAGCTAATCTAAAATCTGCCGACGGAGGCTTGTTTTTAAAATCAAGGGATCCTAACCAATTAGATATTTGTATTACCGATGTTCCAATAGGACATATCATTCAACATAAAGAAACAAGTATATGGGTGTTTGATATGGAGGGTATCGTCTATGATTCATTCTTTTTAAAAGATTCTTTTGTTCCAGCCTTAGCAGCAATTGCTGAAAGTTTAGATCAACTGAATAAGATTACACAAGAAGATGCTAATAATGGCTAAGATCGGGTATGCAAGAGTTAGTTCTAAAGATCAAAATTTAGCTAGACAAATTGAAACCCTTCATAACTATGGAATTAAAGATGATATGATCTTTAAAGAAAAGGTATCAGGTGCAACCATTGAAGCGAGAACGCAACTTAAGGCAATGCTCAATTTTATTCGTAAAGGAGATATTGTGTATGTAGCTGCTTTAGATCGTTTAGGACGCAGTGCTAAAGACATTGGTTATATTATTCAACAGATACATGCTAAAGGAGCTACTTTAATTACCCCTGAATTACCAGATTTTAGTCAGATACCTAACCCCGGTCTGAGAGCAATGTTTACGGAGATGATGTTGGCCGTTTTTAAATATCAAGCTGAAGAAGAACGCAAAAGAATAAAAGCACGGCAACGTGAGGGTATTGAGATAGCAAAAGCTAATGGTATCTACAAAGGGAGAGCAATTAAGTATGGACCTAATGCTAAAAAACCTCAAGATCGGTTAGTTTGGGAGAGTGTAGTTAGCATGTTGAAAAAACATGAGATGTCTATTAAGCAAATAGCTGAAAAAGTAGGAATTAGCGAAAGAACTGTTTATCGAATTAAAAAAAGAAATAATTTATAAATTAATTTATATTTTTATAAAAATATATTATTATGGTATAATAAAAATATAGGAGGAATTTATGTGCAAGAAAAATTAGATGCTTTAAATAAGAAAAAAACAACTGTAAGTGTAACAATAACAGACAAAAATTTGATTCAAGCACTCAGAACAATTACTGCCCCACAAGAAAAAACCATTCCAGATTTTATTCATGATAAATTGTTACCGGTTTATATGGCTTCTTTAGATGAGGAAACGCAAAAAAAGGTTCTTGATCAAGCCAAATTAATGAATAATATAAGTAGTGCTAAATTATAGAAAAAGAAGGATTTATCTTCTCTAACAAGATTGTCCTTTTTATTTTTTACTCATATAGAACAAGACTATTAGCTAAATGTTTCAAAAAGATACAAAAAGGAGGATGGCTTATGCCTAGAGAATGGCGTCCTAAGAAAATTGGTAAGTTGAAGTATAATAAAAAATCTCAAAAAACTTTAGATGAATGGTTTGTAAAGTATGCGTCCCCTACTATTTTAGAAAAAAAACTAAAATTATCACGAGCTTCAATATATAGGTACAAAAAAGAGATACAAGAAAAAGAAGCTACACTACAAGATTTAGTAACTGTAACTATGTATGCTGAACTAATCAAATTAGAAACTGCCGACTATGAAGCTTACTTAAAAAGTATGAGTAAGTTAGTTGAGGAAAAAGAAGAGAAGAAAAGACAAATTGCAGAGATAGATGAGGAATTAAAATCAAAAGGATTTGGAAATCTTGATTTACCAAAAACTATAGCTGCAACGCAAAAAAAAGATGTAAAAAAAGAAAAGAATTTTGCTCAATTACTATTGTTAGAACAATCAGGAGATGCTAAGAAAATAAGTAACGCAAGAAGTGAAATTCGTAAATTATCTAGAGAAGATAGAAAAAAATATTATCAATATAAAGGTGAACACAAGGATGAGTAGCTGGTCTGTAACCATTCCATTTAATCCTAGAGCTACCCCTCGTCCTAATTATAGAGTTGGACCGAGAAAAAAAGGTAAGAAGGAATATGGAGTTATAACTTATTATGATACGTGGTATTTTAATTATCTCGCTGCTATTGATACATACCTCAAAAAATATAATTTGAAAAATCAAGATTTTTATAAAGTTGTAAATGCACAGTATGGCGTAATTGCAAACATAGTATTTTATATCCATCCGGGAAACACTATTACTAAAATTAGTAAAATACCTTGTACTAATGTTCCCGACATAGATAACTTACTAAAAGCTATTTTAGATGGTATTTTTACGAAAGAAGATAGAATTAGTGATAGCCGGGTTGTAGGAGTTAACGCACTCAAGCTGAACGAGTTAGAAAACCCAAGGACAGAGATAACCTTATCAAGTTTAGGTGACTTTGATGATACGACTATGAGTCCATCTGAAACTGTTATTGCTAATGTTGCGGAAAGAAATAAAGAGCAGCAATTAAATTGGTCAGTTATACTCCCCTTTTCACCCAAAAGTGCACCTAGACCTAGTGTGAATTTTAGTGTTAGCACAGATAGTAAAGGTAAAAAAGTTTATAAGAAACATGATTATAATGATCGTTCTTATACAAATTATTTGCTTGAAATAAATAATTATTTGAAAGAAAGCAATCTTTATAATGATAAGTTTTATAAAATTGGCCGATCAAAAAACGGTATAATGTCTACCTTTCATTTTTATTGTGCTGTACCAAAAAATCAAAAGAAAATACGCAATATAATGAAAAAGACAACGCCAGATATAGACAATTTATTAAAAGCCGCTATGGATGGAATTTTTAATGAAGTGAATATAGATGATAGGCGAATTGTTGGAGTTCAGGCTTTAAAATTTAATGTATTAGAGAATGCACATACAGAAGTTAATTTGTCTCCATTAGGAACATAAAGGGTAAATAAGATGGCAAATAACAATGAAAAGATATTAGTAATACTTAACGCTATGAATGAATTAGATCCTCTTATGAATAATTATCTGCTCATATTAAAGAAGAGATATACTTGGTCGAAAGAAGCACAGGCAGATTTCTATTCCATAAGAAGATCATTGCATCAAGTCTCTTCTAATTTAGAAAAAATCGTACGTCAAGAAAAAAGAAAAGAAAAACAACTAGAAGAATTAACTCTGAAAGTACGTAAAGAAGCAGAAATATTGAATAATTATTATATAGAAAATGTTGATAAAAAAGGAGAACGTGGTTTAGAGGAGTTGATGGATTTAAAACAGGTAGATTTTACTCCTAGATATGCTGGAAGCATGAAAACTTATTTAACGCGGGTTTTAAGAGGAATAAATCACTCAAGGCTAAATTATGCACTGGAGCGAAGACAGGAGCTAAAAGAAGCAAATATTGAGCGAGAAGAAGCTATTATAAGAGTTTCACAACGATTAAAGGCTATTAGTGCTCGACAAGTGAGAAGTTTAAAGACGATAAAATTGGAGCATTTAAAAGACGAGTTGCATCCCTTAATTACAGAAATGAAACGTTATGAAATTAATGATCAGATTGATGTTTTAAATAACAAAATTATGCGTATAGATAATTATAGATTTGACCGTCCTCCCCGTCCATCATACAAAGAAATAACGGCTATTCTTAATTATATAATTACTCAAGAAAATAGAATTGTACGGGGATATACTGTCCCAGACTATGCTATACCACTTTATGATAGTTTAAATCATCTTAGACAATCAATTTGGGCTAAACGAGAATATGTTGGTACTCTAAATTCTTATGAAGCATTTAAAAGACGAGTTGCTGAATTAGAAAGTTATTATAAGAGATCATATAAGCAGGCTAATGGTAAGCCTAAAAATTATCATGGGCATTATGTGGGGGAATATGAATAACTGAGAAAATGTCTGATTGGAAAACATAAAATCGTTGAAAATACGTCTATATTTTGTAAGAAATATTGTAAAACCTAAATTTTGAAGAGAAATTTACTTCAAAATTTAGGTTTTTTATTTTTATTTTTTGAATCACTACTTTTAAAAAATGTCAAATTTATTTTAATTCATAAAAGTGAAAGAAGAAATTGCGAATAGGGCGAGAATAGAATATATGTATTATTTTGATACAAAAAAAGTAAATTAGATAATATGTGTCAATTTGAAACATTAAAAG
>CAQZPH010000011.1:17055-26620 GCA_948933715.1 uncultured Eubacteriales bacterium | reverse complement strand
AAACAGGAGGATCTCAATCGGCAGGAGGATGATCTGAAGATAGCGGGACAGGTGGCGGAGATTGTGGCGAGAGCCAGGCGAGCGTCCCCGGATGCCGGGACCGGGGACTGGCAGAAGGAAGGCGGACAAGCCGCCATGCAGAACACAAGGGCGAAGGAACAGCAGGGAAAAGGAAAGAGCGGAGAGGGGAATCCTGCGGTCTCTGTCCAGGGCCAGGGCGGCGGGACATTGCGTCCAGCAAACGGATCCGGGTTTGAGAAGAGAGAGAGACGGGGCTTTAAGAAGGGTGAATTTGTGCGTCCTGTGAAGCGCTCGGATAATCCGGATGTCATATACGGACGTGACATCGAGGAGGAGGCCATGCCCATCGAGGATATCATAGGCGAGATCGGCGAGGTGGTCATAAGGGGGAAGATCATCCGTTTTGACAGCAGGGAGCTCAAAAACGAGAAGACCCTGTTGATGTTTGATGTGACGGATTTTACGGATACCATTATGGTGAAAATGTTTTCTATGAAGATGCTGTAAATAATGTGTATCCAAAAGCATTAGAAGAAGCCATAGATGAAGCAGGATTAGACGTAATTAATGATAAAATAGATTTTGACGTTTTAAAAATCGGAAAAGATGGATTTGCTTTTAAAGCTGTTGTAACAGTTAAACCTGAAGTGGAAATAGAAAATTATAAGGGTATAGAAGTAGAGCATAAACCAGTTGAAGTTACAGATGAAGATGTTAATAAAGAAATAGAAAAAGTTAGAGAAAGAAATTCAAGAATTATTACTGTTAGTGATAGAAATTCACAAAATGGAGATATAGTAGTTTTTGATTTCAAAGGTTTTGTAGATGGGGAAGCCTTCCCTGGAGGAGAGGCTGAAAATTACAGTCTAACACTTGGTAGTGGGCAATTTATTCCTGGATTTGAAGATCAGATGATCGGGCATAAAGAAAATGATGAATTCGATGTTAATGTCACTTTCCCAGAAGAATACCAAGAAAAAACATTGGCTGGTAAACCGGCTGTATTTAAAATTAAGTTACACGAGATAAAAAATCGCGAATTGCCAGAACTAGATGATGAGTTTGTAAAGGATGTTAGCGAATTTGATACTCTTGATGAGTATAAAGAGTCAATTAAAAAGCAGCTTTTTGACCTAAAAAAAAGAGAAGCTGATATGGATGCAGATGATCAAATGATTGATAAAACTATTGCTCTTTTAAAAGCAGAAATTCCTGAGGCAATGTTTGAAAACAAAGTAAATGAAATTATTCATGAATTTGCGCATAAACTGCAAGCACAAGGATTGAGCCTAGATACTTATATGAAGTATACTGGAATGGATGAAAAGACTTTTAAAAACCAATTTAGGCCACAGGCAGAAAAACAAGTTAAATTAAGGTTAGCGCTTGATAAAATAGCGGAAATTGAAGGGTTAAAAGCTACACCTGAAGAATTAGAAGAAAGATATAAATCTTTTGCAGAGAATTATAAGATGGATGTAGAGAAAATTAAAGAAATTATAAATGAGAAAGATTTAACTCTTGATATGGCTGCAGAAAAAGCAGTAGATTTCTTGCGTGAACACTGTATAAAAAAATAATTTTTTAAATCTGTATAAACTAAATAATTAGTGTTAATTATTTAAGTTGTTGGTTTATTTTAGATGGAGGGGTTAACTTGAATAAATATCATAATGATATAAAAATGAGTTTAGTACCATATGTTATAGAGCAAACTAATAGAGGCGAACGTTCATACGATATATTTTCAAGGCTTTTAAATGACAGGATTGTTATGTTAACTGAAGAGGTTAACAGTACAACCGCAAGTTTGATTGTGGCTCAGTTATTATATTTAGAGGGTCAGGACCCATCTAAGGATATAAGTCTTTATATTAATAGTCCAGGTGGTTCAGTAACTGATGGGTTATCTATTTATGATACGATGCAATATATAAAGTGTGATGTGTCCACAATATGTATGGGTATGGCTGCTAGCATGGGTGCATTCCTTTTAGCAGCAGGAGCAGAAGGTAAACGTTTTGCACTACCCAACAGCGATATAATGATCCATCAACCAAGTGGAGGAGCTAAAGGTCAAGCTACAGATATAATGATTCATGCGGATCACATCATTCAAACTAAAAAGAGACTAAATACTATATTATCTGAAAGAACAGGTCAACCTTATGATGTTATTGCTAAAGATACAGAACGCGATAACTTCATGACAGCGGATGAGGCAAAAGCCTATGGTATAGTTGACCAGGTTATTTATAAAAGATAGGAATTGGTGATGTTATGTCTACAAAGAATGAAAATAGGGAGAGAAATGTTTGTTGTTCATTTTGTAATAAACCGCAAGACCAAGCTGTAAAACTTATAGCTGGTCCTGGGGTCTACATTTGTGACGAATGCGTTACTCTTTGTATGTCTATATTAGAAGATGAATTTTTAAACAAAGAAAGATCTTTTGAAGATAGTGCATCGTCTAGGGAAGAAATGCTGTTGCCAAGGCCAAAAGAAATAAAAGAAATGCTTGATGAATACGTCATTGGTCAGGATACTGCTAAAATTGCACTTTCAGTGGCTGTGTATAACCATTATAAGAGGATATATTTTGGTAAGGATAATGGCGATAATAACGATGACGTCGAATTAAAAAAGAGTAATGTTTTATTGCTTGGTCCTACAGGTGTAGGAAAAACTCTTTTAGCTCAAACTTTAGCAAAAGCGCTTAATGTGCCATTTGCTATAGCAGATGCAACCACTTTAACAGAAGCAGGTTATGTTGGAGAGGATGTTGAAAATATCCTTTTGCGTCTGATTCAGGCAGCAGATTTTGATATAGAAAAGGCTGAACGCGGAATTATATATATTGATGAGCTTGATAAAATTGCAAGAAAATCCGAGAATCCCTCAATAACTCGTGACGTTAGTGGAGAAGGAGTTCAGCAGGCACTTTTAAAAATTCTTGAAGGTACTTTATCTAATGTGCCGCCTCAAGGTGGAAGAAAGCATCCTCAGCAGGAATTTATTCATATTGACACTACAAATATACTGTTTATTTGTGGGGGAGCTTTTGATGGACTTGAGAAAATAGTAGAAAAAAGAAATGGTTTTTCAGGCATAGGCTTTGGTGCAGACGTAAAAGACAAGAAAGAATTAGACTCTACCCATTGGATGAAAGATGTGTTACCACATGATTTAGTTAAGTATGGGTTAATCCCAGAGTTAATAGGGAGATTGCCTGTTATTACTTCTCTTAGTGGTTTAGATGAAGAGTCTTTAGTTAGGATTCTTAAAGAACCCAAAAATTCAATATTGAAACAATATCAAAAATTATTTGCGCTTGATAAAGTTGAGCTTGAGTTTGAAGAATCAGCTTTAAAAGCAGTTGCAAGAAAAGCACTTGATAGAAACACAGGAGCCAGAGGACTTAGATCTATAATGGAAGATATTTTATCTGAGCTAATGTATGAAGTCCCGGGCGACCACACTGTGGAAAAGATTATTATTAATGAAGATGCAGTAGAAAATAATTCTAAAGCCGATATTATAAGGGATGAAAATAGAGTACCTTTTGATATTACTGTGAATAATGATACCGATTCTAGCAAGGGCAAAAGTTTTGTTTCCTAATATAAATAAGGGTTGTAACATAAGTTGCAGTCCTTTTATCGATTGTATATGTTTATAAAAGATGGGAGGCGATTCTTATGAGAGAAAATTCTAGCAAGGATTTTTCGGAAATCGTATTACCAGTACTATTGTTAAGAGGTTTAGTTTTGTTCCCTGGGATGATATTAAGCTTTGATGTGGGACGAGTTAAATCTATTGCCGCAATTGATGAAGCAATGAAGAAAGATCAACGTATATTTGTTGTTGCTCAAAAAAATGTAAAGGAGAATAATCCGGAGCTAAAAGACTTATACGAAATTGGAGTAATAGCTAAAATAAAGCAGGTTATAAGTCAATCTGATAATTTAGTTAAGGTTTTAGTTGAAGGCGAAAAAAGAGCACGGATTTTAAAGGGTTTAAAAAGCGACTCAGCCATAGTTGCTAAAGTTTCGGTATGTGAGGAAAAGCATACAGCTACCCCGGAAGAAATAGCAGCAATGAGAATGGTTAAATCTATATTTAACCAGTATGTTAAAATGTCATCTCAAATATCTATGGACTTTGTAACGTCAATAACTTTATGTGAAGACCCGGGCGAAGTGGCGGATAGTTTAGCGGCTAACATTGTTGCTGATTATACTGCTAAACAGAATTTGCTGATGCAACCAAGTGTTTTATTAAGACTTGAGCAACTTAGTGAAATTTTAGTAAAAGAACTTAATATATTGTCTATAGAAGAAGACTTGAATGCGAAATTAATAAATAGAATTGAATTAGGAAATAGAGAGCATTATTTAAGAGAACAAATGCAAGTGATCTCTGAAGAACTTGGTGAAAAAGATATTTTGTGTGACGCTGAGGAATTAAGAGAAAAAATATTATCTCTTAAATTACCGAAAGATGTAAGCAAAATATTGTTAAAAGAGTGCGATAGATTAACAAAAATGCCATTTGGATCGCAAGAAGCAAATGTATGTAGGAATTATATAGATTTATGTGTTCATTTGCCGTGGAATAAAAAAGACAGTAAAACCATTGATTTAAAAAAAGCAGAGGAAATATTAAACAGGGAACATTACGGGTTAGAAAAAGTCAAGGAAAGAATATTAGAAACATTGTCTGTTAGAGAATTATCTTCGAGCACAGATGGGCATATTTTGTGCCTTGTTGGGCCCCCAGGTGTAGGGAAAACATCAATAGCAAAATCAATAGCTAGAGCAATAAATAGAAAATATGCACGAATTTCATTAGGTGGAATTCATGATGAATCTGATATAAGAGGCCATAGGCGTACGTATGTTGGCGCAATGCCTGGAAGAATAATATCTGCTATTAATAAGACTAAAAGAAAAAATCCCGTTTTACTTTTGGACGAAATAGATAAAGTTGGTAAGGATGTTTGTGGAGATCCAGTTTCAGCTTTGCTTGAAGTGTTGGACCCTGAACAGAATAATACATTTTATGATCATTATGTTGATATGCCATTTGATTTAAGTGACGTATTTTTTATAACGACAGCCAATAGTTGTGATGATATACCGAAAACTTTGCTTGATCGTATGGATGTTATAAATTTAACTAGCTATACTTCAGAAGAGAAATTTAACATTGCGAAGAAACATTTAGTTCCTAAGCAGTTAAAAAAACATGGTTTTGAAAATATTAATGTTAATATTACAGATAGAGCAATAAGGGATATAATAGAGCATTACACAAAAGAAGCAGGAGTTAGAACGCTTGATAGAACGATAGCATCTTTATTTAGAAGACTGGCTAAAGATATTGTTTTGGGTGAAAAGGATTCTATAAATGTGACAACAATGAACCTTGAAAAGATACTAGGATCTAAGAAGTTTAAGGGAAATGAAACAAATAAAAAAGATGAAATAGGGGTAGTAAATGGGCTTGCATGGACGCCAACAGGTGGAGAACTTATCACAATTGAGGTTGCTATTATGCAAGGAGTAGGAAAAGTAGAGCTTACAGGTTCACTCGGAGACGTAATGAGAGAATCAGCGTATACAGCAATAAGTTTTATACGTAGTAATTGCAAAGACCTTGGTGTAAACCCATTGTTTTATACGGAATGTGATATACATGTGCATGTACCGCAAGCTGCGATCTCTAAAGACGGGCCATCTGCAGGTGTCACTTTGGCTACTGCAATTATTTCAGCTTTAACAGATGTTCCCGTTAGGCATAATATAGCAATGACTGGTGAGATAACTTTACGCGGGAAAACGCTTCCTGTAGGAGGAATTAAAGAAAAAATTATAGCAGCATATCGTGCAGGAATTACTACTGCTATAATTCCAAAAGAAAATGAATCTGACTTAGAAGAAATTGAAAGTACAGTTAAAGATAAGATGAATTTTATAATGGCTACTGATATGCAGACAGTTTTAAAACATTCTTTATTAAAAAATATCAGTCAGACTGTGGAAACGAAACGTATGCCAATAGGAAAGATAACAAGATCAAAGTTAAATGTGGGGCAAACTTTAAACATTCCACAATAAATGACGAAAGAGGTATTTATGAATTTTAATAATGCAATTTTTGAAGCTAGTTTTGGAAGGAAAAGCCAATTAAAAGAGTCTATATGCCCTGAAGTGGTTTTTTCAGGTAGATCAAATGTAGGTAAATCGTCGCTTATAAATAAATTAATAAATAGAAAATCATTAGCAAGGGTAAGCTCAAAACCTGGGAAAACCGGAACCATCAATTTTTATAAGCTAGGAAAAATAAAGTTAGTTGATTTACCCGGGTATGGGTACGCCAAAGTTTCAGGAAAAGAAAAAGAACGTTGGGGAGATTTAGTTGAAGGCTATTTTAATAGCAATAGAAAGATATCTTTGGTAGTTCAAATTGTTGATATGCGGCATAAACCAACTGCAGATGATATTAACATGATTGAATTTTTAAAAGAAGGCAAATTCAATTTTGTTGTGGTGCTTACAAAAAGCGATAAACTTAATAAAACTCAAAGAGAACAAAAGCTATTAAGTTTATCTGAGGAGTTTCCGTATAAGGGTATACGGTTTATAGTATTTTCTGCAGTAAAAGGTGAGGGAGTAGACGATTTAAAGTCTGTTATCGAATCATCCATTGGTTAAAGATTAGGGCTAATATTAAAATAATTTTTAGGTTTTGGTAATTATATAATTTTACACTTATCAAATATTAATTAAAGGGTCTCTGTGCAGTATTATGCACGGGGCCCTTTAGGTTTTGATTTGTAATTTGTAATAGTTTGGACTACATCAGAATAAATATTATTAAATAAAATAATATAAGGGGTGGATATAACCGATGTATTATAGCTTGAGAAAATTACCTTATAAAATAATATTGAGCCTATTAATAATCTTTTCCTTTGCTTTATTATCCTGTATAAATGTATATGCAAACGAAGAAGAGAATATAGAAATATCAGCTCCTGCAGGAGTGTTGATGGAACCTACCACTGGAAAGATTATATATGAAAAGAACTCCCACGAGGTACGTTGCTGTGCTTCTATAACAAAAGTAATGACAATGGTTTTAGTTATGGAAGCAATAGATAGCGGAAAAATAAAATTAACAGATACAGTCTCAGCAAGTGAACACGCAGCGTCTATGGGAGGCTCTGATATATGGTTAAAACCAGGAGAAACAATGACCGTAGATGAATTAATAAAAGCGACAATAGTTGCTTCGGCAAATGATGCTGCAGTAGCGTTAGCCGAATATGTATCGGGCTCTGAAGAAGTATTTGTGTCGCAGATGAACAAAAAGGCAAAAGAATTGTCAATGTCTGAGACAGTGTTTAAAAATTGCAACGGTCTTGATGAAGATGGCCATGTCACTAGCGCTTATGATGTTGCGTTAATGTCACGAGAACTTATTAAACATGAAAAAATCTTTGAATATACATCCATATGGATGGACTATTTAAGGGACGGAAAAACGCAACTTGTAAACACCAACAAACTTTTAAAAAGCTATAAAGGAATAACCGGATTAAAAACAGGAACTACTTCCCAGGCAGGAAGTTGCATTACAGCAACAGCTACTAGAGAAAAATTAAGCCTGATTGCAGTAGTATTAGGTGGAGCAGATGGCAAAGAACGTTTTAGAGATGCTGCTTCTTTGCTAGACTTTGGGTTTGCTAATTATAACATGCTAGAACCACTAATTGATGAAAGTATTTTTGAACCTGTAAAAGTCATAAACGGGATGAAATCAAGTGTTAATACCACAGCAAAGGTCACAGGGAATATTTTAGTTCCAAAAGGCAAAGAACATAGCATAGATAATAGTATAGAGATGATTTCAGAGGTCAAAGCTCCTGTTAAACAAGGGCAAGTTTTAGGAAGGCTATTATATAAGATGAATGATGAAATCGTTGCAGAGTATGACGTTACTACAACTGAAGAGATAGAGGAGATAAATTTTCCTACAGTGTTTAGTGAGTTGATGGGGAAATTTTTTAAAATTTAATTATTGTCTTTTATTGAAAAAAAAAGAAATGTATTGTAAAATTAGCTTAATGTAAGTGGGTAGGAGATGAAAAAATCATGGCGGTAAAATTAAACACTAAATATTTATCTGAATTTATAAAAGAAGAAGACTATGAACTAATGGCAGAAAAAGTAAAGTTAGCCCACAATATGCTTCACGATAAAAAAGGAAAGGGTAGTGAGTTTACTGGATGGGTTACTCTTCCAACAGATTATGATAAAGAAGAGTTTAAACGCATAAAAGAAGCAGCAGAAAGAATAAAAACTAATACTGATATTTTTATAATCATTGGAATAGGTGGATCCTATCTTGGAGCAAGAGCAGTAATTGAGCTATTAAAGTCCCCTCATTATAATTTGTTACCTAAGAAAACCCCGGATATTTATTTTATTGGAAATAGCATTAGTGCAACTTCGCTTTCGGAGCTTTTAAAAATATGCGAAGGAAAAGATATAGCTATAAATATGATATCAAAGTCAGGGACTACCACAGAACCTGCAATAGCTTTTAGGGTTTTTAGAAAGTTAATTGAAAATAAATATGGTAAAGAAGAAGCTAGAAAAAGAATATTTTGCACAACTGACAAAGAAAAAGGAACGCTAAAGCAGTTGGCGCAAAAAGAAGAATATGAGACTTTTGTAGTTCCAGATGATATTGGTGGTAGGTATTCGGTTTTAACAGCGGTGGGGCTTTTACCAATAGCAGTAGCTGGAATAAATATTGATGAATTAATGCTTGGGGCAAGAAACGCTCAGAATGATTTAAATGAGTTTGACATTAACGTAAACGATTGCTACAAATACGCTGCTATACGAAATATATTATATAAAAAAGGAAAAAACATCGAAGTGTTAGCAAGTTATGAACCCGGCTTTATGATGATGAATGAATGGTTTAAGCAGTTGTTTGGAGAGAGCGAAGGTAAAGATAAAAAGGGTATTTTTCCAGCATCTGTTGTATTTTCTACTGATTTACACTCTATGGGGCAATATATTCAAGACGGAGAACGAAAATTATTTGAAACGGTTCTTTATGCTGAAAAGCCAAAAGAAGATATTTTGCTTGAAAAAGTTACAGATGACATAGATGGATTAAACTTTTTAGCAGGAAAAACAATGTCATTTGTAAATAAACAAGCATTCTTAGGAACTGTAATGGCTCATACGGATGGGGGTGTTCCTAATGTGGTTTTGAGCATACCTGAAATTTCAGAATTTGAAATTGGATATTTATTATATTTTTTTGAAAAAGCTTGTGCAATTTCAGGATATATTCTTGGAGTAAATCCTTTTAATCAACCAGGAGTAGAGAATTATAAAAAAAATATGTTTGCACTTTTAGGTAAACCAGGGTATGAAGAAGATCAAAAGAGCCTTTTAGAAAGGCTTAGGTAAACTTTAAAAAATTTAAAGGAGAACATTTTATATGATTAATTTAATGA
>CAQZPH010000011.1:14720-17045 GCA_948933715.1 uncultured Eubacteriales bacterium | reverse complement strand
GGTAAAAAAGGTTCGGGAAAAACAAAAAGACTAGTTAATTATGCAAATGAAAAAATATCTAAAAGTGATGGAAACGTGGTAGTTATTGAAAAAGGATCCAATCTTACTTTTGATTTAGACCACAATGCAAGACTTATTAATATTGATAACTATGGGATAAGTGATTTTGCAGGACTTTATGGTTTTTTATGTGGAATATGTGCCGGAAATTATGATGTTACAGATATATTAATTGATTCAACTCTTAAAATTTGTGGAGAAGATATTCATAAGCTTATTCCTTTTATGGATAGATTAAATGTTGTTTGTAAAAACACCAATACAAACTTAGTTTTATCAGTTTCTATGGATGAAAGTGAACTACCTGCGGAAATTAAAAACATAGTTAATATATTATAATATAAAAAGCCATCGCATATACGATGGCTTTTGCAATATCAAAGTCATTGGAAAACGTTAAAAAAATTAGAATTTATAAAAAAGATGGAAAGCTATCCAGGAAATCTTGTATATCTTGATTTGACTGAATAGTATGTGTGTGATTTATTATTTCCTGCTGTTCATCGGGCGACAATGCACCGAAAAAACTCATAGCATCACTATTTTGATATAAAGCTACGGAAAGTCCCATAGGTATTTTACCTGGATTATCATTATTATTAACCGTAAAAATCACCCCCGTGTACATTAGTTTTTACGGCTAATAATATTCTTATTCATATTATGCGTATTTCCTAGCACCAATTATGTGAATAAATTTCAATTTATCATAACTATAATTATTAAGAGGTCGCATGTATGAGTCTATACTGTGAGCGCTTACAAATATTTCACCTTTATATATTTTATTTATAATTAAAGTGTGGTAAAAATGGCTCTCTTTATCGCCAAGCTCTATAATGTCTCCTGCTTGTACGTTTTCTTTGTTTGTCTCAATTCCATAAGGGCCTACGCTTTTATTATTTACAAGAAAGTTATATAAAAATTCCACACCACTCCATGAAGGAGATCTATCATAACTGTTTTTATAATACCAACCATATATTGGAGTATAGTTCATTACTTTGCATCCAGCATATATACATTGAGATATATAGCTTGTACAATCTCCGCCTATGTTTTCAAAATTTAAATAATCAGGATTTCTTTTAAATGCCCATTTTTTTGCGTATTCCAATGCAGCTTTTCTATCATACATTATATCTTTTAACATACAATCAACGCCTTTACGTCTTTTTATATTATATGAAAAGATAAATATAAGTGCTATTAAAAACTAATTAAAATATAATTATAATTACAAATATCCTTGACTTATTTTTAGTAAATTGATATACTAAAAAAGAAGTTGTCGTGTTTTTTGACAATTTACATCCTTCCCCTTTTATATAGGGGCTAATGTCCAAAAGGAGGTGCAATATTATAATGTCAAATGTAAAAAATTCATATGAAACAGTTGTTGTTTTTTCACTAAAAGGTGGTGAAGAAGCAGTTTCTGCAATGGTTCAGAAATTTAAAGAACTGATTGAAAAAAATGCTGTTCTTGATGGTGTTGATGAATGGGGCAAAAGAAGACTTGCTTATATGATCAATAAAGAATCTGAAGGTTACTATGTTCTTTTCAACTTTACAAGCGAAGCAGCGTTTCCAGCTGAACTTGATCGTATTTACAAAATTACAGATGGTATCCTTCGTTCTTTAATTATAAAAAAATAAAGCGAAGAGGAGTTTTTTAAATGCTCAATAATGTAGTTTTAATGGGAAGATTAACAGCTGATCCAGAACTTCGTCATACAGAATCAAGTGGAATACCAGTTACTAGCTTTACTTTAGCAGTAGGTAGATCCTACACTAAAGCTGGAACTGAAAGAGCAACCGATTTTATTGATATTGTTGCTTGGAGAAATACTGCAGAATTTGTATCAAAGTATTTTAATAAAGGTCAGCTTGTGGCTGTTGAAGGGTCTATACAGACACGTTCTTACCAGGATAAAAACGGCAACAACAGAAGAGCTTTTGAGGTTGTAGCTAATAATGTCCATTTTGCTGAATCTAAGCGTGATTCTAGCTCTCCAAGCGGAGAAGAAAACGTGCCGGAGGAAGATACATATCAACCGCCAAGTGAAAACGCTTCTTCTTTTGAAAATGGAAGCGCAGACGACTTTAAAGAAATTCCAGCAGATGATGATTTACCGTTTTAATTAATTTATAGTTTTAATTTAATAGTACCAAAGGAGGGTAAACGAAAATGGCAGAGAAACAAGAAAAAGACAATCGCCGTATGGGTGCTCGCAAGGGTAAGAAAAAAGTTTGTGTTTTCTGCGT
>CAQZPH010000011.1:14000-14710 GCA_948933715.1 uncultured Eubacteriales bacterium | reverse complement strand
AGGTAGAAAATATTGATTATAAAGATATTTCAAAGCTTCGTCGTTTTGTTTCAGAACGTGCAAAAATTCTTCCAAGAAGAGTCACCGGAACATGTGCTCATCACCAACGTGACTTAACTGGAGCTATCAAGCGCGCTCGTCACTTAGCTTTGTTACCTTTTAGTAACGATTAATTTTATAAGCGTGACAACTATTTTTAAAGTTGTTGCGCTTTTTTAATATTAAGAATAAAAGTTGGTAGAAACGAGGTGCTTATTAAAATAGATCTTAGTTTTTGAGAAAGAAATTATTATGTAGATATAAAACAATATGCTTTAAGTCAATTAAAGGGGAGATTTAATGCCAAACTGGAATCCTTGGCATGGCTGCCATAAAATAAGCTCTGGATGCAAGCATTGCTACGTGTATAGGCAGGATTTTAAATTTGAAAAAAATAGCTCTATTGTAACCAAGAATGCAGATTTTGATTTACCTATAAAGAAGAGAAGAAATAGAGAATATAAAATACCAAGTGGAGAAATATTGTATACATGTTTTACATCAGACTTTTTCCTTTATGATGCAGATGAATGGCGAATCGATGCATGGAAAATGATAAAGGAAAGAAAAGACCTTAAGTTTTTTATAGTAACAAAGAGGATAGACAGATTTTTTGTTAATTTACCGGTGGACTGGGAAAGCGGATATGATAACGTTATTATTGCTTGTAC
>CAQZPH010000011.1:3898-13990 GCA_948933715.1 uncultured Eubacteriales bacterium | reverse complement strand
AAGAGCAGATTATAGGTTACCGATATTTTTAAAGTTACCTATCAAACATAAAATAATAATTGTTTCTCCTTTGCTAGAAAATATAAATTTATCTAAATACCTCAATAAAAGTATAGAAGAGGTAGCTGTAGGAGGGGAATCAGGCTTAAATGCACGAGTATGTGATTATGATTGGGTGCTTAATATAAGAGAGCAATGCATAAAAGCTAACATTCCTTTTTGGTTTCAGCAGACGGGGATGTATTTAAAAAAAGATGGGAAAGTTTATAAAATAGATAGGAAATATCAACATGCTCAGGCAAGAAAAGCAGATATTAATTATATGACTGATAAATTAAAAATAAATATTAATGGTGATGAGAATGAGAATAAATCCTGAATTATATAAATTAAATGCACTAAACCTAGCACCAAAACTTCTTGGAATGAAACTTTGTAGAAACATAAATGAACAAGTAATAAAGTTTAGAATAACTGAAACAGAAGCGTATTTTGGGGAAGAAGATACGGCTTGTCATGCTAATAAAGGCAAAACAGAAAGAACCAAAGTTTTATATGAAGAGGGAGGAGTAGCCTATGTTTATTTGTGTTATGGGATCCATAACTTATTTAATGTAGTATGCGGTGAAAAGGGCTTTCCACAAGCCGTTTTAATTAGAGGCATAGAGGACTTTAATGGGCCTGGGAAGTTAACTAAAGCTTTGAATATAGATAGGTCGTTAAATGGTGAAGATTTAATAAATTCGACTAATTTATGGATTGAAGATGATGGTTATAAATGTGACTATAAGGCCGAAAAAAGAGTTGGAATAGATTATGCGACGCCAGAGTATAGAGATAAGCTATGGCGTTTTATAAAAATATAAAACTGAGGATATATAAGAAAATATCCTCAGTTATTTTTTGTAGCAAGGTAAGCTATATTATTAAAATTTTTATCATTAGATAAAAACTCGGCAAGTAACACCTTTACATTTTTGTTCTCCAAGTTACCCTTATAATTTATAAGATACGTTTTGCATATTGCCCGCGGTAAATTGGATGCGTTTTTGGTAGAGTCAATAACTGAAATAGAGTAATATTTGCAAGTATTGACTACAGTATAACTTTTATATACGCCGTATCTTGGGACTATAAAATCATCGGGAAAAACTTGATTAATAATAATTTTAAAAGCGTTGGTGCTTAAATTATATTCACAGGCTGTGGGAAATTCAAGACTAAAATGATGCCCCAACATTTTATTTGCGCTTTTTATGTTTCCAGATTCGATGAGTTTTCTTATATTAGATGAACTAATTATTGTATTTTCGGTGGAAACAGGCTCAATTGCATGTACTTTTATACCATATCGCTCACAGATATTAGCAAGGTCTATGTAATCTGCACAGGCTCCTTTGCCAAAGCGGTAATTAAATCCACAGCATATGTATTTAGCATGCAAAACATCTATTAATATTCGTTTTACAAATTCCTCAGGGGAAAGATTCATAACTTCAAAAAAGTCTATGCAGTACAATAAGGAAACTCCCATACTGCATAATAAATTTTCTTTCTGTTGCGGAGTTATAATATTTTTTATTTTAGTGTTTTTAATGATATTTTTAGGATGCTCAGAAAAAGTAAATACAGTAGAAAAAGTATTTGTTAACTGAGCCTTTTTTATTGCAGTAGAAATAACTGCTTGGTGACCTAAATGGATTCCATCAAAAAAACCGAGCGCAACACAAGTGTGCTCCTTCGATTCATTTAGAATATAGTTTGTTTTCATTTAAAATAAAACCTCGTGTTTACATATTTTTAGGTAGATCAATTAAACAAGCAACGGATAATTCGTGCTTTGCCTTGTTTGCTCTACCAAGACCTAGAAAATTCTTTTCACAGTCATATACACGTATTAATTCATCATTACGCACAGAAGAAGGGCAAGGAATTCTATTAAGGCTCAGTGCTCCACCATTTTTGAACCTTGTTGATTGCAAATTTGAAATGAAGGTTTGATTATATCTTTTAAGGATAGCATCGCAAGGTAAAATATATTCATCTAAGTGATTTTGCTCTGATAGTACTCGAGCTTCATCTAGCGTTATGCTATTATCTATATCAAAAGAACAAGCCTTTGTTCTTTGAAGATCTGTTAAAACAGCTCCACAACCAAGCAATTGGCCAATATCGTCGCAAAGAGTTCTTATGTATGTGCCTTTAGAGCACTCTACTAATATTTTACCTTCCTGCGATATCTCGTCAAAACAAATTAAATCAAGTTGGTAAATAGTAACATTCCTAGCATCACGTTCAATTTCAATTCCTTTTTGTGCAAGGCTATATAATCTAATTCCATCTTTTTGCACCGCAGAAAACATAGGAGGGACTTGCTTTATGTTACCTCTAAAATTATTTAATACACTTTGGAGTTGTAGCTTAGATACATTAGAAGGACTTGAAGAAATAATTTTCCCTGTTATATCAAGAGTATCAGTAGTAACGCCTAGGCGAAAGGAAGCTATATATTCTTTATTGTTATCAGGAATTAAAGATTGAAGCTTAGTAGCGCGCCCTATTAAAATAGGGAGAACCCCAGTTGCCATTGGATCAAGGGTACCAGTATGACCTAATTTTTTAGTTCTGAGCAATTTACGCATAACAGCGATTACATCAAATGAAGTATAGTTTTTTGGTTTATTTATTATTATTATTCCATTCATTTTCCTCACCAATAGTTTTACATACAGCAGATATTATTTTTTCCTTAACATCCGGCAAACTTCCGGGTATCGTACAGCCGGCAGCACATTTATGCCCGCCGCCATCAAATTTAGAACATATTTTTGAAGCATCTATTAATTCATCAGTTCTTACTGATATTTTAAAAACATTGGGGTCAGTTTCCTTTATAAAGATCCCAACTAAAACTCCATCCACTTTGCGAGGGATAGAGGACAGCCCCTCGCAATCGCTCTCCGAGGCACCGGATTGCTTTATTTGTTTATCTGTAAGGCTTATAACAGCACATTTATCTTTGCAAAAGAATTCCATATTATCAATACAGATCCTTTCAAGATATAATTGAGCCTTACTTTTAGTATCGAACATGATTTTATTAATCTTAAAAGCATCAGCCCCGTTGTCTATCATCTCTGCGGCAATTTTATATGATCTCGAAGTAGTATTAGCGTTCCTAAAACAACCAGTGTCTGTAGATATACCCGTATAAATACAAGTTGCGATGTAAGGATCAAAATCAATCCCCATCATTTTTATTATTTTATAAATTATTTCAACATTAGCAGCGCTATGCTCTTCAATATACCAACACTTTGAATATTTCTTGTTTGATGGATGATGGTCAATGCATAAATCTATAGTATTTGAATAACATAAAAGTCTATCTCCTAAAAGTTGAGTATCGGCAATATCTACACTTATTATAAAGGCGGGATCAAAATTTTGCTTCTTAGCATTTTTATACAATATGTCATATCTTTCAGGGATTTCGTCACTACAAAGAACCTTAACGTTCTTATTAATTTTTTGCAGTGCAAGACAAAGGGCAAAAGCAGAACCTAAAGTATCACCGTCTGGAGACTTGTGAGTTAAAATATAAAAGTTATTTTTTTCTTTAAGAGTTTTTACTATATCTTCAAGATCTATTTTCATATATCATCTTCCTTTTAAATCGTCAATCTTTTTTGATAGATCTAATCCATACTCTATAAAATCAGTTGCAACGAATATTAATTCTGGTATATGACGTAATTTAAGTCTTGAACCAAGCTCATGTTTAATATATCCATTTGCCGATTTAAGGCCCAAAACGGCTTTATTAGTTTTTTCTATGCCATCTATTGTACTTACATAAATTTTGCAATAAGAAAGATCATTAGTTACCTCAACTCTTACAATGCTTACAAGGGTTGAAGTTACTCTTGGATCTTTAAGTTCCCTAAAAATAGCCGTCAACTCTCTTTTTATATCTTCGGTTATTCGCTCTATTTTATGACCAGACATTTTTGGTCCTCCTACTTTAAGTTTATATCTTTTAGCTCCCACTATGCTATAAAAACTACATTGTGGGAGCTTTATTTTTTAGTATAAGTATTTAGTTATCGTTATATTCTTCCATAACAAAAGCTTCAAAAATGTCGCCTTCTTTTATATCGTTAAACTTTTCAAGTCCAATACCACACTCATAGCCCTGGGCAACTTCTCTAACGTCATCCTTAAAGCGACGAAGAGAAAGCAGCTTATCCTCAGCAATTACAATTCCATCCCGAACAACACGAATCTCGGCATTTCTTGAAATTTTTCCGCTCACAACGTAACTTCCGGAGATTGTGCCAATATTCGAAATCTTATAAACTTGGCGGCATTCAGCTCGACCAATTTGCACTTCCCTAAACTTAGGAGCCAGAAGACCTTGCATAGCAGAACTTATCTCTTCAATGCAGTCATAAATGATTCTATATAATCTTAAATCTACACCATTTCTTTCAGCGTTTTCAGCAGCAACTGGATCTGGTCTGACATTAAACCCTACGATAATAGCGTTAGAAGCATCGGCCAACATAACGTCAGATTCACTAACAGCACCAACCGCGCTGTGGATCACGTTTACTCTAACCTCATCATTACTTAACTTTTCAAGCGACTGCCTAACAGCTTCAACTGAGCCTTGAACATCGGCCTTAACGATAATTTTAAGTTCTTTTACTTCTCCCAATTGCATTTGATCAAACAAATTATCAAGGGTAACTTTTGTTTGAGAATTAAATTGATCTTCTTTTTGTTTTGCTTTTCTTTCCTCAACTAATTCACGAGCAAGTCTTTCGTCAGAAGCGGCGTTAAATATGTCCCCTCCAGTTGGAACAGTATCAAGACCGGTTATTTCAACCGGAACAGAAGGGCCTGCAGATTTTACGTGTTCACCTCTGTCATTTAACATAGCGCGCACTTTACCAACAGCAGTTCCAGCAACGACAATATCCCCAATATGCAAAGTACCATTTTGAACAAGGATTGTAGCAATTGGACCACGTCCTTTATCAAGTCTTGCCTCTATAACAGTACCTTTAGCAGCACGGTCAGGATTTGCTTTTAACTCCTTCATGTCAGCTATAAGCGTAACCATTTCAAGTAAGTCATCAATGCCTTCACCATTTTTAGCTGAAATAGGAATACAAGGAGTATCACCACCCCATTCTTCAGGGACAATTTCATGTTCAGTTAATTGTTGTTTTACATTGTCAGGATTAGCACCAGGTTTATCCATTTTATTAATAGCAACAATAATAGAAACTTCAGCAGCTTTGGCATGATTAATAGCTTCAATAGTTTGCGGCATGATTCCATCATCTGCTGCGACAACAAGAATAGCAATATCAGTGACTTTTGCTCCTCTTGCACGCATTGTAGTGAACGCTTCGTGACCAGGAGTATCAAGGAAGGTGATTTCGCTGTTTTTTAGTTTTACTCTATAGGCACCTCTATGCTGAGTAATACCTCCAGCTTCAGTTGAAGTAACATCAGCATGACGAATTGCATCTAAAAGTGAAGTTTTACCATGGTCAACGTGTCCCATTACAACAACAACAGGGGCTCTTGGTACAAGATTATCATCCGAATCTTCACTGTCATCAATGATTCTTTCTTCAATAGTAACAACGACTTCTTTTTCAATTTTTGCATGAAATTCCATAGCAACAAGGCTTGCTGTGTCAAAATCAATAATATCATTTATAGAAGCCATTATTCCCATCATCATGAGCTTTTTTATGACCTCCGAAGCAGTTGCCTTAAGTCGTCCTGCCAATTCACCTACAGTTATGTTCTCTGGAATAGTAACTGTGATGGGCTTGTTCTTTCTTTCAAGAGCAATGCGACGAAGTCTTTCAGATTCAGTTTCTTTTCTTGAGTTTCTTGGCTTACCTCTTTGCTGAGACTTTTGAGTGATCTTTTGTTTCTTTATAATATTTTCAGTTTTAATTTTTTCAGAAGCTAACCTATCATACTTTTCATTATATTTTTCTATATCAACCTGTGCAGACCTTGTATCAATCACTCTTACAGGAGACCTTTTTAGAGTTGATTCCTCAGTTTGTATTGTTACTCCTAAGTTCGGAGGATTTTTAGTATCCGATGGTACTTGAAGTTTATCCGCAAGAGAGTTAACAATTTTATTTTTGTCTTCATTAATTTTTACAAAACTTTTTGGAGCAACCGATTTTTGTGTTTGTGGTTTACTGTATTTTTTCTCGGCAGTGCTGGTATTTTTTAAGGAAATATTCTTTTTGCTTTTAGGTTCAGATTCTTTCTTATCTTTTGGGACACTTTCTTTTTTATTATCTTTGTTTTCTTCTACAGCTTTATCTTTATTTTTATCTGTAGTTTTAGTTAAAGAAGCTTTATTCTGTTTAGTTTCAGGCCCTTTAATATCCAATTTACCTTCTAAGTAACCGTCAAAACTTTCAACCTCTTTATATTTTGAGAAATGTTCAAAAACCAGGTTTAATTCGTCTTCATTTAAAGCTGTCATATGTTTTTTGTCTTCACCGGTGGCATCTTTAATAAAGTCGATGACTTCCTTACTTGATACATCTAAGTCCTTAGCTATCTCGTGGACCCTGTATTTAATCATCATATATTGATTTCCTCCTAAGTTTAAGTATTTAAGAGCTGTTTAATTTTCTCTGCAAACCCATTGTTATTAACAGAAATTATACCGCTTGATTTCCCAAGGATTTTTCTGATATCTTCCATTGAAAGGTTAAGAACTATAATATTAACCTTATTATTAATTTGATCGTAAATTCTATTTAAAGTACGCTCTGATAAATCATTTGTTACTAATATAAGGCTAGAGTTTTTTTGCTTTACAGATTCAAGGCAAGCGTCAAATCCAAGAGATATATTCCCCGACTTTTTGCAAAGGCCTAGAAGCGATAAAACTTTATCATTCATTTAAGAGGATTACCTCCTTAATTTCGCTATAAAAATCATCTGGAACCTTGCATGAACAAAGGCGCTCAAGACGTTTTGTTTTTTTTACATTTTTTAAACACTCAAGATTTTTACACACATAAGCACCCCTACCAGGCTTTTTAAAACTTTTATCAATTAGCAAACAACTATGCTTATTACCATCGTTTACCTTAACAATTCTTATTAAGTCCATTTTATTCTTCATTTCATTACAACCTGTGCACATACGCATAGGAATATGCTTATTTTTCATTGAGTATACCTCTTTTCGTTTAGTTAAAAAACGTTTCTAATTTACAGTAACAGAATTTTCAGGCTTTATATCTATTTTCCAACCAGTTAACTTAGCTGCAAGTCTGACGTTTTGACCCTTATTACCGATAGCAAGAGAAAGCTGATTGTTTGGAACAATAACTTCACAAGTATTGTTTTCTTCAGAATCAATTTCCACTCTTATTACTTCAGCCGGAGATAAGGCTGCAGCAATAAATTTTTCAGGGTCTTTATCATACTCGACTATGTCTATTTTTTCGCCGCAAAGTTCTTCCACTATAGCGTTAACTCTTGAACCTTTAGGTCCAATACATGCGCCTATTGCATCGACATTTTTATTTTTGCTAAGAACAGCTAGTTTTGTCCTAGAACCAGCCTCTCTTGATACCTGCATTATTTCAACTGTTCCATCGTATATTTCAGGAACTTCAGCTTCGAACATTCTTTTAATCATATCAGGGTGCGTACGAGATATAATTGCATGGGGACCTCTATCGTTTTCTTTAACATCTACAATATAAACTTTTATATGGTCACCTTCGCGGAAATTATCTGTAGCTAATTGTTCATTTTTAGGAAGAAAAGCATCAGCTTTACCGATCTTTAAAGATGCAGTCCCTGATTTTGGATCAATCTTTTCTACTATAGCTGTTACAAGCTCTTGACGTTTTTCTTCGAATTCTTGCAACATAAGGCCACGCTCACCATCACGAATACCCTGACGAATTATATTTCTTGCAGTTTGAGCAGCAATCCTTCCAAATTCTTTTGTATCAAGCTTAACTGAAACTTGCTCATCTATGGCAATATTTGGATCGATTTTTCTTGCATCCTTTAGAATAATTTCATGACTTGGGTCAATAACATTATTGACAACAGTCTTTCTTAAATAAACTTCAAATTTCCCTTTATTAGGGTCAATATTAATTAGAGTATCGTCATTACCGTTATAACTACTTTTGCAGGCAGTAACAATAGCTTTTTTTATTTTGTCTAGCATAAAATCAACAGGAATACCTCTTTCTTTTTCAAGAAGCGAAAGAGCTTCGAAAAGTTCTTTGTTTTTCATTTTAGAATACCTCCAAATTATTTTTCAAAATCATCTAGTTTAACAAAAGCAATGTTTTTTCTTGGTATAGAAAAGTTTTCTATATCAGAGGAAGATACTTCTATTTTATCTTTATTAAAGTCTAAAAGTCTTCCTTGTAACTCTTTTTTGCCATCTTGCATAGGACGAATCAAACGTATAATTACCTTTTCTCCAACGAATCTTTTAAAATGCTCCTCACGCGTTAATTCTCTTTCAATTCCAGGAGAACAAACCTCAAGGCAATAATTTTGATTAATAGGATCAAGTTCATCAAGAGGAGCATCAATGGCGCGACTAAATTTTTCACAATCTTCTATTGCAACACCGTCTTTACTGTCTATAAAAATTCTAAGATAATACCCAGATCCTTCTTTTAAAAATTTTATATCCCATATTCTCAGCCCAAGTTCTTTTGCAATGGGTTCAGATAACTCCCAAACAGCATTTACAATACTGTTACCATGTTTTTTTTTATTCAATACTATTTCACCTCAATACAAACAAAAGAGCGGGAGAACCCACTCTTTTAAAAATCAAAAATGCAATCTTTAAAAACATTATAACACAGTATTATATTCATTGCAAGAGACAAAATGAAAATTATATATTGTGGAAAAAGAAAATTAGCAAGAGAATTTTGTGAACATATATCACTTAAAATAGTATCTACTTCGTTTTTTTTGTAATATTAAACTAGAAAAATTTGAAGGTCATTGTCGAACTCTAAAATACTTAATTTGTATAAAAGGTGAATGAAATGTTATCACAAACACTAAAAAGACTTAGAGAAAATAGCGGCTATACGCAACAACAAGTAGCAAATGCTTTAAATTTAGAAAGGTCAACTTATACTTATTATGAAACAGGCAAAACTACTCCTGATATAAATACTATAATAAAGCTTTCAAAGATTTTTAATGTGTCTTACACTGAAATATTTGAGAATGAAGAGAAAGATGCTCAAAAAAGTGTTAGAGATTTAGATGATGACTTATATTATCGCTATGATTCGCAAAATTATAATCATATTTATGAATTATCTAAAGGAGAAAAAGCTCTAATTAGTTTATATAGAGTGCTTCCTGTTGATATTCAACATGATGTTGTAGGGATATTAAAAGAAAAAGTTGATGATTTGTCTAAAAGGCGGAAAAATAAATAGTTTAGCAATTTGCAAGAGACTTTAAAGTCTCTTTTTTTGATTTATTGACAAGTAAGTGGTACGATGAGATAATATAATTAAAGATGAAATCAATCTTAAGGAGGCTAATTTGTGAGCAAAGAACTTTCTAAGTCTTATGACCCAAACGCGGTTGAAGACAGAATATATGAATTTTGGCAAAATGGAGGCTATTTTAAAGCATGCGCCAATAAAGATAAAAAACCTTATACAATAGTTATACCACCCCCAAATATAACAGGTCATCTACATATGGGGCATGCCCTTGATGAAACTTTGCAAGATATCTTAATAAGATTTAAAAGAATGCAAGGATATAATGCACTTTGGGTACCAGGAACAGACCACGCATCTATCGCCACTGAAGCTAAAATAGTTGAAGCTATGAGAGAAGAAGGATTAAAAAAAGAAGATATAGGTAGAGAAGAGTTTTTAGAAAGAGCTTACGAATGGAAAGAAAAATATGGCGGAAAAATTATAGAACAAATTAAAAAGCTGGGTTCATCGTGCGATTGGGATAGAGAACGTTTTACAATGGATGATGGTAATAAAGAAGCTGTAAGTGAAGTTT
>CAQZPH010000011.1:0-3888 GCA_948933715.1 uncultured Eubacteriales bacterium | reverse complement strand
GTTTTTGTCAAACTATACGAAAAGGGCCTTGTATATCGTGGAGAAAGAATAATAAATTGGTGTCCCAAATGCAAAACTTCCATTTCAGATGCCGAAGTTGAATTTAGCGAACATGATGGAAATTTTTATCACCTAAAATATAAGTTGGCTGATGGAACGAGTTATGTTGAATTAGCAACAACAAGACCAGAGACTTTATTAGGGGATACCGCAATAGCTGTTAATCCCGATGATGAAAGGTATAAAGGCTTAGTTGGCAAAAAGGCAATAGTTCCTTTAATAGGAAGAGAAATACCGATAATAGAGGATTCTTATGTTGAAATTGAATTTGGGACAGGCGTTGTAAAGATAACTCCGGCACATGATCCAAACGATTTTGAGGTGGGGCTTCGTCACAATTTACCGATTATAAATGTTATGGACGAAAAAGCTGTTATTAACGAAAATGGCGGTAAATACCAAGGCCTTAAGAGAGAAGATGCAAGAAAAAAAATAGTTGAAGATTTAAAACAAGAAGGTGCCCTTATAAAAGTGGAGCCACTTAAACACAATGTAGGAGCATGTTATCGTTGCAATGAGATTATAGAACCGCGCGTATCAAAACAGTGGTTTGTTAAAATGGAACCACTTGCAAAACCCGCTATAGAATGTGTTAAAAATGGAGATATAAGATTTATTCCTTCAAGATTTGATAAAATATACTTTAACTGGTTAAACAACATAAAAGACTGGTGTATATCCCGTCAGCTTTGGTGGGGGCATAGAATACCTGCATATTATTGCCAAGAATGTGGAAACACGATGGTCTCTAAAGATAAAATTACTATATGCGATAAATGTGGATCAGATAATGTTGAGCAAGATAACGACACTCTTGACACATGGTTTTCATCTGCATTGTGGCCGTTTGCAACCTTAGGTTGGCCAAGAAAAACTTCTGACTATGAATACTTTTATCCAACCGATACCTTAGTGACGGGATATGACATTATTTTCTTTTGGGTTGTTAGAATGGTGTTTTCGGCACTTGAGCATACGGGGAAAGCGCCATTTAAAAATGTTTTGATACACGGCCTTGTAAGAGATTCTAAGGGAAGAAAAATGTCTAAATCTTTAGGAAATGGAGTTGATCCACTTGAGATAATAGATAGATATGGAACCGATGCATTAAGATTTTCTTTAGCTACAGGGAATAGTCCAGGAAATGATATGAGGTTTTCAGAAGAGAAAGTAAGCGCTAGTCGCAATTTTGCAAATAAAATATGGAATGCAGCTAGATTTATTCATATGAACATTGATGAGTATGATGTAAAAAATGAAATCCCTAGGGAACTAAATATAGAAGATAAATGGATTATAAGTTTATTAAATGATGTTACTCGTGATGCAACTGAAAATATTGAAAAATTTGAACTTGGTGTAGCGATACAAAAACTCTATGACTTTGTTTGGGATTATTTTTGTGATTGGTATATTGAACTTTCAAAAATAAGAATTCAAAGCGACGAAATTGCAGCTAAAAATACTAGAAACGTACTTGTTTACGTTATGGATAAAATGCTAAAATTATTGCACCCATTTATGCCGTTTATAACAGAAGAAATCTGGCAGACTTTGCCGCACGAGGGCGAATCCATTATGGTTGCAGAGTATCCAAAATTTGAGGATAAGAATTGTTACCTGGATGTTGAAACTGAGTTCCAAGGTGTTATTGAAGTTATAAAAGCAATAAGAAATAGAAGAGCTGAAATGAATGTAGCGCCTTCAAGGAAAGCTAGTGTTTACATTGAGACTAGGAATCCTACATTCTTTGAGAAAAATTCGTTATTCATAAAAAAACTTGCTTGTGCCAAAGAGGTTACAGTAGGGAAAGATTTTGACATTAAAGATGCAGTAACAATTGTTACTTCTAATGCAAAAGTATTTATGCCGATGGATGAGTTAGTAGATAAAGAGGCAGAAATTGCACGTTTAAAAAAGGAACTTGAAGCAACGCAAAAGAAACTTGACCAAGATTTAGCTAAACTTAGTAACGAAGGTTTTTTATCAAGAGCACCGCAAAACGTCATTGACGGAGTAAGAGAAAGCGCAAAGGCATTATCCGATAAAGTTGCACTTCTTTCGGCTTCACTTGGCCAGAAGGAAAGCGCAAAGAAAGTTGATAATCATGCTTAGATTTGCTTAAGTAATAAAATTGGAAATATGCATTTAAAACAGCGAGAAACAAAAAGGAGTACAGATGAGAATTTTATCAGTAGATTTGGGCCAATCTAGAACAGGGATAGCCATTTCAGATTTAGGGGGAATATTAGCTTCTCCTGTCTGCACAATAGAAGAAAAAAATATAGAGATTTTAATAGAAAAAATACAACAAATATGTACAGAAAAAAAAGTGTCCAAAATAGTAGTGGGATTACCAAGAAACATGGACGGCTCAGAAGGTGATAGCGCAAAAAAAGCAAGAAGTTTTGCAGAAACCTTACAAAAAAACACGGGTTTGAGCGTTGTAATGCTAGATGAAAGAGGCACCACAATTACAGCTCACAATTATTTAAATGTCACCGATACGCGGGGCAAAAAAAGAAAGAAAATTGTTGATAGCGTAGCCGCAACTATAATATTGCAAAACTATCTTGATGCATACAAAAAAGAGATGTAATTGTTTACATCTCTTTTTCATTAACTATTAATTTTCTCAAGCCTTGCATAATTAGCCATAAGCTTTTTATTACCTACGTTGGTAAAATTAATTTCAATTAACATATCATTACCCATAGGTTTAGCAGATAAAATCGTTCCATTACCAAAAACTTTGTGATAAACAATATCTCCTACGGACAAAGAAGCTGCTATAACCTGTGGCTTTTCGATGTGATTAAAAGTCCTAGCGGATCCGATAATATGAGGTCTATTATTTTTTATATGAGATGGTCTTAACTCATTAAACGTCTTTTGTGGATGCTTATACTCAGACTTCTCAATTAAATCCTCAGGAATCTCAAGAGAGAACCTTGAAGGGTTATTTCTGGTGTAACAACCAAATAACATACGTTTTTCGGTGTTTAAAATATATATTGCTTTTTTTGCACGTGTGATACCCACGTAAGCGAGTCTACGCTCTTCTTCTAACTCTTCAGAATCGTGTTGAGCTTGCATGCCTGGGAATATACCTTCTTCGAATCCAGGAAGAAAAACAAAAGGAAACTCAAGTCCTTTAGCAGAATGCATAGTCATTAAAGTAACAGCATTAGCTCCTGTATCATAATTGTCTATGTCTGTCATTAATGATACTTCTTCTAAAAAGCCCCCAAGAGTAGCATTTTCGCTGTTTTCTTGTTCATATTTTATGATGTTAGACAATAATTCATTAATATTTTCAATTCGGGTTTCAGATTCTTCCTTTTCAGATTTTAAAGCGTTAATATAGTCAGTCTCTTCAAGGATTTTATTATATAAATCATACATAGAAAAAGCTGGATCAGATGAGATCTCTATGAGTTCATCAATTAAAACTGCGAATTTTTTTAATTTTAAAGCAGAACGTAAAAGGTCGGCGTATTCATCAGCATGCCTCATTATGCTCAGCATACTTTCGCCTGTTTGAAGAGATAAATCGCTGATTTTGGATATGGTTTTATCTCCGATAGATCTTTTAGGCTGATTAATAATCCTACGCAATCTTATTTCATCGTTTGGATTGTTAATGACACTGAGATATGCTATCATATCACGTATTTCTTTTCGCTCATAAAATCTATGTCCACCAATAATTCTATATGAGATACCTGATTTTATAAACATTTTTTCTATATTGTTTGATTGAGCATTCATTCTATATAAAATAGCAAAATCCGAATAGTTTGCGCCACCAGCCACCATGTTTAAAAT
>CAQZPH010000010.1 GCA_948933715.1 uncultured Eubacteriales bacterium | reverse complement strand
ACATTGACCCATGATCTGTTATTGCTATTGCTGATTGCCCTAGCTCTTTCACTCTTTTTATCATATCACCGATCCTGCAAGCACCATCAAGAAGGCTATATTCACTATGCACATGTAAATGAACAAAATCACTCATAACATTTATCTCCATTTAAAGTTAAATTTAATACAGTATACATTATACACTTTTTATATTATAAAATAAAGTTTATATAAAATTGGCTTATTTTTTAATCTTGCTTAATTTATATTGACAACACTTTGGCGTTTTGTTATGATGGTTTTTGAAAATCATTATCATTAACCAAAAAAAGGAAGTGCGTTTCTTTGGGGTCGCGTAATACTCGTCAGCGGGAATATGTATTTGATTGCTTAAAAAATAATGCTGATCGGCATTTAACTATACAAGAAATAGAAAATATTCTAAAAAAGAATTCTAGATCCGTGGGTATAACCACAATTTATCGGCACCTTAATAAGCTTGTTGAATTAAATAAGGTAAAAAAGTTTAAACTAGAAAATCAAAATAGTGCTTGTTATCAATATGTTAGTGAATATGGTTCACAAAAACAGTATTTCCATCTAATTTGTTCAAAGTGTGCAGGCACCATGCACTTTCAAAATGAAAAGTTAAATAGTATTTTTAGAGAAATTAATGAAAACTATGATTTCAATATTGATTATCCAAAATCAATTTTTTATGGCGTTTGTAAGCAATGTGTTAATAAAAATTTTTAAAATATCCTCAGAAAGGTGTTGTATTTTTTGTTCTCTTCTTTTAAAAAAATGTATAAATTTATCTGGGTTCTGGTGTGTGTAGTTTTGTTGGCTATATCGTTTTGCGGTTGTAGTTCTAATAAATCAGATCTAAAACCAAGCTCTAAAATTAAAGTCGTTGCTTCATTATTTCCTCAATATGACTTTGCAAAACAAATTGCTAAAGATAAGGCCGATGTTTCGTTGCTGCTCCCACCTGGCACAGAAAGCCATACTTTTGATCCAAGTCCGCAAGATATTTTAAATATATCAAACTCCGATGTTTTCCTTTATACTGGAAAAGAAATGGAGCCTTGGGCAGATAAAATAATTGGTAGTGTAAAAAACAATAATCTAATTGTATGCAATGTATCAGAAGGAATTGAACTTAAAAAGAATGTTGCTCACAGTAATCATCTACATAATCACGACGGACACTATGAGCATAACTTTGATCCTCACATTTGGCTTGACCCCACTCTTGCTATAAAAATGGTCGATAATATTACGGCAACTTTTTGCCAAAAGGATCCTCAAAACGAAGAGTATTATAAAAACAATGCTAAAGAGTATAAGAAAAAATTATCTGATCTTGATGTTTCTTTTAAATCAATGATAGCATCCTCTAAACGTCACTCTATTGTTTTTTCCGGTCGATTTGCTCATCTTTATTTTATTAATAGATATAAACTTGATTATATGTCAGCTTATGATAGCTGTTCTACCGAAGCTGAACCTAGCGTAAAGAAAATTTCTGAGGTTATTATTTTTATAAAAAGAAACAATATCCCTGCAATTTATTATGAAGAATTCACTGAGCCAAAAATTGCCAAATCTATTTCTGAGCAAACTGGTGCAAAGCCTTTAAAATTTAGTACTCTTCACAATGTAACTAAAGAACAGCTAGAAAGTAACTCAACATACATTGATTTAATGCTTGAAAATCTTGAAAATTTAAGGCAGGGTTTAAATTAATATGAATCTTATTAAAATTAACAATTTAAATGTAAGTTACAAAGTAGGATATAAAAACATTTCGGTATTAAAAAATATTAGCTTTCAAGTAAATTCAGGTGAATATATTTGCATAGTTGGTAATAATGGATCAGGTAAAAGTACTCTAATAAAAAGTTTACTCGGTTTAGTTCCTGTTTATAAAGGACAAATCTTAAAAAACTGTCAAAAAGATGAAATATCTTACTTGCCACAATCAAACAGTATTCCAATAAATTTTCCTGCAACAGTAGAAGAAATTATATTATCGGGTACTCAAAATACCGTAAGAAGGCTTCCTTTTTATACTAAAGAAAATAAAACTTTAGCTCAAAAGGCTATGGAAAAAGCCGAAGTTTCTAAGTTTAGCAAAAGACGTTTTTGGGAGCTATCTGGTGGTCAACAACAACGGGTGCTTTTTGCAAGAGCTATTGCTAAAAACCCTAAAATACTAATATTAGATGAGCCTTGTACGGGTCTTGATCCCGTTGTTTCAGAAAGTTTTTATAAACTATTAATCAAAACAAACTCAGAACAAAAAACAACTATTATTATGGTATCTCACGATTTGCACTCTGTAAAAAAATATGCGTCAAAAGTTTTAGTATTAAATAAAGAACTTTTGTTTTGTGGTTCTGTAAGGGATTGGGATAAATATAGAAATGGCGGCGATACTATATGAACATAAATGAAATTATAAGTATATTGTCTTATCCGTTTATGTCACGTGCTTTAATTGTCGGCATCTTGGTATCTCTTTGCGCATCTTTGCTTGGTGTTATCCTTGTATTAAAAAGATATTCACTCATAGGGCACGGTTTAGCGGACGTTGGATTCGCGTCGCTTTCTCTTGCTATGGCAATAGGTGTTTCTCCTATATATATATCAGCACCTATCGTGATTTTTACTTCATTTATAATTATGTATGTAAGTCAAAGCAAGAAAATAAACGGAGATGTGGCAATTGGTGTTTTTTCTACTGCTTCTCTGGCTTTTGGTGTTATTATAACTTCTCTTTCAAATGGGCTTAATATGGATGTTTACAGTTATATGTTTGGAAGCATTTTAGCTATGAATAAGTCTGATGTTACAATGAGCATTGTTTTATCTATTGTTGTAATTACTCTTTTTGTTGTCTTTTATAACAGGTTGTTTATTGTTACCGAAGATGAAAACTTTGCTAAAGCAAGTGGCATAAACCTTACATTTTATCAGTTTTTAATTTCTTTTTTAACTGCGCTTACTGTTGTCATTGGAATGAGAATGATGGGAACCTTATTGATTTCTAGTCTTATAATTTTTCCGGCTGTAATAGCAAAAAAATTCGCTATGAGCTTTAAAAGCCTTGTGATTTTATCGGCTATTGTATCAATTTTTTGCTTTATAGTAGGTATTTTAGTATCTTTTATATTTAATTTGCCTACTGGTGCTGGAATTGTTCTTGTTAATATTATAACTATGTTTATATCATCACTTATTAATATTATCGCAAATAAATTAGGTTCTTATCGTAATTAAGTTTAACGTTGAGATTGAAAAAAAATATATTTCATGCTATAATTACCTTTGTACAAAGCGGAATAGTTCTTTTTTCCGTCGAAAAATAACACCAATTCTTTATTAAACTTTTATTTTAGGTGTTTATTTATAAAGGAGTGCGTTACTTTGATTAATGGAAATTGTCTTTTAAATGCTATCATTTCAGGAACAAATAATATTACCAAAAATAAAGATTTAGTTGATAAATTAAATATATTTCCTGTTCCAGATGGTGATACAGGTACTAATATGTCTATGACTATGTCGGCAGCTTTAACGGAACTTAAAAAAGCCGAGCCGGATCTTCCTATAGGAGAGGTAGCCTCAATTGCAGCTTCAGCTCTTTTGCGAGGTGCAAGGGGTAATTCCGGAACCATTCTTTCCCTTCTTTTTAGGGGGTTTTCAAAAGGTCTTTGCGATCTTGAAAACGCTACTGGTCGTGATCTTGTTAATGCTTTGTCTATAGGTGTTGACGCTGCTTACAAAGCTGTTATGAAACCGGCTGAAGGTACTATGTTAACTGTTTCAAGAGTAGCATATGAAAAAGGGAAAATTGCATCTACTATCAGCGATGACCCTGTATATGTTTGGGAAGAAATTTGCAAGGGCGCTGCTGAAGCTTTAGCCACAACACCTGAGCTTCTCCCAGTTCTTAAAAAAGCTGGTGTTGTAGATGCTGGCGGAAAAGGAGTTTGTTTAATATTTGAGGGAATGATGTCTGTTTTTAGAGACGGAACTATTATTGAAAATGATGGATCTTCTGAATCTACTTCTGCTGATATCTTCGATGACGAATTTAGTTCAGTTATAAGCGAATTTGATGACGATATAAGATTCACTTATTGCACTGAATATATTGTCGGACGTGACAAAGATATAGTGGCTGCACCTTCAGATCTTCGCTCTTATCTTGAAACTATCGGAGATTGTGTTGTTGTGGTTGATGATGAAGAAATAATTAAAGTTCATGTTCATACTGAATCTCCAGGGCTTGCATTGCAAGAAGCTTTGTCGTTTGGACAACTTTTAAAAGTCAAAGTTGAAAACATGAAAGAACAAAACAAAACAGCTAAAAGCTCAGCTGCTCCTTTAAAAAAAGTAAAACTTGAACCTGCTGATCCAACCGAAGAAATAGGGTTTGTTGCTGTTGCTGCAGGAAGTGGAATTAAAACTTTGTTTAACGATCTTGGTTGCTTAAATGTTGTCGGTGGTGGGCAAACCATGAATCCAAGTGTTGAGGATATCTTAGAAGCAGCTCTTGCTACCCCTGCTAAAAATGTTTTTGTATTGCCAAACAATAAAAATATTATTTTAGCTGCTGAACAAGCTGTAAACCTTGCTACAGACCGTAAAATTATCGTTTTACCAACGCGTACTATTCCTCAGGGTCTTGCGGCTTTGCTTGCCTTTAATCCTGATCTTGATATAATGGAAAACTTTGCTTTAATGAATAAGGCTTTATCTAATGTAAAATCGGGTCAAATTACTTTTGCTGCTAGAGATTCGGAATATGGCGGATTTAAAATAAAAAAGAATGATATACTAGCATTTACTAATGGTAAATTGGTGCATAAAGCAAAAGATCCGGTAAAATCTGTTGTTAAATTAGTTCATTCTATGGTTGATAAAAAGACTTCATTTATTACTATTGTTTATGGTAGCGATATAACTGATGACGAGGCTAATTTAGCATTTAAGCAAATTCAATCTAAGGTAAGTTCTTCTGTTGATATTACTCTAATTAATGGTCAACAACCGCTTGATTACTTTATTGTCTCTGTTGAATAAAAATATTATTATTCTTTGGAGGTGCCTTTGTCATGGCATCATTATTTGAAAAAGATATACAATTTCTCAAAGGTGTCGGTAGTAAACGCAAGCTTTTATTTGAAAAGCTTAAAGTGCCTACTATCGGCGCTTTATTGCGTTTATATCCCAGAAATTATGAAGACTGGTCAAACTGCACTTCTATATCAGATGCCCCTCTTAACGTTCCATGTTGCATAAAAGCTACCGTAGTTTCTCCTGTTAACGAACGTATTATACGTCGAGGCTTGACTTTATATAAAGTCCGTGTTTGTGATGATAAATCCTCTTTAAATATAACCTTTTTTAATAACCGGTTTGTTAAATCTCAGCTTAAAATAGGTGAAGATTTTTTATTCCATGGTATTGTCAAAAAAAAATCTAACCTTTATGAAATGGCTTCCCCTACATTCATGAAATTTTCTTGTTGTTTACCTATGAGGCCCATTTACCCTCAGACCCATGGCCTTAACTCTAGGCAAATTGAATCTGCTATGAAGCAAGCTTTGCTTTTGTTGCCAGAGAAAATTAAAGATCCTCTTCCTGCTGAAATTTTAAAGAAATATAATTTATGTGACTTGCGGTTTGCAATTGAAAATATTCACTTTCCAAACGATCAAGATAGTTTAAATAAGGCTCGCAAACGTTTAACCTTCGAAGAGTTGTTGCTTTTGCAGATTGGCCTTTCTAGGATGAAATTAAACAATAGAAAACAAAACAAATTTAAAGTTGAAGCTGATTTTTCGGAGGAATTTTGGTCCTTGTTGCCCTTTTCGCCTACAAAAGCTCAGCGGCGTACTGTGAAAGAGTGTATAAATGATATGATTTCTGACTCATCAATGCAACGGTTAATTCAAGGAGATGTTGGCTCTGGAAAAACTGCCGTAGCAGCTGCTCTTTGTTACACTGCTATAAAATCTGGTATGCAAGCTGCCATTATGGCACCTACTGAAATATTAGCCCGGCAGCATTTTAACTTTTTTAGAAAAATATTTGAACCCATTGGCATTAAAGTTGAGATTTTAACCGGTTCTACTACTAAAGCAAAAAAAAGAAGAATAAAAGATTATCTTGAAGTTAACGCAATAAATCTTATTATTGGAACTCATGCTCTTTTGTCTGACGATGTTTATTTTAGCAAGCTAGGTTTAGTTATTACTGATGAGCAGCATCGCTTTGGAGTGGCTCAGCGTGCTAAATTAGCAGCAAAGGGCCGCAAGCCCCATGTGGCAGTTATGTCTGCTACTCCTATCCCCCGCACGCTTGCTATGATAATTTATGGTGACCTTGACATTTCAATTCTTGATGAAATGCCACCTGGACGTCAAAATGTAGATACTTTTTTTGTGGCAGGAGATAAAAGAATACGTGCTTATAATTTTATAAAAAAACATCTAGATGAAGGACGCCAGGCTTATATTGTTTGTCCTTTAGTTGATGAAAATGAATCTGATTTATTATCTGCTGAGCAATATGCAAAAAAAATAGAAACTGAATTTTTTAAGGACTATAAAGTTGGTTTATTACACGGAAAAATGAGTGCTCGCGATAAAAAATATATTATGGATGCTTTTTCTAATCATGATATAGATATGCTCGTTTCTACTACTGTTATTGAAGTTGGTGTTGACGTTCCTAACGCCGTTATTATGTTAATTGAAAATGCCGAGCGCTTTGGATTATCACAGCTGCACCAATTAAGAGGGCGCGTGGGCCGCGGTGAGCATAAATCGTATTGTATTTTGATCTCAGACAATAAAAATCAAGATACAGTTCGTAGGCTTGGTATTGTTTGCCAGACAAACGATGGACTCAAAATTGCCGACGAAGATCTTAAAATGCGGGGTCCTGGGGATTTTATGGGGGCACGGCAACATGGTCTACCGGATTTACATATTGCAGGATTAATTAAGGATATTAATATTTTAAATGATTCTAAAAACGCCGCTTTAGATATCTTAAAAGAAGATTCTTCCCTATCTTTAGAAAAGCATAGTGTTTTAAAAGCAGAAATGAAGAGATTGTTTGGAGAAATTGAATCTAGTATTTCATGTTAGATTTATTATAAAACGTACTTGTGACAATAAAAAGTTAATATATAACAAATTAAATAGGAGTGTTAAAATGGTTAATATTATCAATGGTAAAGATGTGTCTAATAATCTTCGCAATAATTTAAAAGATAAAATATCACAATTAAAGTCAATTAACAATATACACCCATCACTTGCTGTTATAATTGTTGGCGATGATCCTGCCTCCAAAATTTATGTTAATAACAAAAAAAAAGCATGCGAAGAAATTGGTATTAAGTCGCATGAATTTGTACTACCTTCGGATATTTCAGAATACAAATTACTACAACTTATTGAAGAATTAAATTGTCGCGATGATGTTAATGGGATTCTTGTCCAGCTCCCACTCCCCTCTCATTTAAATGAAAAAGCTATCATTGAGCACATCAACCCTATTAAAGACGTTGACGCTTTTCACGAAATTAATGTTGGCAAAATTATGACTGGAAATTTTGAATTTTTGCCCTGTACCCCTGCGGGAATTATGCAACTACTTGATGATTATAACATTGACATTGCTGGTAAACACTGTGTCATAATTGGCAGAAGTAATATTGTTGGAAAACCTATGGCTATGCTCATGTTGCATCGTGATGCTACTGTAACTATTTGCCACAGTAAAACACAAAATTTAAGCGAAATATGTAAAACGGCTGATATTTTAATTGCTGCTGTGGGCCAAGCGAATTTTGTAACTGCAGATATGGTAAAAAATGGTGCCGTTGTTATTGACGTTGGTATTAATCGGAATGAAGCTGGGAAATTATGTGGTGATGTAGATTTTGAGCGTGTTAAAGATATTGCCTCGTACATTACTCCCGTTCCTGGCGGTGTTGGACCTATGACAATTGCTATACTGATGAAAAATACAGTCACTGCAGCAATATTGCAATCTAAAAATAATTAGTCAAAAATATAATTCTATTTATATTTGCAATTTATTTGATTTATTTTCTTTTTATGATAAAATTATATATAATTTTAGTGTAAAAAAGAGGGGGATTTATTTATGCACTCAGGTATCTCTCAAAATGAATTGAGCCGCTTAAAACTATTGTCGGAAAAATACTCTAACATACAATCTGCATCCACAGAACTTATTAACCTTCAAGCTATCACAAATTTGCCTAAAGGAACAGAGCACTTTATATCTGATTTGCACGGTGAATATGAAACTTTTTATCATATAATCAACAATGCTTCTGGAGCAATAAGAGAAAAAGTAGATCTATTGTTTTCATCTGAACTTGATAAAGAAGGACGCGCTAGGCTTTCTACGCTTATATATTACCCTAAAGAAAAACTAAATGAACTTTCTATTTTAGGTGTTAATACAAAAGAGTGGTATAGTACTACAATTAAAAGGCTAGTTGTAGTTTGTAATCTTGTTGCTTCAAAATATACTAGAAGTAAAGTTCGAAAAGCTTTACCTGCTGATTTTGCATATATAATAGAAGAACTCTTGCAAAATAATTATGATGACCCTAATAAGACCTACTACTATACAAACATAATAGATACAATAATTGAAATAGATCGTGCCGATGCTGTTATAATTGCAATTTGTAACACTATTAAACGTCTTATTGTAGATCATCTTCATGTGGTGGGCGATATTTTTGACCGGGGGCCACGTGCTGACATTATTTTAGAATCTATAACAAAGCACCATTCTATAGATATTCAGTGGGGTAACCATGATATTATTTGGATGGGAGCTGCAAGCGGTAATACTACATGTATTGCTGTTGCATTATGCAATTCAATTAACTATAATAATCTTGAATTTTTAGAGGAAGGCTATGGCATAAATCTTAGGCCGCTTGCTTTTTTTGCTTCTCAAACTTATAGAGACTCTGATATATCATGCTTTAAGCCTAAGGACGTAAATACTAAAAATAAGATTAGTTTTAATGATACAGAGCTAATAGCAAAAATGTATAAAGCTATTTCTATAATTAGATTTAAATTAGAAGGTCAAACTATAAAACGTAACCCACAATTTAAAATGGATAATAGATTACTTTTAGATAAAATCAATTACAAGAAAAAAACAGTAAACATTGAAGGAACTGAGTATCCATTAAAAGATGTAGATTTTCCGACCATTGATAAAAATGATCCCTACTGTTTAACTCTTGAAGAAACAGAATTAATTGTGCAATTGCAGTCTGCTTTTTTGCATAGCGAAAAGCTTCAAAGACATATAAATTTCTTATACACTCATGGTAATATTTATAAATGTTATAATTCAAACCTTCTTTTGCACGGATGCATCCCTCTTAATGATGATGGTTCGTTGATGGAATTTTATTTTGACGATAAAAAGCTTTCGGGTAAAGAGTTTCTTGATTATGCAGAGGAAATTATAAGAAAAGGATATTTTAGTACAGATACTTCTACAAAGAGTACATATACAGATTTTTTCTGGTATTTATGGTGTGGTAAATTCTCTCCTTTGTTTGGTAAAGACAAAATGACTACATTTGAGCGTTTGTTAATAGAAGATAAAAGCACTCACATAGAAACAAAAAACGCTTATTATAAATATACGTACGATGAAACTATTTGTACAAAGCTTTTAAAATTGTTTGGCCTTAAAGGAAAGTATTCACACATAATTAATGGTCATATACCTGTAAGATCAAAAGACGGTGAACAACCCGTTAGGGCAAACGGGAAATTAATAGTTATAGATGGAGGTTTTTGTCGCGCATATCAAAAAACTACAGGTACTGCAGGGTATACTCTTATTTATAATTCCTACGGTTTAAAATTATGCGCTCATGAACCTTTTGAAGGAATAAATGCAGCAATTAATAATAATACTGATATTTTTTCTACATATGTTGTCTCTGAAAAACTTAGCAAAAGAATGACTGTTGGTCAAACGGATAAAGGGCATGAGATTCTTGATACTATTCATGATTTAAAACAACTATTATACGCTAATAAATTTTGAGACTATTAATTGCAAATTTTTATAAAGAATGATATTATTTATACTATATTTATGTATATTGAAATTTTATATAGGTTTATTTTTAATGTCATGGATTGAGTTATTTAGGGGAGTTAATATGATTAAAGATATTACAAATCAAAAAGTTGCACACGAAAAAACTGAAACTTATTATGCTTATTTGCGGATATTAAATGAAGAGCTTATTCCTGCTATGGGATGCACAGAACCTATTGCGCTTGCTTATGCCGCTGCAAAAGCTCGGTGTGTCCTTGGAGAGATTCCTGATAAAATAGATGTTTGCGTAAGCGGAGATATTATAAAGAATGTTAAAAGCGTTGTTGTTCCTAACACAAATGGTTTAAAAGGTATAAAAGCCGCTGTAGCTGCTGGAATCATATCGGCAAGAGAAGATAGAGTCCTTGAGGTACTAGCTGATATGACCCCAAATGAAAAATTACAGATTCGCAAATACCTTGAGAACACTGTAATTAATGTATCTCCTTCACACAGTTCTCTGAATTTTGATATCAATTTAACTTTATATAAAGGCAATTCCTATACAAAACTCCGGATTACCGAGGATCATACAAATGTTGTTCTAATCGAAAAAAATGGTGATATTCTTTATCAGCCAGGCAAAATAAATTCTCATGCAGAACACAATAACGATAAACAGCTACTTGATATCAATAATATTTTCAAGTTTGCTAATGTCGTTGAGATTAACGATATTAAAAATATTATTTCAAGACAAATTAGATATAATATGAATATTGCCGAAGAAGGTCTTAAAAATAACTACGGTGCTAATATTGGTAAGGTTTTATTATCAATGTATGGTAACGATATAAAGATACGAGCAAAAGCAAAAGCTGCAGCTGCTTCAGATGCCCGCATGAACGGTTGTGAATTGCCTGTAATTATTGTATCTGGAAGTGGTAACCAAGGAATTGCTGCGAGTGTTCCAGTAATTGAATATGCAACAGAGTATCATATCGATAGCGATACATTGTATCGTGCACTTGTTTTGTCAAATCTTATCGCTATCTATTTAAAAACAGGTATAGGTTGTCTATCTGCTTTTTGCGGAGCTGTTTGTGCTGGTTGCGCAAGTGGCGCTGCTATTGCGTATCTTCTGGGTGGTGACTTAAATGCCGTTTCTAATACTATTTCAAATTCGCTAGCTATAGTATCAGGAATAATATGTGATGGAGCTAAATCTTCATGTGCTTCTAAAATTGCAAGTTCTGTAGAGGCTGGAATTTTAGGCTACCACATGTATTTAAACGAACATGATTTTCTTCCCGGCGATGGTATCGTTGGCAATAATATGGAAAATACCGTAAATAACATCTGGAGGCTTGCTAAAATAGGTATGAAGGAAACTGATGTTGAAATTTTAAATATTATGACTGAAAATTAACTTTAAAGGAAATTTATTATGAAAAAAATTATTGCGTCTATGCTTATTGCGTCATTGTTTACTTTTAATTTTAATGTGCCATGTTTTGCAGATTATTCTAAAAATACTCAAGAAACACCAATTTCAACTTCTGTTGCTCATGATGAAAAGCAACTAGAGCAGTCCATTGTAAACACTCTTTTTAAATTATCACACAATAAAGATCTTATAAACATTTTAATAAATAACTATAACAAAAGTTATTCTAAAGATAAATCATTTTTAAATAAAGTGAAAAAATGGAGCTCTTCTGGAATTGGATGGATTCTTAAAAAGGTATGTTCTATTATAATGAAAGTTTTAGGGTTTTGCATTAGTATGGCTGCATGTGCTTTTATTGTAACTTATATGTGTAAGAAATTTATAACAACTAGCAGTGCATTTAAACTACTTGACTCATATATGAGAGTTTTTAACAATGACAAGAGTTAATTATAGTAAAGAGCTTAATAAACTACTGTGCTCTATAAAGGATCTTAATAATAAACCTTCTCTTTTATTGCATTGTTGCTGTGCGCCATGTAGCAGCTATGTTCTTGAATATTTAACTCCTTATTTTGATATTACCGCTTTATTTTATAACCCTAATATTTTTCCGGAGTCGGAATATAACCTTCGATTGCAGGAACTTAAACGCCTTATTAACCAAATGAACTTTTCTTCGTCAGTTGACTTAATAGAAGAAAAATATGAACCTAATAAATTTTTAGAAATCTCCGCGGGACTTGAGTCAGATCCTGAGGGATCGATACGTTGTCTTAATTGTTATTATTTGCGTCTTTTAAAAACCGCTACATTAGCTAAATCAAATAACTTTGATTTTTTTACCACCACACTAACTATTAGCCTTTATAAAAATGCTGATAAATTAAATGAAATTGGTGGTAAGTTAGCGCAGGAATTTGGAGTTCGCTATCTTTTTTCAGATTTTAAGAAAAAAGAAGGCTATAAGCGTTCTCTTGAATTATCGCAAAAATATAATTTATATCGGCAAAATTATTGCGGATGCAAGTTTTCTAAAAAGTAAAAGCAAGGCAGAGCATAATTACTCTGCCTTGCTTCTTATTTAAATGCAATATAAAAATATTGCCCACCATTTTTATTTAAATTTAGGAACCTTCCGCTGCTAGCTATGGTGCTTTGAGATAAAGTGACCGTATTAAGAAACATTTTAATTCCAGCTGTTCCTCCTCCATCACTAGTGGTTACAAATCCACCATTGCATATGGTATAACCATTGGTGGAATCATACTCTACAAAGGGAGCATTTTTTAAGCAAACGAAAATACAGCTAGGGTTAATAGGAAGTGTATGTTTGCAAGTTGCGTTCCCGTTGCCTCCTAAAACTCCAATAACAAATGGTTGTTCAAATAATGCTCTATCCTCTTCTGAAACATGCATAGTAAAGTTTTCTAGGTGGTTTCCTATTACTTGATCTAGTATTTCATTATCTGCAACAAAATCTGTTCTTTTTGGTTTATCTGTTCCCACCCAACTATTTAAGTGTAAGTTGGTTGTTTTGTTTTCTGTTGGCATATTTACCTCCTATATCTCATTAAAACTATCTATATCGTCCCATGTTAAATTTTTACTATCTATTGTGTCAAATGTATTATCATTACCGTCAATTGTGTCCCACCCTAAATTTCTAAAATCAAAAATACAATTAAGATGTGCTGGCAAAAACTCCTTTACGGATTCTACTATTGCTTCTTTACTTGCACTACTGTTATTTAAGCTTAAACAATTTATGTATAGAGTATTCTCATTTGGGATTTCTATTATATGCCCGTTTATTCCTGAAACTGATAACACCTTAGCTATGCTATCTTTATTAAAGCTATTAGAAGTTATCGAATATCTATATAAAAGGTTTTCTCTTCTATACTCTACAGTTTGTGATTTCTGTTCTGCACCAAGCATTCTTTCTCTTTCACTAAGGCCATAGCCCTTGGCCGTTGCTATAAAACATTCTTGTTCTGCTTCATCTAAAAGATACTCTATCTCATCAAGAGCCGTAGCATATGCGCTAAGTTCTGCACTAATTAAACTGTTATCATTTAGGTTATAAAAGCCCAATGGTTTTAACTTTTGTCTCATAGAATTAAGAGAACTCATTATGAATCCATCACCCCTCTGAAATCTGTATAGATCCTTTTATTGCGAGTTGCTTTGAAGTCATATATCTATCTGTACTTATACTTGGTAGAATACTGTAGTTTTTAACTCCATCAACTTTATATACAGCATTTCCAATTGCTGCAACAAGAAAAGGCTCTCCTATCTTCAAAGAATTAAAATAATCCGTTATATTATCTTCACATTCTTTTTTTACTTCTGTATAATTATAACCATCATTAACTGTTATCTCTACACCCGCTGCAAGAGCAATAGTGCTAGCTTTATTTACCTTAACATCGACATTTATTTCTCTTAACTTATTTATATCCGACTCTATCTTGCTAACCAGTTCATCGCTTGGCACTCCGCCTTTTGCCGCAACATAAATGTCAACCGTGCCTGTACCACGCTCTAACGGTATAACACTTGCTGAATATATTCCATCATATTTAAGTGCCTGTTCTTTATAAAACGAGCAATTTGTTCCATTTGATACATTTTTATAGCTATCTAAAATTCTCTCTCTTAGCTCATCATCCGTTTCTGCGTCAAATCCTCCCGTAAAAGCGCTTTCATTTTCTACGGAAGTAATACCTGCTGGCGGCGTAACTAAAACTTTAATTGTTCCAGCGCTAGTGTTTTGTGCCGTGCCGCTTCCTTCTGAAATTGCATTTACTGTAACTGCAAGGTCTCCTGCTTTTAAAACTGCACTTCCTGTGGTTTTTACTCGAATTGGATTTAATCCACTTGTAGAGCATACCGTTCCTTCGGGAATCTCTACATCATAATTTAAAGCTACTTCTCTTTTAAATTTAAGTGTTCCGCTAGAACAAAGTGCCGATTTTCTGTTTATACCTCTTTCAAGTGCTATGTAATCTAGTTGTTCTCCTGAAGCTGTTTTAGCAAACATTTGTTTTTGGAGCCACTGCACATTATTCTGTAAAGAAAAAATTTCTCCTGCTAACACTTTCATCCTGATTCCTACATCAGAATCATCATTAACAATCGCTCCGCTAAGTTCTGTGAATTTATTTTTCATTCTATCTAAAATTTCTTCATAGCTATCCATTATACTGTTATCACCACTTCTTTCTCCTTGTTATTGATTGACAATATAATATTTAATTCTAAATTTTCGCCATCGTTAGATAAAGTACTATATACATTATCTACTATCACTTCGTTAATATCTATTAATGCTTCTTTAACCAACGTCAATGCTTTATAATTAATATTTTTGTCAGTAACCTTTAAAGTAGATAATTGGCTTCCTAAACTTTCATCATATACAAAACTGCCTTTTTTTACTCCCAATCTTATCAATACCCGCTGAAGAACTTCTTCGTATCCATCAATTTCAATAAGTTTTTTTCGTGAGTCAAAAGCAAAATCTCCATTGCTAACAGCCGTATCCAATATATCACCTCTATTCTATAGCTGACCCATTTATTAAAACTTGTCCATTATTTTTGAGCACAATACTCGCTCCCCCGCTTGAATATAGCATAACCTCGCCTGGTTCAAGATTTGAACCCTGATTTATAACTCCAGTATATACAAAGCCAGTATCTGTTGGAGTTATAGTAGCCTTAGCTCCAATGGGCGGAACTGAAACTAGCCCAAATGGTGAAGCATTTTTTATTTCTCTATATTCTTGTTCGGATTGTATTGTCACGTTGTCGTTATTAGATGATGTTACTTTGCCTATTTTTGCATTCTGAGCAGACTTGCAAGCCTCGCTGATCTGTTTTGATAGCCACATAATTTACTCCTCCAACAATGTAATTACTGTAAATTCCCCATTGCGATTTAATTTATATTCCACTTCGTAAACTTCAAGATTTTCTACTTTACCCAGTATGCTGTCATCTATCTCACATTTGTTCCCAACTTGTGCAAAAATTGCACCCGGGCAAGTAATAATAATCTCATGTGCCTTTTTTTTAGCATTAGATATCATTTGTTCTGCTGTACTAATCGAATACTTTTCAGCGTGGTCATTATCTGCAGATATGCTAATAAATTTTCTTCTGCTAATGCCTTTATCTATCAAATTCTGATCTTTTACCTTAGCAATATATATTGCTTCATATGGAGCGCATACTATTATTTCTGATATTAATCTATACCTATAATTCTTTTCAACAAATGAACTATAGTTAACAGCCCCCTTAACATTTGAAAAATATAGTTTTTTAAAACTTGCGCTTCCGGTCGCGTCTATAGTTCCATCGGCATTTACTGTTGGAAATATATTAAGGCAAGTACTACAAAACTTTTCTAAAACATCCCATTCACTCATACCTTTGGTAACTTCAATAATAGTGCTAAAAACAGATAAGTCCCCATATATTGCTGTAAAACCATATGGTTTTACATGTCTTTTAAAAATTATGTCAAGTGAAGGTCTTGTATAATCCTGCGGACTAGCTTCATTGTCTATTAAATACGCTGCTTTATTTCTTGCAATGATTGTTAAAAAACAACCACTTGAGGTAACTTCAAGCCTTTGTTCATCCACCACCCCAGAAAAAAACTTTTCATTCTCGTTTATATAAACGTCTATGTTTTTATATTCTTCGTGTTTTTTGTTACTAGGAAAAATAACATTCAAACAATCAGCAGGAGTTTCAAATGATTTATTAATCTGGGCACTATAAGCATAACCTAAATTCACTTTCTGGTCTGATATAGTAGTTGCTATATATATCATTTTAATTTCACCTTTTCGCCTACAACAAGTTTATTCGGATTCTTTATATTAACATTTAAACTTAATAATTTTTCCACTGAAAGATTATACTTAATTGCAATAGACCAAATGGTATCCCCCTCAACTACTGTATGATAATCTTCATTTAAATTTACGGATGCAATATGGGGGGAAAGATCTTCCCAAAACTCAAACTCATAGTTAATAACATTAGGCATCGTATTCCCAATCAAATGAAGTTCGCTAAATATTGCTAAGAAGGGAGTCATGCCGGGTAAGGCAAGGTATCCTGAGCCATCCTGTTTAAATACCGTAAATAAAGAATCAAACTGTGCTATGCAATTCTCTCCAAAAAATTGACCTTCACCTGATACCACCCTTTTTTCTTGACCATAATCTTGAATTAGGCTTCCTTTAAAAGGAATATTTATTTCTCTTAAATCTCTTGTAATTGATACTTCTATATTTGATGGATTATGGGGCCAAACATAATTTTTATACCTCATAATATTTAGATTCATCCTATGACCGCTCCATTCCTCTGGAATCAAAGTTCCTATTGTATCGCCGGGCATCCATTTCTAATTTGTTATAAAAATCTTTAATACTATCAAGTTCATCGTTATAATTTTTCTTATTATTTACTAAATTAGTTCTAAATTCTTTAGTATTTATTTTTTCTTCTATAGAATAATTTGACTTATTTTTTCCTACGCTTGAAAAAAAGTTCTGCATGTCACTTTTATATTGCTTACTATACTCTGAATTTTGCATATATTGTTTGAGTATTTCATCAAATATCCTCATCAATATACACCGCACTTTCTTTTAATATTAATCCTTATTAAATTGTTCATTAACGGAGAGTTCTTCGCATGAATTATCACCATCAAGCAACATATGTATATAGCAATAAACATAATCAAGTTCGCTCATCTCTTTAACAGATGTTTCGTTAGGAAGCTTATTAAATTTTTTTAGTATACTCCATCGTATTCTTTCAAAGGGAGTGCTTAGTTTTTTTTTATATTTTCAAGCTCAATATTATTAAGCCTATCAAAACCCATATATTCTTTTCGCAGCAAATTATACTCATTAACTACTTTTAATATATCTTCCGAAGTAAGGGTCCTCATTAAACTATCAACATCACTAAAAACAGGCGAAAAAAACTCGTCTGTTAAACACATTAAACTAAGACAAGCGTTCTCTGCTACAGTCGTAGCTTCAACTCGTTCAAACCCTTCATTTATTAGTTTTGTAATAAGTGATTTTGCCATTCTTTCGCACACTAACATATCATAAACCGACAATAAATTAACATATTTTTTCTTTTCATCTAATAAGCTTATCTGTTTTCTGATTTTCCCTTTATACATTTCAAATGTAACTATATTTGTATCCAAAATTAAACCTCCATACGCTTAGTTGCTACTAATGTAATATTTTCAAGTACGTTGTTATCAAGCGATGCAGATTCATTTATTGTGGTCCAGTGGCATCCCGAATAAATTACCTTTTTATTTGGTTTTACTATAACCAAATTAAAATCATTAAGCTCATAAAAATTAATCTGATTATTAATATTTTCTTCACAAGTATATACTCTTGATAATTCAATTGTATATACAACTCTTCCTGAAACCGTACCGATTGGTTCATTCTGACCAAAAGCCTCTATACGTTGACTCACACAACTAGATTTCGCTTTATAACTTTCAACTACAGCAAGCTTTTTGCCTTCAACCTCAATATATATATCCCTGCTTGTAGGAAATGTTATGTTAATCATAAAACACCTCCTTAAACATTTATATTTACTGTAATATGTATTTGGTTTACACCTTGCGTCACAGTAAAATCAAGTTCTACAATGCAAACGCTATCATCATAATCTGCTTGATATACATTGGGCACAGCATAGGAATCTATTATTCCTGTATCTAAAAATTCCTGTAATTTAATAGTAACTTGACTACTAATTGCTCCTCGTGTGGTGACGTTATTCATAGAATGCATAGTATTGCTTTCTAGCATTGTCCGAATGGATTTTATTACCTTGTCAATAATTAATATTGTATTTACTTCTTTGAAAGTTTTATCTGCATTTTCATTGGTAGTTTTTCTCGATGTTACCGCTCTTATAATTTCCGCTTTTCCTGCAATAATTTCAAATGGAGTAATTCCTTTTGTTATATAGTCATCCACATTATCTTCCGTTAAGTTTTGACTTAACTTTGTTATCCCTTCAAGACTAACTCCATTAAACGATTGCGATGGATCTATATTTTGAGAAATAACAGCAGCCATAGCTGCTGTTAAAATGCACCCCGAAAGAATATCGTCATCTTTATCTACAGGATTTTGAGCAGTTAAAATAATTCTCTCACTATTAAAACCACTTGCCCATAAATTAAGATTCGTTTTGCCCTCTGGCGCTGCTAATATACCTATTCTCTCTTTTTTATTTTGTGAAGCATCTATCACGCTTTCGGCTAAAAGTTGTTGAATCGCGCTATCAGTGCTATCACAAATAACAACGCTTATATTATCTATTTCTTTAAGCTTCCTAAAAGCTAATTCATAACCTTCTTCTTGGCTTCCAGCTGAAATTATCACTATACTGTAAGCTCCGTTATCAAAAGCAGCTTTGCATAAGGATATAATAATTCCTTCTATTCCGAACAAAACCTGTGCATCGGATAATTTTGTTACCGTATATACTGTGCTCACTTCTACATTTAATTGTGCTACTATTGCTATGCTCTTTCCTATATTTTTCGTATAAAATATGCCAGAAGTATTATAATCTGAATATATACCAGGTCTTTCTTTTGCTATGCTAGACAAAAAATCACCTCTTATGCCTTTTTCTCGACCTCTATTCTACTAATATTGATATCCTCTGTTTCATAACCTACAAATGCATTTAACTTTATTTTACATACTAATTCAAAAGAAAATATGTCGCTATCGTACTTTGCTTTTCCACATGAAACGGTTTTTACGTTATAATTGTTTTCGTTATAAAGTAATTCTTCATATATTTTTGCAAAAACTTTATAACAATTCCCCGCATTATTTTCTCTTGGTGAAACTATCTTCATTTCAAGTTCAATTTCGGCATTATTCCCGTATCTTTCTCCATCGTTACCCATTCCTATATATGAGTTAAAAGCTCCACTTTTTATTTCGATATTACAAAATCCAATTGAAACATATACATTTTCAATTGGATTCGGAACCACATCAGTTATATTCAAATCAATAAATTTAACATCAGATAAGTTATGACTTTGCGAAAGGCCAGATTTTATCTTATCTACTATATCAATAAAAATGCTCATTAATTACTGTCCTCCACATATACCTGAATTATTGCCCAAACATACAAGACATCCTCACCAAGATAAACAGCCTGTGCTCTTTTAATAACATAATTATCTCCACTTGTTTTTAATATAGTATTAAAAGGGTATAAATCAAGCCTTAAATCTTTATTTCCAATATACAAATAATTTTTACTATTTACATATCCAATATCAATACATTTTCCGCCCATATACGTCTGATCCTTATATCTAAGGGGTTGAATAAAAGCTTTTGTAGAGACATTTGTTCCATTCTTAGAAATGACCTCAACACTTCTTCCGAACCTATTTATAACACTCGTAACGCAATTATTAAACATTTACTTCACCCGCCAAAAAATGAAATCATCGTCTTTTAATAAATCGGCTATTTTGGCTTTTTCACACATCCAAATTTCATAAGCAGCACTGACAGCTTTTGACGCATTTTCTTTTATGGTAATATCTCCTGCTGAAAATGATTCCGTTGTCTGCCCTACCGCTTTATATTGCATATATTTATAAAGACTTAAAGCAGCAGCGGCGGCAATAAGCCGCTCGCTGTGCAAATTCATATCAACGTCGGGTAAAAGTTTTGAAGTTATCTCATTTTTTGCATCATTACAAATATATGTAAGTGTATTTGCTTTTTCTATATCCATTCCGGAGATTAAAGCAAAACGTTCAACAATTTCCTTTACATTCAAAACTACTCATCTCCCAAATTAAGCTTTTGTGTATGTCATTTTCTTGGCTGCATCTGCAAAAATCTTAGCAAACCCTACTGTAGAACTAATAGCAGCTCTTTCAAGTTGTTTGTCAATAAGTCTATCGCAATCAACAACTAAATCGCCAACTTGAACCATTTCAAGTGAACAGCTTCTATCAAAGCCAACAATAGTATTATCGGCCACTGCGTCAACGCGGTGTAAAGTTGCACCAAGAGGAGTTACCATTTGGCCAACGCCCTTAAAGTTAAGAATTGCTTGAGCATCTTTTAATTCAGATAATGCAAGTAAAGTTTGCATTGTTTCAGTATTAGCTAAAATTGTATTAAGCTCATAATTATCAAAGCTTGCCCATAATTCAATTAGATCACCATAATTTATTCCCGTAGCACTCAGTGGATCTACTGCCGCTGCTCCATTGTTAGTTTCATCTCCTGTTACTAATACACCAACAGCATCCCCAAGCTGTGCTCTTGCTATATCTGCGCCAATTTGTCTTAAAGTCACAGCTAAAAGATCCAAACGTTTATGACGAAGAGCTTCATAAGAAGAAGCTATGATTCTTCCTCTTTTCTTCATAGAAACAAGATTTGTTTTAGTTTGGATTGTTGTTTTTGGTAATTCATTTGTTTCTGTTACTGCATTGCCTGCTGTATCAACTGTAGTTGATTTTATAGTTCTATAATCATCACTTTCAACATTAGTTACAGTTGCAACAATTGAAGACAAAGTGGTAGCACTTTCCATTCCTTGTTTTACGGTTCTTTTTACAAATTCGGGAAAGAGAACTGCTGAATCAGTTGACTTAAAGAAGCTCTCAACAATATCAGAATTCTGACCTTTAACTTTAATATTAAATCTTTTTAATTGGCGTTCATATGCATCAAGCCCTGCAAGATCGGTTCCCTCATAAGATTCCGATGGATCAATTGACTCTAGAGTTTTAGTAAATCCTAAGTTATACATACCTTTTTCAAGTTTTATTGAATCATAAAAAGCCATTAATATTCCTCCATTTTTAACATATAAATTTTATTTACATTTTAAATTCTTTATTTTTGGGGTTTACTTTATCTCTTTTTAAAGAAGATAATTGAGGTTTTGCCGGTAAAATTTCATCTTTTTTAAGAGTAAATGCTTTTTTAAACGCTTTTAATTCACTAATGCTCATTTTAGATGTAACGCTGTTCATAACTTCGCTGTTAATTTCAGGCTGAGTTAATGCACAAAGCCTCATTACCTCACGTTTTAAATCTTCATAATATTCTTTTCCTTCTTTAGCAAGATCTTCTAATTCACTAATAATATTAGATAATTGTTGTGCTTGTTCTGCTGTAATGCTAAAAGCTTCGCCCTCTTTTATTGACTTTATGATATTATTCATTGAAATGGCACCTCCTTTCAACTTAGAATCAAACATTTTTATGACACCTGCATTTTTTTGTGCTGGAACCGCAACAAAAGACCATTCATAAGCGTCAATCGGTTCGCTTAGTATAACATAACAAAGTTCTCCGTCATAAACTTCGCCTTTAACATGATCGCATAAGTTAGACTTAACATCGCAACCACAAACAGAACACGTCATATTTTTTACAGAGCAACCAACGCTAACTTCTTTTTTTATTCCTGAATCTATCTCTAAAATAAAGTCATTGTTCTTTTCACATATAGGTGTATATGCTTTTGCAACTAATCTATAATACTGTTCACCAATGCAGTTTACTTCACCATTTACCTTTTCAACTTCACACGAAAAAATCCTAGCCAATTGGTTGTCACTTTTAGCGTTATGATCCATAATGCCAGTTTTCCCTACAAATAATTCTGCTAACTTTTCAAGAGTGTCCTTTGTAAATTTTTCATATTCTCTGTCCACTTCATTGTCACACAAAACAACTGAAAAAATATACACTTCATCTTTGCTTAAATTCCTTCTAGTGTATTGATTAATTAAATCTAATTCACTTTGTTTCGGGTCATAATTGTTGGTACTTTTTATTACATAGCCTTCCTTCACCTAAATTACCTCCAATTTCTTTTCTATTTCAGCAGCTCTTGCCGACATTAGTCTTGCATTAGCCATCTCAACTTCATCCTGAAGATTAATATTATCCCATACCACTTTAAATTGCGCTGATAGTCCTCTAAAACGGAGCCACTTGCGGCAAATTCTTTCAATAACAGGATTAAGGCATCTTCTATAAAACTCCAGTTCACTTGTTAAAATGTCAGCTTGTTGTGCTGACATTTTTTCAGTAGTAGACCAAGAAAGCCCTAAAATAAATGGGGGTATTGCCAGTTTTGCAACTATTTGCTCGAGCATTTGTCTAACTGGGATCTCACTATCAAGGATTTGACTATCAGCTCCAATCACCTTTATACTCACATCGCCAACTGAAACAAAATCACTAACGCCATCCCTTGAACTCATCGCACGGCTCCATTCATCTGCAACCTGCATTGCTCTTTCTCTTGCAAAAGCCTTTTCTCCTGCATCAGGCCCCGGTTTATAAGTAACAGCAAAACGTACATTGCCAACTCTTTCCCAGTTAGCATCAATACTGTTATATATGTTAAGTAGTATTCCGCTAACAAATGGGAGCCCCCTTAATATGGATGTTCCATAAATTTTTCCTGGTTCAGGTTTTAAGGGGGATACTAAAATTAAATCTTGATATTTAAGGGGTATTATTTTTCCATCTATGTCTTTTCTACATACTTCTAAATTTAATGGAGTCTTATTAGTCCTAAGTTCAACATCCTTAATAGAAGCATTATAAAGTGCTGCAATGCCTTCTTGTGAATTATTAGGAACTATTTCGCCTATTGCCGTACCATAAGTTAGCATTTGATCTAGGTACGTCGATATAAATGAATCCATCCCGTTTTCGCATGAATTAACTTTAACATGTGAGATAAAATCATTTAATTTATTTTCCATTATTTTATCTTCACACTCAACTTTAAAGCTTCCAACCAGTCTAACTGTTTTACATATGGCCGCATCTACAATAGGAACAGCCTCACGAAGTAATGTATAAAGTTCATATTCAACATCAACTTTTGGGTTATAACCGTTAATCTCATAAAATGGATGTCTTTTTGCAGTAGTCCTTACCGTTTGAACAGCCGAATATTCTTCTTTCTTTTTGCTTTTAAAAAAATTCACCATATCACACTCCTTAAAAAGTTAATATCGTTTGTGAGCAAAAGCAAAAAAACCGTCTTCATTGTCTTCCATTAAAGTCGTAACAAAATATCTTATATCATCCATTGCATGGTCATTCTCCTTAATTGGAACATCCTTGCTTAAAGAGTCCTCCCAACGATATAGAGAAAATTCTCTCATGCTATCTTTGCATGTATTGCAAATTTTTAAAGTATTGTTCCGAAGCACTGTTGATACCTGACGTATCCCGTCTATAACATTGTTTTTAGCAGGCACTACCTTATAGTTAGAATTTCGTCTTATTAATGTAATAAAACTTGCAGCAGAAGGGTCCACAGTAATGGCATCTATTTTAAGATTTCCTGCTAACTTACAAAGTGCATAATAGTGTTCCTCATCTGTTTTAGACACTCCATATTTTCTAGAGTCATAATAATACTCACGAATCCTATACCATACTCCATCAAGCCTGCCCCAAAGACCAAAGGATGCTGGATTTACTGTTCCATAGTCACAAGAAATAACATATTTATCAAATTCAACATTCGGTACATCAACAAAAGCCTCCATTGTCGACATTTCAGGGTACACAATGCCTTGAGTAGCCACCCATTTGCCTTCTATAAATCTCTCATAAAATGTTCCGCTATATAACTTTTCATAACGCTTTCTAATTTCATAAGATAGTGAAGGGTTATCCTCCATAGTAAAATGTAAATAAAGTGCATTTTTTGAATCTGCCTTTTGTATCCACTCTTGATGAAACCAGTGTTGAGGATATTCAGGATTGCAGTTAAACCAAAATTTTGATCCCTCGACAGAACATCTTGCTAAAGCTTGTTCAACAAATGATTGTGGCATCAATGCTACCTCGTCAAAGAGAACTCCCGATAAAGTTATCCCTTGTATAAATGAAGCACTTGTTTCATCTTTGCCTGAAAACAGATAAAATTTATTTTCTACCCGTCCTACGCTAACTGTTAATAAGTTCTCTGAAATTTTAAATTTACAATTAAATCCAAGACTATTTAAAACTGGCACAATGGGTGAAATAAAATTTCTTTTAATTGACCCTAAAGTCTTTCCACAAATAGCAAAAATTGATGAATTAAAATACTTCATTGCCCACCCAATAAAAGATATTCCCATGCAAAGAGTTTTTCCGCTTCTTATTGCTCCATCGCAAATTAATGCATCATGTTTTTTTAATGGATTTAAATCATGCCACCATGAAAGTACAACTATTTGTTTTTTAGAAAATGATTCAAAATTCAAATATGTACCACCTCTAGCTTAAGGTCTCTGATATTTTCATGGATTTAAGTCCATTTTCTATCGCATCATAAAAAGACATGTTGGATTGTGACTCACAAAAATCAAGTTGCTGTAATTTTTCAAGTGCCTTAAACCTATCAAAAAACTTTATTTCTAGAGAACCATCTCTCGGTTTTTTTATCTCTGCAATATTAAAAAGATCCATTTTATAAATGGTTTCTAAATTCACATTATCAGAATAAACCAATTTTATAGCATCAGATATTGTTCCAAATGCCAATTTTTCATATCCATTGCAAGCTTTATATAAAAGGTTTTTCTTTTTTTGTGTATACAAACTCTCTACCTGAGAATTAATATCTTCTCGTTGTAACAATTTATTTCCCACAACCTCGGGGTCCACTTTATATCCGGCAGCCATTGCAGATCTTTTTACATCTCCCGAATTAACATAATTGTAGCAAAACCTATATTCCCTTTGCGTTAGTTTATAAGAAGACCTTTTTTTCATTTTCTCCCTCCTTTTTATATTTTCAATTACCAGCAAAAAAAACATATTTTTTGCCTTTTCAAAAGAAACTCCAAAAAAATTTATTTTTTTATATTGTTTTTAAATAAAAATATATGTTATTATAAAGACATAATTATTTTTATAAACACAGGGCCTTAGGGGGATTTTTATGAAAAAATTTTTATATGCGTTAAGTCTTATTAGTTTAATATGCATGATATACATCTGCCCAGTGAAGTATTTATATGCTGAGGAAAATCATAACGACTTCTCAAGTACCTCTTCATCAAGTGGAGGGGCTAATAATTCTTGGGAAATTATTATCGATGAAAAAAAAGATTCTAATGAATTTGAGAGCATTCAAAACGATATCTCTTCATCGGATTTAGGAGATAACGGATATTTTTTATTGTTGATAGGAACGATATTAATAATCTTTTCCATTTTAGGAACCATTTATTTTTCTATTCAACTATACAAAACTTTTAAACTTGAACAACATAAAAGTGCAAATTCACCCCATAAAAGTCCCCGCTATGTAGGACAGAGGTATAAATAAACACTATATTTTAAAACGCAAAAGAGACGTCATCTTTTATTCCGCGATGGCGTCTCTTTATTTTATATTTATATTAAATTACTCGGCTTTCTCATAGGCATCACATACTGATTTTGTGTCTCCCACCATTTTCACTATTCCTTTATCTAGCCACATAACCCTTGTACATAATCTTCTAATTTGCTCTAATGCGTGAGAAACAATTATTACAGTGGTTCCTCCATCCATAAGGTCATTAATTCTTTTTTCACATTTTTGCTGAAAAAGAAAATCTCCTACAGATAAAATTTCGTCAACTATAAGTATATCGGGTTTTACCATAGTTGCAACAGCAAAACCTATTCTTGCTACCATACCTGATGAATAATTTTTCATAGGAACATCCAAAAATTCATGAAGTTCTGAAAAATCAACAATATCATCAAATTTCTCAGCGATCATCTTGTTTGAAAAACCTAATACTGAACCATTTAAAAATATATTTTCTCTTGCGGTTAAATCAAGATCAAACCCTGCTCCAAGTTCAATTAGCGGTGCAATGGAACCTTTAACCTTTACTTGTCCCACAGTAGGTTTTAAAATTCCCGATATAGTTTTTAGCAAAGTGCTTTTACCTGATCCATTGCGGCCTATAAGACCAAACACTTCTCCTCTTTTTATATCTACACTTACTTTATTAAGTGCCGTAAAATCTTCATACATAAGTTGCCTTTTAATTAATTTTATAAAGTACTCTTTTAAGTTATCTATTCTTTCTTTACTCATATTAAAATGCATTTCTACATCTTTAACTTCTATTATATTTTCCAAAATCTCACCCTAACCTTTAAATATAAAGAATAAATTTGTCTTGTTTTCTTTTAAAAAACACAAGTCCTACTATCAAAGTTGCAAACGCTATACCAGCACAAATTAAATTTGTTTTTATTCCGGGAATTTTATTGTACATTAAAACATCTCTAAAATACGTAACATAGTAAAACATAGGATTTAAATGCATTAACTTCTTAATTTTATCGCTTAACATCGTATACGGATATACTATTGGCGTAAAATAGGTCCATGCGGTAAGCAAAACAGAATACAAGTGCACTATATCTCTAAAAAATACGCTAAGTGTAGATAATATCATTCCAAGTCCCACTGAAAACACAAATGTATAAAACACTGGAATTGGAAACATCAATACAGTTAAATGAAGCTGGTAACCAAAGATAACATATATAATTGCAACCGCAATCATCGAGAAAAGAAAGTTTATAAATCCAAACATGCATTTTTCAAGGGGAAAAATATATTTGGGTATATAGACCTTCTTTATAAGGCTTTTTGAGTCTAAAATTGCCATCATAGAATTACTAGTAGTCTCTGAGAGCATACTAAATAAAGTTGATCCTGTCAAATAATATATAGGAAAGTTCTCGACACTTACTCTAAATATATTTGAAAATACTGCAGAAATAACTATCATCATCAACAAAGGATTTAAAACGCTCCACAATATTCCTAAAATTGATCTTCTATATTTTAGTTTTATATCCTTTAAGATTAAGTTTTTAAGAAGATATTTATATCTTCCAAATGTTTCTAAATGAGCTTTCAAAAAATTCTCTCCTTATACATTTTTTCACCTCAGATTATATCACACTCTATATTAAATTTAAAGACAATTTTTATTCCTACAACATAGATTTTAAAAACTTGTACTCATTAATAACACTATCTCATAAAAATATATTAACATAATAATATAAAGGATGATAAATTTGAAGAATAAACCTCTATTAATCTCTACAATATCATTAATCTTAACTATTATTTTATGTATGGCTTATAAAAATCTCTTAAAAACATCTATTTTATCTGGTGATAGTGAATCAGCCTCTAAATTAGCCGTCAATTCACAAGTAAATACAAGCAATACAGAAATGAGAGCCATTTGGGTTCCGTTTATGTCCCTTAATATGGCAAACACTGATTATAGTAAAAAAGCTTTCACAGAAAAATTTGATAATATTATATCGGAATCTAAGCGCCACAATTTAAATACTCTTATTGTTCATGTTCGGCCTTTTAACGACGCGCTTTATCCATCTGATTATGTCCCGTGGTCACATATAATATCTGGGCAACAAGGAAAAAATCCAGGATTTGATCCTCTTGATTATATGATCAGTGCCACACATAAAGCAGGAATGCAGTTTCACGCTTGGATAAATCCTATGCGAATTCAGATAAATAATACACCTAGCTCATTAAGCGAGTCAAATATTATTAACACTATAAAAAATGATCAAAGCAACCCTAAAGATATGATTATAACTACAGAAACTGGTAAATACTTAAATCCTGCTTATCCCCAAATACGCAAGTTTATTATAGACGGAGTTAGCGAAATTGTAAAAAAATACCCTATTGATGGAATACAATTCGATGATTATTTTTATCCTCCCAACACCAATGAAGCTGACAAACCCTGCTATGATGATTACTGCTCATCACCAGGCAACTTAAGCCCTATCCCCATAACACAGTGGCGCCTAGCAAACATTAATGCTTTAATTTCTGGCACCTATAGTGCAATAAAAAATATAAAATCTGATGTGGTTTTTGGTGTTTCTCCTCAGTGTAATACTGACAACGATTTAAAAGTAGGTGCCGATGTTTTTACGTGGTGCCGATCACAAGGTTACATTGACTACATATGCCCTCAAACTTACATAAGCCTTGAGCACCCTGTTTTACCTTTTGCTAAATCTATTAACCAGTGGAAAGAACTTGTAAAAGACTCAAACATTAAGCTTTATTTTGGTCTTGCTATGTATAAAGCTGGGAGCGATAAAGACTATGGAACTTGGAAAAATCATAATGACATTTTAAAAAAAGAGGTCGAGCAATGCCGACAACTCGGGTGTAATGGATTTATGCTTTTTTCCTTTGAAGATTTTAAAAATGAAAAAGCCGCCGCAGAAATACAAAATGTTATGTCTGTTTTAGACTAATTCTGTTGTTTCCCCAATACAACTTTCTTTGTCTACTCCAGTAATTTTTGTCATCACTATTTTCCCATGCAGGTCATGTACAGATTTGACTTTAACGGGAGTATAGTTTCGGGTATATCCTTCAAAGAATCCCTCATTGTTTTGTATTTCATATAAAACAGGTTCTGTTTTGCCAATTTGTGAGTTTAAAAACTCTTCCCTTATTTTATTTGTAACACTAATCATAACTTTGCTTCTTTGTTTCTTTACTTCTTGTGGTATCTGGTCTTCAAATTCTGCAGCAAGCGTCCCTTTTCTAACGGAATAAGAAAACACATGGACTTTAGAAAAACCTATTTCTCTGGCAAATTCTAACGATTCATTAAAGTCTTCTTCTGTTTCCCCGGGAAAGCCAACCATTATATCTGTGGTAATCGATGCGTTATTAAAATATTTTCTTAAATTTTGGGTTATTATAAAATATTCGTCGGCAGTATAATGTCTATTCATTCTTTTCAGTGTTTTATCGCATCCACTTTGCAAGGATAAATGAAACTGAGGACATAATTTATCTTGCTTTGAAAGCCTCTTTATGGTATTCTCGTCCATTTGTTCAGGCTCAAGGGATCCAAGTCTAACTCTTTTTATTTCACCAACTGAACAAACTTTTTCAATGGCATCACATAAGCTTACACCTAGATCTGATCCGTATGAAGAAAGATTAATTCCCACAAGTACAATTTCTTTATATCCATTGCTCACTAAAGTTTTCACTTCAGACAAAATTTCATCGACAGATTTTGAGCGAACTCTACCTCTTGCATATGGTATAATGCAATAAGAACAAAATCTATTACACCCGTCTTCTATTTTTAAAAAAGCCCTTGTTCTTTCATTAAACCTATTAATTGACATTTTTTCAAATTTATCTTCTCTATTATAAGGATTAATTCTTACTATTTTATCCTTATTTTTTATAAATTCTAATAAAACTTTAACTATATCTCTTTTCTGAGAATTGCCTAAAATTATATCTGCATCCTTTAGCTCCTCTACTTCTTGTGGAAAAGCTTGAGGCATACAACCTGTTAAAATAATTATCGCATTTTTATTTTGGGCTCTCATTTTATGTAAAGTTCTTTTAATTTTTTTACTACTCTCCCCGGTAACCGTGCACGAGTTTACTATTATAACGTCTGCATCTATAAAAGTTTCTGTTTTTATGTAACCTATTTTATAAAAATTTTCAAGAATCGCCTCAGATTCGTACTGATTTACCTTACAACCAAAAGTTGATATAAAAATTTTCATCTTTTGCTCCTTTTTTTAATAATTTTCTAAGAAAATACTTTTTTAGATATTAAAATTCCATATTTGCCTTGACCTATTCTAATTATATTGATACCATTATTATATCGTTATAATTTTTCTGAATTTTGGGAGGTACAAAATGTATAAAGAGGATATTTTATTATCGGATATTGAAACTGTCAAAAGGTTTGTTTCTTTTGCAAATCAATATGAATTTCCTGTTACTTTATTTTCTGACAAATACATAATAAACGGTAAATCTATTATGGGGATTTTTGGTCTTGATTTATCAAAACCGGTGCAAGTTGAAGTAGCTGATAGT
>CAQZPH010000009.1:33097-35579 GCA_948933715.1 uncultured Eubacteriales bacterium | reverse complement strand
GTCTTAAAAGGACTCATTATTGCACGGACCTTACTTTAAATGATATTGGAAAAGAAGTTGTTGTATGTGGTTGGGTTCAAAGGCAAAGAGATTTGGGGCAACTGATTTTTATAGATTTGCGTGACCGCACAGGGCTTATTCAGTTGGCATTTAGTGATAAAACGGATGCTTCTATTTTCAAAAAAGCATTTAGTATAAGAGCAGAGTTTGTTTTAGCTGCAAAGGGGATTTTAAGAGAACGTTCCTCAAAGAATATGCAACTTAAAACTGGAGAAATAGAAATAGAAGTTACAGATTTAAGAGTATTATCACAATCAGAAACACCCCCTTTTGAAATAGTAGAAGATTCAACAGTAAAAGAAGAATTAAGGTTAAAATACAGATATTTAGATCTTAGAAGACCGGATGTTCAAGATAAGATTATAGCAAGGCATAAAATCGTAAAAGTGGCAAGAGATTATTTTGATAAAAATGGGTTTATTGAAATTGAAACTCCCATGCTTATTAAATCGACACCTGAAGGAGCAAGGGACTATCTTGTACCCTCAAGGGTATTTCCTGGCAACTTTTTTGCGCTACCGCAGTCGCCACAACTATATAAACAACTAACAATGTTAGCAGGATTTGATAGATATTTTCAAGTAGCCAGATGCTTTAGAGATGAAGATTTAAGAGCCGATAGGCAACCGGAGTTTACTCAAATAGATTTAGAGATGTCGTTTGTAGATAGTGAAGATATAATGGCTATAACGGAAGGATTTATAAAAAAAGTATTTAAAGAAGTTTTAAATAAAGATATTAAAGTTCCGTTTATAAGAATACCATATGATGAAGCTATGAATAGGTTTGGATCTGATAAACCTGACTTGCGTTTTGAGATGGAACTCACAGACTTAACAGAAGTTTTAAAGGACACAGAATTTAGAGTATTTTCTAGTGCTATTTTAGGTGGAGGTTTGGTTAGAGCAATAAATGCAAAAGAAATAGCTTCAAAATTGCCACGCAAAGAAATAGATAAACTTACTGAATGGATAAAAGATTATGGAGCTTTAGGTCTTGCATGGACTAAAATTAATGAAGATGGGACATCTAGTTCATCTTATGAAAAGTTTTTATCAGATACTGAAGTTAGATTAATAAGAGAAAAAACAGGTGCACAAAGTGGAGATATTATATTTATCGTAGCAAGCGAAGATTCAAAGGTAGTGTTTGAAAGTTTAGGCGCACTTCGTTGTGAAATAGCGCAGCGTTTTAACATGATAAATGAAACAGAACCTAACTTGCTGTGGGTAACTGATTTTCCTCTTTTTGAGTATGATACCGATGAAAATCGTTATGTAGCTAAACATCATCCATTTACAGCACCGTGCGAAGATGATATTGATAAGCTTGAATCTGAGCCTTATAATGTTAGGGCAAAAGCTTATGATTTAGTGTTAGATGGCAACGAAGTTGGTGGAGGATCTATTAGAATAAATAACCCCGAAGTGCAACAAAAAATGTTTAAAGCTTTAGGGTTTACTCCTGAAGATGCCCATGAAAGGTTTGGATTTTTAATTGATGCCTTTAAATATGGTGCACCACCGCATGGTGGGTTAGCTTTTGGTCTTGACAGGCTTGTTATGCTGATGCTAAAATGTAAAAGTATACGGGAAGTTATAGCATTCCCTAAAGTTGCCAGTTCTGCTGAGCTTATGACCTCTTCACCAGGATTGGTTGATGAGAAACAGCTAGAGGAATTATCTATTAATGTTATAAAAGACAATAGTATAAAATAATTATTAATTAAGCGTATTTATTTTAATGTATACTTAGTAATAAAATTAACTTTTTATTAATCTAAAATCCGTTAAATAGGAGGTGATGAATTAATAAAAGGGGTATACATTAATTTATAAATAAGAAAAATTATTGGAGATGTGTTTTATGAAAAAGATTATTGTAAGTATTTTAAGTTTAATTAGTTTATTTGTTTTAAGCACTGTGGCTTGTGCTTTTAACCCTGCTAGTGATGACCAAAAGCTGAAAAGGGGTAGCGACGGAAGAATAATAATTGTAGAAAGTACCAATCCAGCTAATAGACATCCACTTAGAGAAGCTTTTGAAAGTTATTTAGAAAAAAGCATTGCTTTAGAAAAAAGTGGATATTATGGAATTGGGTATAAAAATTAGAAATTAATATTTAAGAAGTACTTAATCTTTTATTAGATTAAGGTTCGTCAATATAGAGGGCAATAAGGAATTTTAGTGGAGATACATAAAATATGAAAAAGATTATTGTAAGTATTTTAAGTTTAACTATTTTTTTTGTTTTAGGCGCAGTAACTTGTTTTGCTGAACCTTGGCATGGTGAAAAAGCAGATAAGACTCAAAGTAAAATTGATTCGGGGGTTTCTCAACGAATCAAATGTTTACGCGGAAAAGAACCACTGCAAGATTTAGAATTTAAATCTAGCAGTGAAGAAATAAGCTGTGTTAATGA
>CAQZPH010000009.1:8634-33087 GCA_948933715.1 uncultured Eubacteriales bacterium | reverse complement strand
AGTGAGGATACTCAAGAAAAGGGGAAACACGATACTGAAACTGCTGAGTATGGTGATCCAGTTATAATGGTAATGAATGCTAGAAGAGATCCCCAAGGTAGAACCCAATTTCGAAATGCCTTAGAAGATTATTTTAAAAAAAAATAAGTAAAAACTATTCAATATTTTATATACAACAGTTATAGTAGCTGACGATGAGTAATATAGTATTTTATAGGAGATGTAAACTATGAAAAGATTTTTTGTAGGTATCCTAAGTTTAGCTATTTTATTTATTTTGTGTACTGTATCTTATGCCTCAGAACCTCGTGAGCGTATCCAAATGTATGAAACACCAAGTAAGCCTGAAGTTAGAAGGCCCCAAAGCAGTGAATATTTGGCAAACTGTGCAGCAAGGCGTATAACTGATAGTAGTTTAACATTTGGATCTAGCAGTGATGAAAGCAGCTTTATTCAAGTTTATGAAGAGGATCCCTTTGAAAATGAAGAAAGCGAGGATACCGTTAAATTTACAGGTATACTGGATGTTAATGCGCTATTTGAATTTTTTGATGAACCGAAAAATACAAAAGCTGAATTTGATTAACAACGGTTATGGTAACTCATAATATAATAAAGAGAGTTTTTATTAGGAGATGAATTATGAAAAAGTTTTTTATGAGCATTTTAAGTTTATCTACTTTATTTATCTTTAGTGCTATAACTCATGCTTCAGAACCTAGTAATAGTGAAGATAAATATGAAACACCATGTAAAATTGAATTTAGAAAACCCCAAAGCAGTGAATATTTAAGAGGAAAAAGCAGGCAACACGTTAGAAACTACAGCAGTCTAAGTTTGGGGCTTGACTCTAGCAGCGAGGCAGTTGATTTTGTTCTTAATGAGATAAGCGCTTTATCTGAAGAAGAACAAGGGCAAGAAATAAGCAATACAGAGGCTGAAGAAGTTCTTATTTTTATAGAAGAGACTACTGGAAGTCCAAGTTTTGTGGATATGAAATTTTCAGATTCAGAAGATGAACACCCACTTCAAAAGTTATTAGAATCCTCTAAGAGAACATGGCAATAAATAAGCCCAAATTTATATTCCACAATTATTGTAATTAAGCGGGCTAAAAATAACAGGTTTTATTAGCTATTTAAATAAGCTTTAGAGTTGATTAAAAAAATTAATAAAAACACTTGATTTATAAAAGAGCATATGATATCATATTATTGTGTGACTGCACAAAGATATGCGTTGAAGCGGGAGGTTGCGGCCTAGAGTCGGTTTTTCCGTGGAGTATGTCCGATTTTTAAACCGGGCGACTAAATAATTAAGCAGTCCTAATTTTTAGGATTCATATGCTCTTTTTTTATCTATCCCGGAGCTTTTACAATTGTAATTGCAACCGGTTTTTTACTTTTAAATGAGGAAACACCCGGACGAGTGTTTAGATTTTCAAAATAGAGCGCGCCCGCCATCTATACATAAGGAGGCGATTATATTGGCAGTCAAAGAAAAGATTAGGATAAGACTAAAGGGTTATGACCATCAATTGGTTGATCAGTCTGCAGAGAGAATTGTTCAAACTGCTACAAGAACAGGTTCTAAGGTCTCAGGGCCAGTGCCACTTCCGACTGAGAAAAAAATCATCACAATCCTCAGAGCTGTTCACAAATATAAAGACAGCCGTGAGCAATTTGAGATGAGAACCCACAAAAGGCTTATCGATGTCTTAAGGCCATCAAATAAGACCGTTGAGGCTCTTATGGGTCTTGAGCTCCCTGCAGGCGTTGATATAGAAATAAAACTCTAATTTCAACCAACCGCAGTCGGGGTCAAGTTGAAGAAATTCAACCAATAACCTAACTAGGAGGAAAGTAAAAATGCAAAAAGCTATCATCGGTAAAAAAATCGGTATGACCCAGATTTTTGATGAAAAAGGCAACGTTGTTCCTGTAACTGTTATAGAAGCAGGCCCATGCGTTGTGTCACAGAAGAAGACCATAGAAAACGATGGTTATGATTCTGTACAGATGGGATTTGGCGACATTAAACTCAAATATAAAAAGGGTGTAAGGTCAGCTAAGTTCGACGAGAAGCCAATTAATGTTAACTTACCTATGCAAGGTCACTTTGCAAAAGCTGACGTAGCACCAAAAAGAGTTCTTCGTGAATTTCGCTTTGAAGATACAAGCGCTTACAATGTAGGCGATATTATCAAAGCCGATATTTTCGAACAAGGCGAAAAGGTGGATGTTACTGGCACTAGCAAAGGTAAAGGCTACGCAGGTGTTATTAAAAGATGGAATTTTAGGCGTCTAAAAGAAAGCCATGGTTCCGGACCTGTAGTGCGCCATGGTGGATCTATCGGTGCTTGTTCTAACCCATCAAGGGTATTTAAAGGCACTAAAATGGCAGGTCACCTTGGTACTGAAAAAGTTACTGTTCAAAACCTCGAAATTGTTAAAGTTGATAACGAAAACAACCTTATCGCTATCAAAGGTGCAATCCCAGGTGCTAATGGAGGAACAGTAGTAGTTAAGCAAAGCATTAAGGCTTAAGGGAAGGAGGAATCATAATGCCAAAAGTACAAGTACTTGATATTAAAGGCAAGAAAGTCGATGAAATTGAGCTTTCAGATGCTATTTTTGGAATAGAACCTAATAAAGTTCTTCTTCATGAGATGGTTGTAAATTATCTTGCAAATAGACGCCAGGGAACACAATCTGCGCTTACAAGGGCTGAAGTTGCAGGTGGTGGGCGCAAACCATGGAGACAAAAGGGTACTGGCCATGCAAGGCAAGGTTCAATTCGTGCACCTCAATGGAGACACGGTGGTGTGGTATTTGCTCCAAAACCACGTGACTATAGTTTTACCGTTAATAAAAAAGAAAAAAGACTTGCTATGAAGTCTGCTTTTTCTTCAAAGGCTATTGATAATAACATTATCATTCTTGATAAGTTAAGCCTTGAAGATTATAAAACCAAAGAAATCGTAAATATGTTATCAGCAATTAATGCAAGTAAAAAAGCATTGTTGGTTTTACCTGAAATGGATCAAAAAGTAATTTATTCTGCCCGCAATATTAAAGGGGTAAAAACTGCTCAGGTAAACACTCTTAATGTTTATGATATTTTAAATTACGATAGCTTAATCATAGTTAGAGACGCTGTTAGCAAAATCGAGGAGGTGTATGCTTAAATGGTAGCTCAAGATATAGTTATTAGACCTATAATTACTGAAAAAAGCATGAATGGAACCGCCATGAAAATGTACACTTTCGAGGTTGCAAAAAGTGCTAATAAAATCGAAATAAAAAAAGCAGTAGAAGAACTTTTTGGAGTGAAAGTATCTAAAGTTAATACTTTAAACGTTAGAGGTCGCTTAAGGCGCCAAGGAAGAACTAAAGGATATACTCCAGCATTTAAAAAAGCTTATGTTACATTGGCACAAGATAGTAAAGCTATTGAGTTCTTTGAAAGCATGATGTAGTTTTGTTTTCTTTTAAAACAAAGCAGCACAGTATGGGGAACTGCGATCCCCGCAAAGCCATCATGAGGAGAGTGAATAAAGATGTCTATTAAAAATTTTAAACCGACTACGCCTTCAAGACGTAACATGTCGGTTATAGATTACTCCGGTCTTTCTAAAGTTGCTCCAGAAAAAAGTTTACTTGAGCCAATGAATAAGAAATCCGGTCGTAATAGTTACGGTAGAATTACAGTTCGCCACAGAGGCGGCGGAAACCGTAGAAAATACCGCGTTATAGATTTTAAACGCCAAAAATTTGATGTTCAGGGAACAGTGATGACCCTTGAATATGATCCAAACCGTTCAGCTCATATTGCATTAGTTCAATATGAAGACGGCGAAAAAGGATACATAATTGCTCCCAGTGAATTAAAAGTTGGAGATAAAGTTGTTGCAGGAACCACTGTTGACATTAAACCAGGTAATGCATTGCCATTATCAAACATCCCTACCGGTACATTTATCCACAATGTTGAATTATATCCAGGTAAGGGAGCGCAATTTGCTCGTGCAGCAGGAAACATGGCCCAGCTAATGGCTAAAGAGGGTAAATTCGCCCTTTTAAGGTTGCCATCAGGTGAGCTTCGTAATGTTCCTGTGGAATGCATGGCAACAATCGGTCAAGTAGGAAATACAGACCATGAAAATGTGAAAATCGGTAAAGCCGGCCGTAAACGCAATATGGGTATTAGACCAACAGTTCGTGGTTCAGTTATGAACCCATGCGACCATCCACACGGTGGTGGTGAAGGAAAAAGCCCTGTTGGACGTCCAGGACCTGTTACTCCTTGGGGTAAACCTGCTCTTGGATACAAGACCAGAAAGAAACATAACAGAACTGACAAGTTTATTGTTAAGCGTAGAAACGGTAAATAGGCAACACAGAAAGGAGCTTGAATTGACATATGGGAAGAAGCGTAAAAAAGGGTCCTTATGTGCAGCCTGTGCTGCTTAAGAGGGTTCAGGAAATGAACAACAACGGCGAAAAAAAGGTATTAAAGACATGGAGCCGTTCATCAACAATTTTCCCGGACTTTGTTGGGCACACATTTGCCGTGCATGACGGACGTAAACATGTGCCGGTATATGTAACTGAAGATATGGTTGGTCATAAGCTCGGAGAGTTTGTTCCAACTAGAACTTTTAAAGGCCATGCAGGTTCAAAAACAACTAAGAAATAACAGCCGAAAGGAGTGTAAGAATATGGAAGCTGTGGCTTATTTAAAATATGCCCGAATTTCTCCGCGTAAAGTTTCAATTGTTCTTGATCTAATAAGAAACAAGCCAGTTGATGTTGCAGCGGGTATCCTAGGGCACACCTCGAAGGCTGCCTGTGAGGATCTTTCAAAACTTTTAAAGTCAGCTGTTGCAAACGCTGAAAATAATCATAACATGGACAAAAATAAACTTTATATATCAGAGTGTTTTGTTTGTCCGGGTCCTATTCTAAAACGTATTCGTCCAAAAGATCATGGTAGAGCGCATAGAATAGAAAAGAGAACATCTCACGTGACCCTAGTACTCAAGGAAAAAGAATAGTCAATAAGGGAGGTAGACTATGGGCCAGAAAGTAAATCCACACGGTATTCGTGTAGGAGTAATCAAAGATTGGGATTCACGCTGGTTTGCAAAGGATAAAGACTTTGGTGATTTACTCGTTGAAGACTATAACCTCCGCAAACTATTGAAGAAACAACTTTATACAGCCGGCGTGCCAAAGATAGAAATAGAACGTGATGCAGCTAAAGTTAGGGTTAATATTTACTGCTCAAAACCAGGTATGGTTATCGGTAAAGGCGGAGCAGAAATTGAAAAGCTTCGCGCTCAATGCGAAAAGATGTTAAACAAACCTGTTTTAATAAATATTATAGAAGTTAAGTCTCCGGATTTAAATGCACAGTTAGTAGCTGAAAATATTGCTGCTCAACTAGAAAAAAGAGTATCTTTCCGCCGCGCAATGAAACAATCAATAGGCCGTACAATGAAATTTGGCGCAAAAGGTATAAAAGTTCAAGTTTCAGGCCGCTTAGGTGGAGCAGAAATTGCTCGTTCAGAACGTTATCATGAGGGAACAATACCTCTACAAACTTTAAGAGCAGATATTGATTACGGTTTTGCAGAAGCTGCAACAACCTATGGTCGTATAGGTGTAAAAGTTTGGTTATATAAAGGCGAAGTATTGGGCGGTGCCCGTGCTCAAAAGGATGATAACGAAAAAAAGGAAAATCCTCGCTTTAAAGATAACCATGCTCCTAAAAAGGAAGGGGGCAAAAGGTAATGTTATTGCCAAAGAGAGTTAAATACAGAAGAGTGCACAGAGGCCGCATGACAGGTAAAGCTATGAGAGGAAATACTGTTTCTTATGGCGAGTTTGGTCTAGAGGCTCTTGAGCCTGCATGGATTACTTCAAACCAAATCGAAGCAGCTCGTGTTGCTATGACACGTTATTGCAAAAGATTCGGTAAGGTTTGGATTAAAATATTCCCAGATAAACCTGTTACTAAAAAGCCTGCAGAAACTCGTATGGGTAAAGGTAAAGGTGCTCCGGAATATTGGGTATCAGTAGTTAAACCAGGAAGAATCATGTTTGAAATAGCTGATGTTCCTGAAGAAACTGCTAGAGAAGCAATGAGATTAGCTGCAAACAAGCTACCAATTAAATGCAAGTTTGTAACAAAGAAGGAAACGGATGGTGAGCAATAATGAAGGCTTCAGAGATGAGAAATTTATCTAACGCAGAACTTCAAAAGAAGTTAAAAGATCTTAAAGCTGAACTTTTCAATTTGCGTTTTCAACTTGCCATCAATCAGCTCGAAAACCCTATGCGTATTAGTGCGGTAAAAAAAGATATTGCTAGAGTTCAAACAATTCTACGTCAAAATGAATTAGACGCCGTTTCTAAAGCGTAATGGAGGGGAGGATCAATTATGAGCGATAGAAATATGAGAAAAACAGAGGTCGGAAAAGTCGTTAGCAATAAGATGGATAAAACTATTGTGGTTGCTATCGAAAACAGTGTAAGGCATAAGCTTTATAAAAAGATCATAAAACGTACAATAAAGCTAAAAGCACATGACGAGAAAAATGAATGTGCAATCGGTGACCGCGTGCGTGTGATGGAAACCCGTCCTTTAAGCAAAGATAAAAGATGGCGATTAGTAGAAATCTTAGAAAGAGCAAAATAATCTAGTTTTTAGATTTTAGCAAAAAGCTAAGATTAATCAAAGAAACTAACAAGGGTTAGGAGGAACGTACTGTGATTCAACAGCAAACTTACCTCAAAGTAGCCGACAATACTGGTGCAAAAGAGCTTATGTGTATCCGTGTACTTGGCGGTACAAGAAGAAGGTATGCTAATATAGGCGACGTTGTGGTAGCTTCAGTAAAAAAAGCAGCACCCGGCGGCGTTGTAAAAAAAGGCGATGTAGTTAAAGCAGTTATAGTTCGCTCAGTTAAAGGTGTAAGGCGTGAAGACGGAACTTATATTCGCTTTGACGAGAACGCAGCTGTTTTAATTAAAGATGATAAAAACCCAAGGGGAACTCGTATTTTTGGGCCTGTTGCAAGAGAACTTCGTGATAAGGATTATGTAAAAATATTGAGTCTTGCCCCAGAAACGCTTTAATGGAGGTGTTCACTATGATAAAAAAAGTTCATGTAAAAACGGGTGACACCGTAGTCGTGTTAAACGGCAAAGAGCGTGGAAAAAAAGGAAAAGTTTTGGCAGTTAGCCCAAAGGAAGGCAAAGTAATCATTGAAGGAGTTAACATGGTATCAAAGCATGTTAAGCCTCGTAAGATGGGCGAATCAGGCGGCATAGTTAAAGCTGAAGGCGCTATGTATGCATGTAAAGTTCAAGTAGTTTGTCCTCACTGCGGTAAGCCAACTCGTGCAGCACATCAAATAGCTAAAGATGGCAAAAAGACACGCATTTGCAAAAAATGTTCAAAATCGCTGTAAGGAGGATAGAACATGGCAAGATTAAAGGAACTATATAAGAGTGAAGTAGCTCCTGCTTTAATGAGCAAATTTTCTTATAAAAGTGTTATGCAAATACCAAAACTTGAAAAGATTGTCATTAATGTAGGCGCAGGCGAAGCTCGAGACAACTCTAAAGTTATAGATGCTATCATGGGCGATATAGCTGCAATTACTGGCCAAAAACCAATGGTTTGTACGGCTAGAAAATCTGTAGCAAACTTCAAATTAAGAGAAGGCATGAAGATAGGCGTAAAAGTAACTTTAAGAGGCGACAAAATGTATGAATTCTTAGATAGATTTTTAAATGTCGCACTTCCACGAGTTCGTGACTTCAGGGGAATTAACCCAAACTCATTTGACGGCCGCGGTAACTATAACATGGGTGTTAAAGAGCAGCTTATTTTCCCTGAAATAGAGTATGATAAAGTAGATAAAATTCGCGGAATGGATATTTGTATAGTAACAACCGCAAACACTGACGAAGAAGCCAAAGAGTTATTAACTCTAATGGGCGCTCCGTTTGCGAAATAAGGAGGGATTATTGTGGCCAAGACTTCAATGAAAATAAAGCAAAAGAGAACACCAAAGTTTTCTTCGCGCGAATACAACAGATGTAAAATCTGCGGCAGGCCGCATGCCTATCTTCGCAAGTTCGGAATTTGCCGTATCTGTTTCAGAGAGTTAGCCTATAAGGGTCAGATTCCTGGTGTAAAGAAGGCCAGTTGGTAAATTTTTAGCTAAGGAGGATAAACGGTATGCAGATAACTGATACAATTGCAGATTTGTTAACTAGAATTCGCAATGCGAGCACTAGTAGGCATGAAACTGTACAAATTCCTGCATCAAATATGAAAAAAGCAATTGTTCAAATTTTGCTTGATGAAGGATACATAAAGAACTATACAGTAGTTGAAGATGGTAAGCAGGGCATTATAGAAGTTACTCTTAAGTATGACGACAACAAAAAGTCAGTAATTACAGGTCTTAAAAGAGTATCTAAACCGGGCTTACGCATATATAGTAATGTTGAGGATATGCCAAAGGTTATGAAAGGCCTTGGTATCGCTATTATTTCTACATCTAAAGGGGTTATGACTGACCGTCAAGCTCGCAAAGAAAATGTAGGTGGCGAGGTTCTCGCATTCATTTGGTAAGGAGGGTAGAGCATGTCTCGAATTGGAAGAAAACCTATAAATATTCCCGCCGGTGTAGATGTAAAAGTTGAAAACGGTGTAATAGAAGTTAAAGGCCCAAAAGGAACTTTAACTAAAGATATTCATCCTAATATGTCTATAGTAATTGAAGACGGAGTACTTACAGTAAGTCGTCCTGATGACATTAAGGAAAACAGAGCGCTTCATGGGCTAACACGTTCACTTATCGCTAATATGGTAGAAGGCGTAACTAACGGCTTTAAAAAAGAATTAGAGGTAAATGGTGTAGGCTACCGTGTGCAAAAGCAAGGAAAAATGCTTGTTATGAACCTTGGATTTTCACATCAAGTTAAAATGTCTGATACAGATGATATAACTATTGAAGTGCTCCCTCAAAATAAGATTGTTATCCACGGTGCCGATAAACAAAAGGTTGGGCAATTTGCAGCCCAAGTCCGTGAGAAACGTCCACCAGAGCCATATAAAGGCAAAGGTATTAAATATGCTAATGAACATATCCGCCGCAAGGAAGGTAAAGCCGGTAAGGGCGGTAAGAAGTAATTAAAGGAGTGAATAAACTATGGTGAATAAGGCTGATACAAATAAAGCCAGGCTTAACCGCCACAAAAGAGTGCGCGGTAAGATCAGTGGTACAGCGCAGCGCCCACGCCTAAATGTTTTCCGCTCCACAAATAACATCTACGCCCAGGTGATAGACGACGTTGCAGGTGTAACCTTAGCAGCAGCATCAACTCTGGACAAAGAGTTAAATGGTTATGGCGGGAACAAAGAAGCAGCAAAAAAAGTAGGTAAGCTCATAGCAGAGCGTGCGGCAAAAAAGAAAATCAAAGAGGTCGTTTTTGATCGCGGAGGATATATATTCCATGGACGCGTCAAAGAATTGGCTGAAGGCGCCCGTGAGGGTGGACTTAAGTTCTAAGAAGGAGGAATACTTTTGGCTAGAATAGACGGTAGTACTATGGATCTAAAAGAGCACGTAGTTGCTATAAACCGTGTATCAAAAACTGTTAAAGGCGGTCGTATTTTTAAGTTTGCGGCACTCGTTGTAGTTGGAGACGGTAAGGGTACAGTTGGTTTTGGAATTGGTAAAGCCGGGGAAGTTCCGGATGCCATCCGCAAAGGAATTGAAGATGCTAAAAAGAACTTAGTTAAAGTTTCGCTTAGAGGTACAACAATTCCTCATGAAATCATTGGAGAATTCGGAGCATGCCGAGTTTTAATGAAACCGGCAGCACCAGGTACAGGAGTTATCGCAGGTGGCCCAGTCCGTGCTGTTGTAGAAGCAGCAGGTATCCGTGATATAAGAACAAAAGCACTTCGCTCTAACAACCCATGTAATGTTGTTCATGCAACCATGCAGGGCCTAGAGAGCCTTAGAACAGCTGAAGAAGTTGCAAAATTACGTGGTAAATCCGTTAAGGAAATCTTATAATTAAGGGGGTAGCAAGATGGAACAAATTAAATTAAAGCTAGTAAGAAGTCTTATTGGCAACAAAAAAGACCAGATTGCAACTGCCCACTCGCTTGGTCTTAATAAAATAGGTGACGAAACAGTGCAACCTAACAACGACCAGACCAAAGGTAAGGTGGCAAAAATAAACCATCTCATCGAGGTAGTAGAAGCATAAAGAGGGGGTGTAAAAATGAATTTACATGAACTTTCACCGGCAAAGGGTTCTAAAAAGGACACAAAGCGTATAGGTAGAGGTCACGGTTCAGGTCAAGGCAAAACAGCAGGTAAGGGTCATAAAGGTCAAAAGGCAAGATCAGGAGGAAGCATTCGTCCAGGTTTTGAAGGCGGCCAAATGCCACTTCAAAGGCGTATTCCAAAAAGAGGATTTAACAACATTTTTGCAAAGAAGATCATAGCAATTAACGTTGCCGCTTTAAATGTTTTTGAAGATGGTTCAGAAGTTGACACAACAGCATTAAAAAATGCAGGGATTATCAAAAAAGAATATGATGGAATCAAGATTCTTTCAAACGGAAATTTGACAAAAAAATTAATCGTTAAAGCTAGTGCTTTCTCTGATGCTGCAAAGCAAAAAATTGAGGAGGCTGGCGGAAAGGTTGAGGTGATCTAAGTTGTTAAAAACAATGCTGAATGCTTGGAAGACTCTAGAATTAAGAAAAAAAATGCTATTTACTCTTTTTATTGTTATTATATTTAGAATTGGTTCAGTGATACCTGTTCCATTTATGAATATTGGGGCACTTCAAAGTTTAATGGGTAATTTGGAAGATGGATCATTATTTACATATTTTAATACGATATCAGGTGATGCTTTCTCAAGAGCTACGATGTTTGCAATGTCGATCACACCTTATATCAATTCATCGATTATTATGCAATTAATGACAGTTGTAATTCCAGCTCTTGAGCGGTTAACCAAAGAAGGCGAAGAAGGCCGCAAAAAAATGAGTGCAATAACAAGATATCTAACTGTAATATTAGGGTTACTACAAGGAACAATGTTCTATTTCTGGCTAAAAAACAACAGAGCTCCGAGTGGAGAAATGATTATCATGTATAACAGTGGTTGGGAAAGTATTTTTACTGCACTAGTAATAATAATGACATTTACTGCAGGAACAGCTCTTATCATGTGGTTAGGAGAACAAATCAACCAAAAAGGTGTTGGAAATGGTATATCTATCTTATTGTTTGCCGGAATAGTTTCTAGGATGCCAGCATTGGTTGCAACTTTATGGGAGTATCTTCAAATGGCAATAAACATGCCAGAACAAGCTTCAAAATACTACATTTATGTGCCGCTATTTGTGGTAGTATTCTTAGTAGTTATGTGGTCGATAGTTTTTATGAACGACGCAGAACGTAGAATACCAATACAATATGCAAAACGAGTAGTAGGTAGAAAGATGTATGGTGGCCAAAACACACATATACCGATAAAAGTTAGTGGTTCAGGCGTTATGCCAATAATTTTTGCAAGCTCCATTCTTTCACTTCCAGCTACTATAAGAGTAATTTTGGGTGCTAATTCACCTAGTTGGCTAAATGCAATGAACACAGCACTTTCCCCAGCAGGTTGGATATACCCAACAATCTATTTCCTTTTGATTATTGCATTTGCATACTTTTATCTTACAATTCAGTATAACCCAATTGAAATGGCTAACAATTTGCGTCAAAGTAACGCTACAATACCAGGCCTCAGGCCAGGAAAGCCAACAGCTGAGTTTATACAAAAAGTTCTATCAAAAATAACATTAATAGGAGCCCTATTTTTAGGATTCATAGCAATTTTACCTTTTATCTTCAGTGATCTTACAGGTATGCACAACACCACATTCTTAGGTGGTACATCAATTATCATTTTAGTAGGTGTTGCGCTTGAAACTGTAAAACAAATGGAATCACAAATGATGATGCGTCACTATAAGGGCTTCTTAGATTAAGGTTATTATGAGTTGGCATCTAAATAAATTATTTAGGTGTCAACTCCAAAAGAAAAGTTCACCAAAAGGAGTATTAAACTTATGAATATTATACTTTTTGGTGCTCCAGGAGCCGGAAAAGGCACACAAGCAGAAGCAATATCTGAGCACAAATCAATTCCTACGATATCCACAGGGAATATTATTAGAGAAGCGCTGAAAAGCGGCTCTGAGTTAGGTCATAAAGCTAAAAGTTATATGGCTGGCGGCGGCCTAGTTCCAGATGAAATTGTTATTGATATAATTAAAGAACGAATTAGTCATGATGATTGCAAAAACGGTTTTATTCTGGACGGTTTCCCAAGGACTATTACTCAAGCCGAGGCTCTTGACAAGATGGGTGTAACAATAGATAAAGTTATAGAAATAGATATAAGTGATTCTATTATTATCGAAAGAACGTCGGGACGCCGTGTCTGTGAAAAGTGTGGTTCAAGTTATCATTTAGTTAACAAAAAACCACAAAAAGATGGCATTTGTGATAGATGCCATGGCACCCTTGTTCAGCGTGAGGATGACCATCCTGAAACTGTAAAAAACAGACTCAAGATCTATCATGAGCAAACCAAACCGCTAGAAAGATATTATAGCAATCAAGGTAAACTCGTGGTAATAAAAGGGGACAACAAAACAATAAACGAAACCTTAGAAATGGTTCTTTCAGCTTTGGAGGCATAAATAATGGTTATTATAAAAACTGACCGAGAAATAAAGAAGATGAAAGATGCCGGTCGGATAGCCTCAAAAGCGCTAAAACTTGCAGGAGAAGCAGTTACACCGGGGGTATCAACATTTGAAATAGATTTAATTGTTAGAAAATATATTGAGAGTGAAGGTGCAAAACCATCATTTTTAAATTATGGTGGGTTCCCGGCAAGTGCTTGTATTTCTGTAAACAACGTGGTCATCCACGGCATACCTAGTAAAGAGTGTATCATCAAAAATGGAGACATTGTAAGTATAGATGTAGGCGCATTTTTTGAAGGGTTTCACGGAGATAATGCAGCTACATTTGCTTGCGGAGAAATCAGTGCACAGGCACAGGCATTGATTGATACCACTAAAGAAAGTCTTTATGAAGGAATAAAGATGGCAAAGCAAGGTAACCGCATAGGTGATATAGCAAATGCTGTGCAGAGGTATGCCGAGGCACGCAGTTACTCGGTGGTACGAGATTTTGTCGGTCACGGAGTAGGTGCGTCTTTGCATGAAGATCCTAGTGTACCAAACTATGGCACACCTGGCAGAGGTGTGCGCCTGTTACCCGGAATGACTATTGCCATTGAACCCATGGTAAACGCCGGTACTCATAAAGTTGAAATTTTAGACGATGAATGGACTACAGTCACCGCGGATGGGAAACTTTCAGCGCACTTTGAGCACACAATAGCTATCACTTCGGATGGTCCGTTGATATTGACTCTTTGTGATTAGGAGGAAAATATGGAGATAGTAAAAGGTTCTGTGGTCAAAGCAAAAGCTGGCCGAGATAAAGGTAGGTTCTTTATAGTATTAGGGTTTGATGGAGAATATGTAATTATCTGTGACGGTAAAAGCAGAAAACTTGAAAAACCAAAAAGAAAAAAAGAAAAACATTTATCAATTAGTAGTACGGTTATAGAAAATGGATCAATGGGCACCAACCGTGAGATAAGAAAAGCTCTGAGTAAATTTAATAAATCTTAGAGTATATTCCACAAGAGGGGGTTGTTATTTTGTCGAAGCAGGATGTAATTGAAATTGAAGGTACAGTAAAGGAAGCTTTACCTAATGCGCAATTTAAGGTAGAGCTACCAAATGGAAAAGTTATATTAGCTCATATATCAGGTAAACTTCGAACAAACTTTATAAGGATTTTACCTGGAGATAAAGTTACTTTAGAGATGTCTCCATATGACTTAACAAGAGGTCGCATTACATGGAGAGCAAAATAGTTTTAAAAGGTTTTAAAAGGAGGGCATACAAATGAAAGTCAGACCTTCTGTCAAAAAAATTTGTGAAAAATGTAAAGTAATAAAACGTAAAGGGAGAATCATGGTTATTTGTGAGAACCCTAAGCACAAACAGCGTCAAGGTTAAGGCGCAATTTGATAAAGTGGAGGTGCAACTATGGCGCGTATAGCAGGTGTTGATTTGCCTAGAGACAAGCGCATCGAAGTAGGTCTTTCATACATTTATGGTATAGGAAGAAAAACAGCAAGCGACATTATAAAAGCAACAGGAGTTAATCCTGATACAAGAGTAAGAGACCTTAATGAAGAAGACGTTTCTAAATTAAGAGAATATATTGACAAACATTGCCGTGTAGAAGGCGATTTGCGTCGTGATATAGCTTTTGATATCAAAAGATTAATAGAAATAGGCTCATATAGGGGTCTACGTCATCGCAAAGGATTACCTGTTAGAGGTCAACGTTCTAAGACTAATGCAAGAACAAGAAAAGGTCCTAGAAAAACGATGGCTAACAAGAAGAAGTAAGGGGGGATTTTATTAATGGCAGCACAGAAAGGAACAAAGAAGGGAACTTCAGTTCGCAGAAGACGGGAAAGAAAAAATATAGAACGTGGAGCTGCACATATACAGTCCACCTTCAATAACACAATCGTAACCATCACAGACGTGCAAGGAAACGCAGTTTCATGGGCAAGTTCAGGTGAGTTAGGATTTAGAGGTTCAAGAAAATCCACTCCATTTGCAGCGCAAACAGCAGCAGAAACAGCAGCTAAAGTTGCTATGGAACATGGAATGAAAACTGTAGAAGTATATGTAAAAGGACCGGGTGCAGGACGAGAAGCAGCTATTAGGGCATTGCAAGGAGCAGGTCTTGAAGTTAGCATGATTAAAGATGTTACTCCGATCCCACATAATGGATGTCGTCCTCCAAAGAGAAGACGCGTGTAATTTTTATATTTATAGGAGGTGTAGCCGATACTATGGCAAGATATACAGGTGCTGTTTGCAGGCTTTGTCGCCGGGAAGGTCAAAAGCTTTATTTAAAAGGCGAAAGATGCTATACAGATAAATGTTCAGTTGGACGCAGGACTTATGCGCCTGGCCAACATGGTCAAGGACGTAAGAAAGTTTCAGAATACGGACTTCAGCTTCGTGCAAAGCAAGCTACAAGACGTTACTATGGAATTTTAGAAAGTCAATTTAGGCATTATTATGAATTAGCAGAAAAAAGAGAAGGTAAAACTGGTGAACAACTTTTGTCTATAATCGAGACTCGTCTTGATAATGTAATATATAGATTAGGTTTTGCTAGTTCCCGTCCAGAAGCTAGGCAATTGGTAGTACATAATCATTTTTCGGTTAACGGAAAGAAAGTGAACATACCGTCATACCTAGTAAAACCAGGTGATATAATCACTATTAATGAGAAGAGCCGCAGTAGTGAAAAGTTTAAAAGCATTTTAGAATCAAATGCTTCTCGTCCAGCTCCAAAGTGGTTGGAAGTAAACCGTGAAACTTTAACAGGTAAGATTGTTGCTCTTCCAGCTCGTGAGGATATTGACCTTGCAGTTGAAGAGACTCTCATTGTTGAGTTGTACTCTAAGTAATAAAAAATAATTAATATAAAGAATAAGGCACTCAATTTGTTTGCCTATATATCAAGGAGGGTCACAGATGATTGAAATAGAAAAACCGAGAATAGAAATAGCAGAGTTGTCTGAAAACGGGAACTACGGTAAATTTGTTGTTGAACCACTTGAAAGAGGATTTGGCAACACATTGGGTAACAGCCTAAGAAGAGTACTTCTTTCTTCATTGCCCGGCGTCGCTGTAACTAGTGTTAAGATTGATGGAGTTGTCCATGAATTTTCAACTGTTCCTGGAGTAAAGGAAGACGTTACAGAGATGATCCTTAATTTAAAAGGATTAAACGCAAATTTGCTTTGCAGTGGTCCAAAAACTGTAGAGATAGATGCGGTTGGTCCTTGCGTTATTACTGCTGGCGATATCAAATGTGATAGCGAAGTGGAAATTCTAAATCCAGAACTCCATATTGCTACTTTAAATGATGAAGCTAAATTATATATGGAAATTACTATAGATAAAGGCAGAGGCTATGTTTCTGCTGACCGTAATAAACAAAATATGCTCGTTAATGTGCTAGGAGTTATTCCGGTTGATTCCATATATACACCAGTCTTAAAAGTTAACTATAATGTTGAAAATACACGTGTAGGTCAAATAACAGATTATGATAAATTAACTCTTGAAGTTTGGACAAATGGCGTGATAAGTTCAGAAGAGGCAGTATCTTTAGCTGCAAAAGTTTTAACAGAACATCTAAATCTATTCGTAGATTTATCTGATAAAACTCAAGCAGTTGCAATTATGGTTGAAAAAGATGATAAGAGTAAAGAACGCATTTTAGAATTGACAATAGAAGAATTGGATTTATCTGTACGTTCATTTAACTGTTTAAAACGTGCAGGTATAAATACCGTTGAAGACCTTATAGGTAGATCTGAAGAAGACATGATGAAGGTTAGAAACCTAGGTCGTAAATCTTTAGAAGAAGTTATCCATAAGTTAGAATCTTTAGGTTTTACTTTAAGTAAAGAAGAAGAGTAATTTTTGTTTACTCTTTATGGTTTCGCATATAAAAAAGGGTAAAGGAGTGAATTTTCGATGCCTGGAACAAGAAAACTCGGAAGAGATACTGCTCATAGAACAGCTATGTTAAGAGCTATGGTTACATTTCTTTTAGAAAACGGTAAAATAGAAACAACTGTTTATCGTGCTAAAGAAGTGCGATCGATAACTGAAAAGATGATTACTTTAGCAAAAGAAAATAATTTGCATAACAAGCGTTTAGCAATGGCTTTTATTACTAAGGAAAACGTAGTTAAAAAGTTATTTGATGAGATCGCTCCCAAATATGCAAATAATAATGGTGGATACACGCGCATTTTAAAATTAGGGCCTCGCAGAGGGGATGCAGCGGAAATGGCTATTATAGAATTAATCTAGGCTTAAACATTAGTTTTAGCGAACACAAATCCGGCGGCCACCTATGGGTGTGACCGCCGGATTTAATTTATAATCAAACATTATTAAATAAAGGCAAGGCAGCTTTAAAAAGTTGCCTCTTTTTTTATTTACTTTTCGGGTTCAAACAGAGATTCTAGTGTAATTTTAGCACCTAGTTTAAAGCCGGCTTTAAAATTATCGAACGCATCGACGGAGGACAATTGTGAAGAAGCATCACAAAACTCAAGAAAAGTTTTTTTAAGGTTAGGCGAAAGGTCCTCAAGGAGTTTTTCTTCGAGCTTGATTACTTTTTTTAAAGCGGCACGATACTCATAGCTAGCGGGAGCTTCAGAAGGAGCAATCCTTCCATAATATAAATCTTTAAGAACGTCGTTCATTTTGCCACCTCGTTATATATTTTCTTAAATTATACTCAATGTGTTAGGTATAGTCAAGGAGTTACATATGATAACCTTAATATGGTGATGAAAATGATAAGTTATGCTCCATTTTATGATACATTGAAAAGGCGCGGACTTACTGAATACCATTTAATATTTAAGCAGGGGTTCCCTGCAAACACTTTGCATCGTATGAGGCATGGTAAAGCTATTACAACCAAAACTATTGATGAGTTATGTTTTGCTCTGGATTGTGAGATATCCGACATTATTAAATATGAGAAAAAGTAGTGCCATATAATTATTAGCACTGTTTGATATAAGTGGGCGACTTGTAGTCGCCCACTTTTTTATTATATTACCCTTACCCGGATGACGTTGTCAAGAGAAGAAATGTTACCCAAAATTTCTGGAGATAAGTTCCCCTCTATGTCCATTATTGCATAGGCAAACTCATTTTTTGCCCGGCTTTGCATGTTTACAATATTTATATGGTGGTCTGCAAGAATGCCAGTGATATTTCTATTAACGTTTGCAACGTTGCGATGAAAAATACATATACGTTGGTCACCATCTCGTTCCATCGATATGTTTGGTAAGTTAACAGAATTTATAATATTCCCGTTTTCAATGAAATCTTTAACTTGCCGCGCAGCCATAACAGCACAATTGTTTTCAGATTCCGGAGTGGAAGCACCAAGATGAGGGGTAACGGTGATGTTGGATTGGTTTAAAAATTCTTTTTTAGGAAAATCCGTAGCGTAAGTTTTTACATACCCGCTTGACACGGCATTTATTATAGCAGAAGTATCAACAATGTCAGCGCGGGAATAATTAAGCAAATGAACACCACGTTTCATTTGGGAGATAGTTTTTTCATTAATCATATTTTTAGTTACGTCCGTTAAAGGTACGTGCAAAGATATATAATCACTTTGCGATAATACCTTATCAAACTCGGCAACATGAATCACATGACGAGATAAGTTCCAAGCAGCATCAATAGAAATATACGGATCGTAGCCAAGAACGTTCATATCCAAATTTACAGCAGCATTAGCAACAAGCGTCCCAATAGCTCCAAGGCCGATCACGCCTAAGGTTTTCCCTTTTATTTCGGGACCTGAGAACATAGATTTATATTGTTCGACTGTTTTCTCAAAATTGATATTTTCAAGATCAAGATTATTTATCCATTTGATAGAAGCAGAAACCCTTCGCGAAGACATAATAAGTCCCGCAACGACCAATTCTTTCACAGCGTTAGCGTTAGCACTTGGCGTATTAAAAACAACGATACCATGTTCGCTGCATTTTTTAGTAGGTATATTATTAACTCCCACTCCTGCTCGTGCTATTGCTATAAGACTTTGCGGAAAATTAAAATCGATCATAGAAGCAGAACGCACTAAAATAGCATCAGGATCAGTAGTGCTCTCTGAAATTTTATAGTTATTTCCAAGGTAATTAAGCCCCGCCTTAGAAATATTATTAAGAGTTAAAATGTTGTACATAAGATTATCCCCTAAAGAGTTTTAGTTTAAATTATTTTTCTCGAAAGTTTCCATAAATTCAACGAGCCGATGTACATTATCAAACGGCATAGCATTATAGATAGAAGCTCTCATACCGCCAACTTTTCTATGCCCACCAATATTTATAATATTCATTTCTTTAGCTTCCTTAATGAATTTGTCGTCTATTGTTTTATCTTTAGTAGTAAAAGTAACGTTCATAATAGAACGATCAGATTTTCTACAAGTACCGTGAAATAAATTACTACTATCAATGAAGTCATATAAAAAATCAGCTTTCTTTTCATTGATACGTTTCATATTTTTAAGGCCACCAATATGCTCATCTAACCAATGTAACATCAGGTTACAAATATATATAGCATAAGTTGGAGGAGTATTGTAAAGAGAATTAGCGTTTGAGTGCACCTTATAACTAAACATAGTGGGAGTAAAATCCATAGGCTCACAGATTAAATCTTCTCTTATTATGACTATAGTAAGACCTGCACAAGAAAGGTTTTTTTGAGCGCCAGCATATAAAACACCAAACTTTGAAACATCTATAGGTTCAGATAATATGCAAGAAGACATATCAGCTACTAGGGGGACACTCCCTGTATCTGGAATGGCACAAAGCTTAGTACCGTAGATTGTATTATTAAAACATATATGAAAGTAATCAGCGTCAGAGCTAAAGCTCTCCGGATTGATTGTAGGAATACATGAGAAATTTTTATCTTCAGATGAAGCGACGATATTACAGTTTCCATATTTACATCCTTCAAGATACGCTTTTTTTGCCCACATTCCGGTGATCAAGTAATCTGCTTTATTATTTTTGTTCATAAGATTAAGAGGTACCATCGAAAATTGAGATGAAGCACCTCCCTGCAAAAATAAAACTTTATAGTTACTCGGGATATCCATGATTTTTCTTATCAAAGTTTCAGTTTCTTCTATTATTGTTTTAAATTCTTGCGATCTATGTGACATTTCCATTACAGATTGGCCAGTTTGATTGTAGTTTAGCATTTCCTTTAAAGCTCTTTCTAAAACATCTTCAGGTAAAATGGAAGGTCCGGCAGAAAAGTTATAAGCTCGTGACAAAAAAATACCCCCTATAATCATTTACTCATGGTTTATACTATGTTTTTTTAATAAAAATTGTTTATCATAATTTGTAATTTATTGATATAGATTTTAAAGAGAAGATCTTTTATAATCTAATTGTTATTTTAATTACAGGTAAAAATAAAAAGGGAGCATACAGTATGAAGAAAAGTATTAGTACATCGCCATTTAAGCTAACGGGCGAGCAAAGAGAACATCTTTTATCGATAATAGATACACACAAAGATACCAAAGGAGCTGTTATGCCCATTTTGCAAGAAGCTCAGGATATGTTTGGATATTTACCAAAAGAAGTACAAGAGATAGTAGCAGAAAGGTTAAATATCCCGCTTGAAGAAGTTTACGGCGTGTCAACGTTTTACTCACAGTTTTCATTAACACCAAAAGGCAAATATAATATATCTGTATGCTTAGGGACAGCTTGTTATGTAAAAGGAGCAGACAAAATAATAAAGAAAGTAAGTGAACTGCTTAAAATAGAACCCGAAACTTGCACGAAAGATGGAAAATTTTCATTAACAGCATGTAGATGCATAGGAGCATGTGGTTTAGCCCCTGTAATGACAGTAAATGATGATGTTTACGGGCGACTAAAACCCGAAGATGTTGAAGGGATATTAGCTAAATATAAATAATAAACCAAGGAGCAACATAACAATGATAAATAATTTAGATGCGTTAAATGCAGTGCGAGAAAAAGCCCGAAAGGCAATGAACTTAAGACTAGAACGGGGAATAAAATCAAGTACAGAATTTAAAGATATTGACATAGAAACTTGCAGAAAACAAGTATTAGTTTGCGGTGGAACAGGATGTACTTCTTCAGACAGTGAAAAGATAATTTTAGAGCTTCAAAGAGAACTAGAAAAATATAACTTAACAAAAGAAATAAAGGTAATTAAAACAGGTTGTTTTGGCCTTTGTGCATTAGGTCCTATTATGATTGTGTATCCTGAGGGAAGTTTTTATAGCAGGCTTAAGGTCGAAAACATACCAGAAATAGTAAAAGCACATTTAATTGAAGGAAAACCAGTAAGGCATCTGCTTTATAGTGAAACTATAGAAGATGATAAGATAAAGTCACTATCACAGACGCCATTTTATTCAATGCAAAGAAGAATAGCCCTTAGTAATTGTGGATTTATAGATCCTGAAAATATAGAAGAATATATTGCGGTGGATGGTTATAAAGCGCTTTATAAGGTAGTTACAGAAATGACCCCTGAAGATGTAATAAAAACAATAAAAGATTCAGGTCTTCGTGGAAGAGGAGGTGGGGGGTTCCCAACGGGAGTAAAGTGGGAACTTGCATCCAAAAATCAATCGGATGAAAAATATGTATGTTGCAACGCTGATGAAGGTGATCCGGGAGCTTTTATGGATAGGTCTATTTTAGAAGGTGACCCACACACTATAATTGAAGCAATGGCAATAGCAGGTTATGGAATAGGTGCCTCAAAAGGTTACATATACGTAAGAGCAGAATATCCTATTGCAGTTAAGCGATTAACCATAGCAATAGAACAGGCAAGAAGGTACGGTTTTTTAAATAACAATATATTTTCCTCGGAGTTTAACTTTGATATAGAATTAAGATTAGGTGCAGGAGCGTTTGTTTGCGGAGAAGAAACAGCATTACTTACATCAATAGAAGGAAAGCGTGGGGAACCACATCCAAGGCCACCATTTCCTGCAGTTTGTGGGTTATACGATAAACCAACGGTGCTTAATAATGTTGAAACATATGCCAATGTGGTTAAAATTATAAACAATGGTGCAAACTGGTTTAATTCTATCGGTACTGAAAAGTCTAAGGGAACCAAAGTATTTGCGCTTGGAGGAAAAATAAATCATACAGGTTTAGTAGAAGTACCCATGGGTACAACATTACGTGAAATAGTGTATGACATAGGTGGAGGACTGCCAAAGGGTAAAAACTTTAAGGCCGCGCAAACAGGGGGCCCATCAGGAGGCTGTATTCCAAAAGAATACCTTGACATAAAAATAGACTATGATAATCTAGTTGAAATTGGATCTATGATGGGTTCAGGAGGACTCATTGTGATGGATGAAGACACTTGTATGGTAGACATCGCAAAATTTTTCCTTGAGTTTACTGTAGATGAATCTTGCGGAAAATGTACCCCTTGTAGAGTTGGAACAAAAAGACTACTCGAAATTTTAAACAAAATAACAAGCGGGCAAGCTACCATGGCAGACATCGATAAAATGGAGGAGTTATGCCACTATATAAAAGCGAATTCTCTTTGTGGGTTAGGGCAAACAGCGCCGAACCCTGTTTTATCTACTTTAAAATATTTTAGAGACGAGTATGAAGCACATGTAAAAGAAAAGAGATGTCCTGCAGGAGTGTGCAAGTCTTTGCTAAAATACTTAATTATGGAGGATAAATGTAAAGGGTGCACAGCTTGTGCAAGAGTATGCCCTGTGGGAGCGATAAAAGGTGAAGTTAAAAAGGTACATAAAATAGATGACAGTAAATGCATAAAATGCGGTGCATGCAAAGCAACATGTAAATTTGGCGCGGTAAAGCGAATATAGCAAAGGGGACGCAGTGATGGAGACAGTTAATATTAAAATTAATAATATACCAATTAGTGCCGATAAAAATATGACGATACTTGAAGCAGCTAAAAGTGCAGGAATAAAAATCCCCACTTTATGTTATTTAAAGGGTATTAATGAAATAGGTGCCTGCAGGATGTGCGTAGTTGAAGTTAAGGGTGCTAGGGGTTTGGTTGCATCATGTGTTTATCCTGTAAGTGAAGGTATGGAGGTTTTTACAAATACACCCCTTGTACAAAAGTCAAGAAAAACGACTTTAGAGCTGTTGCTTTCTATACATGATAAAAAATGTTTATCGTGTGACAGAAATGGTAAATGTGAACTTCAGTCATTGTGTAAAGAATTAGGAATAGATGATGAAGAACGGTTTTTCGGTGAAAAACCACAATATGCGATAGATGATAGTACTTTGCACTTAGTACGTGATAACAATAAATGTATTTTATGCCGCAGATGTGTTGCCACATGCCAAAAGCAAAAAGTAGCTGTGATCGGTGCTAATAATAGAGGATTTGATACCCAGATTGGTTGTGCATTTGATAAAAACTTAAGCGATGTTACTTGTGTATCCTGTGGTCAATGTATAGTAAATTGTCCAACAGGAGCATTGCGGGAAAAAGATCAATGTGATGAAGTAATGAAAGAGATATACACTAAAGGTAAGCACGTTATTGTGCAAACGGCGCCTTCTATTCGGGTAACTCTAGGTGAAGAGTTTAATCTACCAATCGGGACAAACGTAAAAGGTAAAATGGTGGCAGCGCTTAGACGATTAGGCTTTGAAAAAGTATTCGATACAGATTTCGGGGCTGATCTTACAATAATGGAAGAAGCTTACGAGTTTTTATATAGGTTTAAGAATAATGGTGTTTTACCGATGATAACATCGTGTTCACCTGGATGGGTAAAGTTTTGTGAGCATTATTACCCTGAATTTTTAGATAACTTATCAACTTGTAAATCTCCTCAGCAGATGTTAAGTGCGATGATAAAAACCTGGTATGCACAAAAAAATAAAATAGACCCAAAAGATATAGTAGTTGTTAGCATTATGCCGTGCACAGCTAAAAAGTTTGAAATAAAAAGGGATTTTCAAAATGCATCGGGTTTTGATGATACAGATTATGTACTAACAACCCGAGAATTAGCAAAACTTATAAAAAGAGCCAGCATTGATTTTAACTCTCTACCTGAAGAAGAATTTGATCCCGCGATGGGCATATCAACGGGTGCAGGAGCAATTTTCGGCGTAACTGGCGGAGTTATGGAAGCAGCACTTAGAACAGCAGCAGATTTATTGACTGGTGAATCGTTGTCCATGGTAGAATATAAAGAAGTGCGCGGAAATAAAAATATAAAAGAGGCAACATATAAAATTGCAGGAGAAACAATTAATGTAGCGGTTGTAAGTGGCCTTGAAAATGTAGATATGCTTTTAAATAAAATAAAGTCCGGAGAAAAAAGTTATCATTTTATAGAAGTAATGTGCTGCCGGGGAGGTTGCATTAACGGTGGTGGCCAACCGATACAACCTGCAGATGTTAAGAATTTCAGTGATATAGTGATCCAACGGTTAAAAGCACTTTATAATGAAGATAAAAATTTAAAATATAGAAAAGCGCATGAAAATCCGCTAATAAAACAAGTGTATGAGGAATTTCTAGGTAAACCTGGAAGCCTTAAAGCCCACGAAGTTTTACATACCG
>CAQZPH010000009.1:0-8624 GCA_948933715.1 uncultured Eubacteriales bacterium | reverse complement strand
TTTGCCTAATCTTAGGTATTTTTATATGCAAAAATTATATGATTAAAACCCGCCATATGTGTAAAGAATAAAAATAAGTATAAACTGCATAAAATTATTGACAACTATAGTCGAATATAGTATAATAACAATAAAATATGCGGTCTAAAAAGGAGGATAAATATGAATTTATTTAATAAAAATAACGAGGTTCAAACAGAAAAAAAAGGTATAAAAAGCAACGAACTCAGTGAAGATGAGCTATTTAATATAGCGGGAGGTATGTCATTTACTCCTGAAGAAGAGATACGCAACGAACAATTAGTTAGAAACATGGTGGATAAAAATAGAATATAAAATCGCACTATAATTATATAAGGCATATATTATAATTATAAAATTTTATAATGCCCTATAACGTGATTTTATAAGTGGTATTAAAAAGAGAGGGATTTATATGGTAACTGCCAATAAGGCAAGAAATGTTGAGTATATAGATTTTTCCCCCCAATATTTAGACGAAATGGTTAAACTGGGTGAAAAAAGATTTGGAGAGATGTATACAAATAAAGACAAGTTACTTTCATATGTTACTAATAAAAATAATATTTGCAAATTGGCAATTGATAAAGATGAAAATAGATTATTAGGATTTTTTTTAACCCATGCTTCAAGTATTAAAGGAGTGTCAGAGGAATTTAAGTTATCCGAAGAGGAGCTAAAAAATGTTGTAGGTGGACATAACAATCTATGTGTTGCTAGATCTTTGGTTTTACAGCAAGATGCAGAAAAAGCAGGACTTGCAACGGAGCTTGTTAAAAGAGGAATGCAAAAAGCTAAAGATATGGGGTTTCACTCCGCATGGTCCCCCTTATGGATAAGAAAAGACGGGTCAATTCCCGCTAAAAAAGTTATAGAGAGAAACAACTTTAAATTTTCTAATATTATAACCCATATGTTGTGGTTTGACGACAAAGATTATAAATGTTTAGATTGTCATGGACCGTGTAAATGTGACGCTGCAATATATTATAAGATTTTATAGTAAGATTTATAATCAAAGCTAAAGAAGACTAAGAAATACCCTAAATGCTAATAAAGCCCTAGCTAAAACGCGTTTTAGCTAGGGCTTTACCTTTATAAAGTTATTTATAAGTTAATATTATTTTATTTACCTAAGTAAAAATGAAACCAGCCAGTTACGGTGATATGGGTGAAGCATGGTAATATTTCGATTACGACTTTGAAAATGCAGGCTTTTTATGTATAAAATAACCTGAGCTATAGCTTGATCATATTTATGGCCAAAATTCTTTTTAATAAAATTAATTTCGTCAATAAGAACCCCCATAATATCCCCATGCTCTACAATCCTTTTTGCTTGCATTGCAATATATTTACTAGCCTCGATGTTTTGCTCAAGTGTTCTAGTTCTTTGGTCAAAGTAGCTAAGAGTTTTTTCATAATCAGATTTTTCCATGATAATAGAGGGAGCCCATTGCTGATTTGTATCCTTTATCAAAAACGCATTTATAAATTCTAGCCCATACTTTAAATAAATATGCTTTGCCCATTCATTAAGAGCCTCCTTAGCAATTAGATAATGACACTTGTAGGCTTTATGATCGTATGGTTGCTTTACTAGGGAGTAATAGTCTCCGCCACTATGAAAAGCTGGTGCAGCAGAAACATGCATTTGCGGTAGCCCCATAAATATAACCACCGAACACATAACCGAAAAAAATAATTTTTTAAAAACCTTAAATTTCATAGATATACCTCGCTCTGAGCATTTTAAAAAAGATGATAACATAATTTGTACAATATATCAAGAGATTTATAAAAGTTGTTGAGAAATGTGAAATGAAAAACAAAACTCCACCTAAAAACTTATGTTTTAGGTAGAGCTATATATTAAAAGATAACTCAAAAATTTAAATAAGATTGAATGAAAATTTTATACACCAAAAGAAAAATTCTCTTAATAACAATTAGGATTGCGCATAGTAAAAACTTTAGATTCTGGGTTTGTGGCAATACATAGCCATTTTAAATATTCACATACCTCATTTAGAGCACGATCATATTTATGGCCAAAAATTATTTGTATAATTATAATCTCATCCCTAATAACTCCCAACAAATCGCCGTCTTCGATAATCCTTTTTGCTTGAGAATCAATATATTCTATGGCTTGAGCATTTTGCAATTTTGTTCTAGTTTTAGGATTATAGTAACTAAGTGTTTGTTCATGGTCTGCTTTTTCCATAATAATAGATGGAGCCCACCTTTGATAGTAGTCATTTACTAAAAACTCATTTGAATCATCTTTTCCGTGTTTTTCCGCGACATAAGCTCCCCATTTATTAAGGGCTGCTTTGGCAATTAAGTGATGGCATTCATACTTTGTGTTGTCAGATGGGTTATTCTCTATATATGCTATTTTTTCCTGAAGTAATTTGTCATATCGTCCACCAAGGCATGGAATATCATTAAGTGCTGCAAATGCGCTCATTTGTGGTGCAGACACAAGCACGAGTGCGGCACACATAAAAGACGCAATTACCTTTTTTAAGCTTTTAATTTTCATAAAAATACCTCTTTTTTCAATAGTATACAAATTATTATACCAGATTTTGTATAATATGTCAAGGGGGATTGTTAATAGTGGTTTGAAAACAAAACTCCACCTAAAACTTATTTTTTAGGTAGAGATATATATTAAAAGATAACTCAAAAAAAGATCGAATAATAATTTTATTCCCTAAACTGGTAACTAAAGAACCCCCTCCGGTTACATGGGTTACTCATCATAAGGATTTTATGGTCTACGTGTGTGAAGTCTAAACTTTTTATATATTCCCATACCTGACTTATAGCACGGTCATACTTATTGCCGAAAGTCCTTTTTATAAAGTTGATTTCATATTTGAGAACCCAAATTATATTTCCATAGTTAATAATTTGCTCTGCTTGTTCACGGCTATATATGCTCGATCGAGATTTTTCGGGAGGAAGTCCCATTTCAGGGTTATAATAACCAAGTGTTTTTTCGTGATCAGCTTTTTCCATAATAATAGATGGGCACCAACCTTGATTTGTATCACATATTAAGAATTCACTAGATTCACTTACGCGACGATTTTGAGCAATATAGTTTGCCCATGTATTAAGAGCATCTTTAGAAATTAAACTATGGCATTCGTAAGTGTCATGGTCATAATCTTGACTTGATAAAGAATAAAAACTTCCTCCACAACAACTGGGCATTTGATTTGAATCTGCAGAGGCGCTTATTTGTGGTGCAGACACAAACACGAGCGCGGCACACATAAAAGACGCAATTACCTTTTTTAAGTTTTTCATTTTCATAAAAATTCCTCTTTTCTCAATATTATACAAATTATTATACCAGATTTTGTATAATATGTCAAGGGGATTGTTAATAGTGGTTTGAAAACAAAGCTCTACCTAAAACTTATTTTTAGGTAGAGCTATATATTAAAAGATAACTCAAAAATTTAAACAAGATTGAATAATAATTTTACCTCTTAAATTGGTAGTTAAAGAACCATCTAAGATTATAGGGATTACGCATAGTAAGAGTTGTGCGATTTTTTATTTGACTAAATTGTAGACTTTCTATATAAGCCCATACCTGACTTATACCTACATCATATTTACCTGGGAAGGTTCTTTTGATAAAATCAATTTCATACCTAAGCACACTCTTAATATTTCCATAGTTTATGATCCTATATGCTTGTTTGCTAATATATTTGCTTGCTTGACTATTTTGCAACCGGGTTCTAGTTTCAGAATTATAGTAACTAAGTGTTTGTTCATGGTCGGCTTTTTCCATAATAATAGATGGACCCCAGTTTTGCTTCTCATCACCTACTAAAAACTCATTAAACTGGTTTATTCCACCATTTTCATAAATATCATCTCCCCACTGATTAAGAGCCTCTTTGGCAATTAAGTGATGGCATTGATAAGCATTATGATCATAGTTTTGCCTTACCAACTCATCATAGCGTCCACCCAGACGTTGAATATCCTTAAGTGCTGCAGATGCGCTCATTTGTGGTGCAGATATAAACACGAGTGCCGCGCATATAAGCGACGCAATTACCTTTTTTAAGCTTTTAATTTTCATAAAAATACCTCTTTTTAAAATATTATCCAAAATATATTACCATGTTTGGGATACCGAATCAAGAGGTTGATTATAGGGTAAAAACTAAAAACAAAGCTCTACCTAAAAACTTATTTTAGGCAGAGCTATATATTAAAGGAATTCAAAAATTTAAATAGGATTGAATAATAATTTTTTATACACCGAAAGTGAATTCAAAGACTTCATCGAAATTATCTGGATTAAGCATAGTAAGAGTTGCATTATCAGGATGTCTAAATTGTAAACTTTTTATATAATCCCATACCTCTCTTAAAGCACGCTCATATTTATGACCGAAATTTTTTCTTATAAAATTAGTTTCGTCCCTAATAACTCCAATTATATCTCCATATTTTATAATTCTGTCTGCTTGATTTCTAATGTATTTGCTTGCTTTATCATTTTGCCACTTGGGTCTAGTTTGAGGATTATAGTAACTAAGTGTTTTTTCATGGTCCGCCTTTTCCATAATAATAGATGGTCCCCAACTTTGATCCTCATCATTTAACAAAAGATCAGTTAAATCATTTTCCCCGTATTTTTCCTCAATATATTCTCCCCATTCCTTAAGTGCTCCCTTGGAAATTAAGTGATGGCATTCGTAATCCCAATGATCATAATCTTGATCTATCAACTCACCATAACTTCCACCAAGAATGTCAATATCGTCAAGATCATCATAATTTGATGCAAATGCGCTCATTTGCGGTGCAGATATAAACACGAGTGCCGCGCATATAAGCGACGCAATTACCTTTTTTAAGCTTTTAATTTTCATAAAAATACCTCTTTTTTTAATATTATACAAATTATCATACCATATTTTGTATAAGGTGTCAACGGGCAAGGTAATATTGTTTAAATAAGAAGCAATATAATAAAAAATCCTACTAAAATAAATTTTAGTAGGATCAATATTTAAAGTGTGGAGCTGATAAGCGGATTCGAACCGCTGACCTCATCCTTACCAAGGATGTGCTCTGCCTACTGAGCTATATCAGCTGATAATATTTAAAGAAAATTGTTTTATTACTTTTCTAAAGATAATATTTTAAAAAGTGTGATTTCCTAAATTGATACAATAAACAGATCGACTTATAAAAATGTTTTAAATAGTTAATATCTCTAGAACATGTTGGCAGGGGCAGAAGGACTTGAACCCTCGACACGTGGTTTTGGAGACCACTGCTCTACCATCTGAGCTATACCCCTTTATTAATGACTTAGAGTGTCTACTATAATAACATCTTCTTGGCTCTTTGTCAATATAAAAATTCACGATAAGCCAAGCATATCCGTGATTTCCTTTTTATAATTTATAAATTCTAAAGAGAATAAAAAGTCCCTTTTTTTATCTTTAGGAGTATTTATATTATTTATAATACCATGAGTTTTAGAAGAGAAAATATATATGGTATCAGCTAATAATATAGCTTCCTCTATATTATGGGTGATAAAAACTGTAGTTTTCTTAAAAGTATTTATAATATCAAGAAACCAAGAATACATCGTATTTTTAGTTATTTGATCAAGCGCACTAAACGGTTCATCTAAAATTAAGATATCTTTTGAATACATATACGTTCTAAGAAATGCAGCACGTTGTTTCATTCCCCCTGAAAGTTCATGGGGGTACTTATTCTCTGTACCCCTCTCTAAAAATATATTAAAATATTTTTTTACTGCACTGTAAGCATCTCTTTTTGAAGTACCGTTTAAAATTAAAGGTAGTGATACATTTTGAATTATAGTTTTATACGGCAGTAAGAGATCATTTTGCGGCATGTAACTAACGTTACCTTGAGTATTTGTTATATTAATGTCATCAATTAAAATTGTTCCAGAGTCAGGGGAATCTAACCCAGCAATTATGTTAAATAGTGTAGTTTTACCGCATCCGTTTGGACCTAATATAGCAACAGTTTCATATTCATTTACTGTAAATGAAATATCTTTTAATACATTTTTACAATCATAACTTTTTGATACTTCTTTTATCGTAAGTTTATTCATTTTATTTTGTCTCCAATAATTCTGTTAATATTGCTTTTTAATAAGCGTGAAAAAAGATACACAAGACAGAGTTTAGAAATATAAGATTGCAATGCTTTCATGTTTAATTTGGATGAACTAATTTTCTAAAAAGGCATTTGTAAAAGATGTTCCATGCTTGATGGGTTTATCGATAATATTATTTTGGTATAACCAGTCAAAATAATTATTCCAACGTGTTTCGTCAATGATACCCCACTTTGGTGCATCGTTAATATATTGTAAGGACATATATTTTTGACTTTTAATAGTTATATCATAATTTAACTCAGGAACACATTTTACTAATATGTTTGCAGATTCTTGAGGATTATGTGCAGCAAAAGTATAACCTTTGGAAAGTGCACGTAAAACTTTTTTAACAATGTCAGGGTTCTTATTTATATAATCTGTGTTAGAGATTAATATCGGGGTATAACAATCTAAATTAGGATCAATATCTTTAAAAAAAAGAAAATTTGAATCTATGTTAAAATGGTTTAAAATAATCTGTTCAATTCCAAAGTAACCAAAAGCCGCATCGATATTTGTTCTAAGGGCAGCACCGATGTTATCTATTTTAGCAGGAACAAGATTAACATTATTAAAGTTTCCACTGTAGTGTTCAACACAATGCTTTAAAATAGCGGTCTCAAGCGGGTTATCAAAAGTGGAATAATTTTTAAACTGTAAATCATAAGGTGAGCTTATATTAGATGATTTTTTACATATGATTCCGGAGGTGTTATGTTGAGCAATAGCGGCAACAGTTTTGATCGGTAAAGGATTTTCAGATATTAAAGCAGAAGCTAAAAAATCCTGAAACGCCACAGCAAACTCTACTTTACCGGCGGCTACTAGGGCAGTTGAACTTTCTTGTGGTGGTTGCTCGATTTTAACAAAGAGTCCTTCATCTTTAAAGTATCCAAGATATTGTGCTATAAATATTCCGGTATGGTTTGTATTAGGAACCCAATCAAGTAAAATAGTTACTTGATTTTGAGGTTTTTTAGAAGCTAGGTGACATGAACTAAAAAGCAAACCTAAACTTATAAGAAGGATTAATAAACTGAGTTTTTTTATCATTGTTAACCTCTTTTATTTATATGCATTCGAGTTAATGCTTTTCTTTGGAGTAAGTTCACAAACCTTAAAAAGATGAAACTTATTATAGAGATAAATAATATAGAAGCAAAAAATTTATCAAATGCATATGCAGATTTTACTCGTATCATATATACACCAAGTCCAAAAGCACCTCCTAGCCATTCGGCAACTACAGCACTTATAAATGCATATGTTACAGACACTTTTAATCCAGAAAAGAAGTAGGGAATAGTAAATGGGATTTTTAAATGAATAAGTGTTTGAGGGTACGATGCGTTCATTGACTTTAATAAGTTTAGGTAATCTTTATCTACATTAAAAAAACCTTCAGTAAGTGAAATAGTTATAGGAAAGAAACAACATAAGGTAACTAAAATTATTTTAGGTAAAATTCCATATCCCAAAAATAAGATTAGTATTGGAGCTATAGCAATGGTGGGTACAGTTTGCGTTGCTACGAGTAGAGGGTATATTGTTTGTTTTATAATTTTATATCTATCCATTAAAACTGCAAATGTAAATGATAAAACTATACTGATAGCAAGACCAATGATAGTTTCAAAAAGAGTAACTAGTGAATGTTGCGTTAAAGTAGTAAAATTATTAATAAAAGCATTTAAAATAGATATTGGAGACGGTAACATGAATTTAGGTATAATATCAAGAGCTGATATTATAGACCAGATTATTATTAAAATCAGGATAAATAATAATGAAGGAATCTTTCTTTTTATTTTAGTATACATAGTTTTAAGTTTCTCCTTTTGCTTTTATGTCATAATAAAAAGTGCCATAGTTTTGGCCCGCCGTGTATTTAATCTAAGAAGATTAAATACAGGTCCGCTTTTTGAAAGCGGACTTTCGTCGATATTAAAATATCGACGCGCACGGCGGGCAATCTATGACACTGCAACAAATATTGAGACTTTTTTAAAAATCAAGCCCAAAACTCGAAAAAGAAAATTCCCTCCGTCGGCATTATCCGAATCAGGTTAAGGGTTACAGTTACCTGTTCTCAGCCGATAAAAATATCAGCACCCCAATCTTTTTAGATAATTATAATATAGATATAAAAATAAGTAAATAGCACAGCGCGTTAGAGTTCCTGCAATATACGGTACAGAATATAAATGTAAAAGTCTAATATGTGCTACTTATTTATGGATGGATTCAAAAACAGCAACAGCACAAGCAACAGTAGCACCGACCATTGGGTTATTCCCCATACCAATAAGTCCCATCATTTCAACGTGGGCAGGCACCGAAGAAGATCCAGCGAACTGAGCATCACTATGCATACGGCCCATAGAGTCAGTAAGACCATAAG
>CAQZPH010000008.1:29988-35838 GCA_948933715.1 uncultured Eubacteriales bacterium | reverse complement strand
TATACAACCCTTCCTGCACCAATATTTGTGTGGCCAACCTCACTATTACCCATCTGCCCTTCCGGCAATCCAACATCCAATGCTGATGCTCCTATTAAAGTCATTGGGTATTGATTAAAAATTTTACTCAAATGAGGGATTGTTTCGTGGTTTATAGCACTTTTTTTTACATCTTTGGTTATACCAAATCCATCCATTATAATAAGAATAAGCGGACGTTTCATATGTAAAATTCCTCTCAAAAAATTTTATTAAAGTTCGGATGTATCTTTTATTATACTTAAAAAATCTTTAGACTTCAAAGATGCTCCGCCAATTAAGCCTCCATCTATATTTTCCATACCAAGTAACTCTTTAGCATTTTTAGCATTCATTGAGCCTCCGTACAAAATAGAAATTTCTTGTGAACTCCCCTGCCCATAAATGCTAGCAATTTTCTCCCTAATTGCCTTACACACATAATCAGCATTTTCTTTGGTTGCTGTTTTTCCTGTGCCAATTGCCCATATTGGTTCATATGCAATTATTATGTTACTAAGTTCTGTTTGTGTAACACCAAAAAGAGCTTTTTCTATTTGCAAGCAAATCTTTTTCTCGGTTATACCTTGTTCTCTTTCTTTCAAGCTTTCTCCTACACAAAGTATTACTTTTAATCCTCTCTTGATCGCTGATTTAACTTTTTTATTTATTAAATCATCTGTTTCAAAAAAATATCCTCTGCGTTCACTGTGACCAAGTATCACATAATCCACATTGGCATCCTTTAGCATCTGTGCCGAAACTTCTCCTGTGTACGCCCCAGACTTTTCAAAATGACAGTTCTGTGCTCCCACCTTTATCTTTGTATTTTCAGTTTCTCTTACCGCTTCGCTAATATCAATAAATGGAACACATACGATTATTTCACAGTTTATTTTATTAACTCCATTTTTTATTTCCCTTAATAAAATTTTAGTCTCTTCTGGGTTATTGTTCATCTTCCAGTTTCCTGCTATTATTATCTTTCTCATTTTCTTACTCACATTAACCCCCTTAAAAACATGTATTAGATATATTAAAAGTTATGGCACTAAAGATTAAGAAATTCATTTTTAAGTGAACTCTTTTATCTTCAAAAACCATTAAAAAACTAAAAAAACCGTACCATAACCACTTGTATCAAAAACTATTTGTTACTTATCGTCTAAGATTGATATCCCTGGCAAGTCTTTACCTTCAAGAAACTCAAGCGATGCTCCACCACCTGTTGAGATATGAGTAATTTTATCTGAAAAACCTAATTTTTCTACTGCAGCAGCAGAATCTCCTCCGCCAACAATAGACACAGCACTGCTTTTTGCTATTGCTTTAGCAACAGCTAAAGTTCCTCTTTTAAACTTTTCCCATTCAAAAACTCCTACAGGTCCGTTCCAAACAATAGTTCTCGCACTTTTAATTATATCTGAAAAAAGGTTTTCTGATTCTGGTCCTATATCAAGGCCCATATATCCTTCCGGGATACTATCTGAACTTACAATTAAAGATTCTGTATCTGGTTTAAACTCTTTCCCTACAACATTATCAACAGGCACAACAAATTTTACATTTAAAGCTTTTGCCTTTGCCATAATATCTTTTGCTAGCATAACTTTATCTGTTTCACAAATAGAATTCCCTACAGAGTACCCTAAAGCATTCATAAAAGTATATGCCATTCCTCCACCAACAATTAATGTATCCACTTTATCTAAAAGATTATTTATAACTCCGATTTTATCTGAAACTTTAGCTCCCCCAAGTATTGCAACAAAAGGAGATTCAGGGTTTTCTAATGCTTCCCCCATAATTTCAAGTTCTTTTTTTATCAAATATCCACATGCAGATGGTAAAAATTTAGCAACACCCTGAGTGGATGCATGGGCTCGATGAGAGGTTCCAAAGGCGTCGTTAACATATATATCGGCTATAGATGCTAATCTTTTTGAGAAGACTTCATCATTTTTTTCTTCTCCCTTATAAAATCTAATATTTTCAAGAACTGCTATCTCTCCGTTTTTTAAAGATTCAAGTGATTTAGGAATTCTATCTTCTATATTATCACTTATAAATTTTATATCCATACTTAAAACTTTAGAAAGATAACATGCTACTGGTTTTAATGAATATTCAAGGTTTACATCGCCTTTAGGTCTTCCTAAATGTGATACAATAATTAATTTAGCTTCTTTTTTTAATAAATATTTTATGGTTTTTAAAGATTCATCAATACGCTTTGTATCAGCTATATTTCCATTACCATCAAATGGTACGTTAAAGTCACATCTTAAAAGAACTCTTTTTCCAAAAACATCTATATCCTCTATTGTTTTTTTCTTTGAATAATCCATGTAAATCATCCTTTCAAGCATTATTCTTTATTTAATTTTATAATATGGGAATAATATTTTCAATAAATAAAATCTCTAGTCATTATAGTTTCTTAATTTGCCTTTGCACAAAAGTTCAGGATAATCCCATTGACGTAAAACTTCATAAACCCCAATCGCAACAGAGTTTGATAAATTCAAGCTCCTTGCATTATCTATCATAGGTATACGAACTGCTTTCTCCATATTATCGTGTAAAAGCTTTTCGTCAAGGCCCGCAGTTTCTTTTCCAAAAACTAAATAACTTTTATCCGGGTACTTTATATCTGTATGTTTATTTTTCGCTTTTGTTGAAAAATAAAAAAATTCTCCCTTATTTTTTTTTAAAAACTCATATATACTATCATATAAACTTATATCCAAAAGATTCCAATAATCAAGGCCGGCTCTTTTTAATTTTTTATCATCTATCTTAAATCCCATTGGCCCAACTAAATGTAATTTTGCGCCTGTAGCTGCACAAGTTCTTGCAATATTCCCCGTGTTTTGCGGAATTTGGGGCTCAACCATAACTATGTTTATCTCCTTCATATTTGTTCACCTCTTTTAAATATTATATTGTTTTAGAAAATAATTACAATAACAATGTAATAGAAAGGAATTTATATTTACAATAAACTTATGGTCTTTTTATAAAAATACCGGGCAAAATATAATTGAACACTAAAATATATGGGGGAGGTAATAATTATGAATCATATAAATAATAGAGGTTGTTCTTGCAAAAACTTTTTATGCGGCGTTTTCTTTGGCCTTACTACTGGATGGTTTTTATCTTCTTATATGGAGCACCCTAAAAAAGTAAAACGTAAAGCTAAAAAATATACAAATGCTGTAGGAGATTTATTAGATAATGTTCATTACATTTTTAAATAAGGGTTTTTACCTAAATTATTACATACTGAGCATACCTTTGCTCGGTATGTAATACATTATAAAAATTTTTTATAAATACTATTAAATTATCTGTCGAAATATGTTAAAATATATTTAATTATCAGTTTTAAAAATTTTACATATAAAGGTGATATTATGACGAAAAAAATTCTATTAAGTATAATTAGCTTTATTCTCATTATGAACCTTAGCGGATGTAAAAAAAATAGAGATTTGCCTGAAAATCAAACAATAAAATATAACATTGACAATGAACCCCGTACTTTAGATCCTCAAATATGCAATGACTCTGCTGCCAATATGGTTGTAATGAACATATTTGAGGGACTTACTCGTTTGGATGAAAACGGTAATGTTTACCCTGGGGTTGCTCTTTCTTGGGAAACTTCTTCAAATGGTTTATTATATACTTTTCACTTAAGGAAAGATGCCTATTGGTCAAATAAAGAAAAAACTCCTGTTACTGCACATGATTTCGTTTTCGGACTAAAACGTCTTTTCGATAAATATACAAGCTCACCTAAAGCATATACTCTTTTTTGCATTAAAAACGCTAAAAAAATCAACATTGACGGTGCCGATGTAAACTCTTTAGGGGTGGCTGCTATTGATGATTACACTTTATCTATTGAACTTGAATATCCTATTGATAATTTTCTTTCTATTCTTGCAACTTCTCCTGCTATGCCTTGCAATCAAATTTTCTTTGAAAAAGCCAATGGCCAATATGGTCTTGAACCATCCACTATCCTTGGTAATGGAGCCTTTAAAGTAAAAGCAAAATACGGCTGGGATCATTATAATACATTAAACCTTATTTCCAATGAAAATTATAAGGGCGAAAATAAGCCGGTTCCTGCGGGGATATCTTTTACCATTGGTAAAGAAATGTCTGACGTAGTCAGCTTAATAAAAGATTCTACTGTAGATGCGGCATTTTTGCCTATGGAAGAAATAGAAAAAGCTCAAAGCGAAGGTTTACCTATGCGCTCCTTTAAGGACACAGTTTGGGGACTTACTTTTAATACAAAAGATGATACTTTTTCAAGTTTAAATATAAGACTAGGTTTTTTAAAAGCTTTAAATAGAGAACATATTTTATCCTCTATTCCAGAAAACTGTGAAATTGCTAATGAAATAGTGCTCGATGGTCTAATTGCTAATGGTCAAAATTTTAGAGATGTAGCTGGAAGAAACTTATGTTTAAAAGGAGATTCTAGTGCAAAACCTCTACTAGATTCTGGGGTAAGTAAACTTAAGGCTAAAAAATTACCAACTATTACAATTATATGCCTTGATACTCCTATTGTAAAAACGATTGTAAGCAATATCCTTGAAAATCTTAATGCAAATCTCGGTTATTACTTTAATATGGAACCATTATCAAGATCCGCTTTAATGACACGAGTTACTTCTTCAAATTATCAAATTGCTTTTGTTCCTATAGAAACAGAAAGTAACTCTGCTTTTGATTTTCTTAATATTTTTAAATCTAACAATAATAAAAATGTTGCAAATCTTAGTTCTCCGGAATATGACAAGCTTCTTAATTCTTACTTATCAAGTAGCGCAAATAACTCTATTAGCTATCTAATAAGCGCAGAAAAATTTCTTAATGATAACGCCATATTTTATCCTATGTATTTACAAAACAGATATTTTGCTCACTCTAGTAAACTTTCAAATTTAATAGTTCATAAATATAACCAAGGAATAGACTTCTTTTTTGCTACAAAAACAAAATAATTTCTAAACAATTAAATTGACAAATAATTCTTTCATATATATAATAACTAATGTTTGTAAAAAAATAAAACAAAATAGGAGGCTGTTCCCTTATGTTCGACTATGATATCATCATTATTGGCGCAGGCCCGGCAGGTATATTTACTGCTCTTGAAATAAATAAACTTGCTCCTAATAAAAAAATCCTTATGGTGGACTCAGGAAGTGCTATTGATAAACGTTGTTGCCCTGCTAGGAATACTGGAAAGTGTGTCAACTGCAATCCTTGCAACATAATGAACGGCTGGGCCGGGGCGGGAGCCTTTTCGGATGGGAAGCTTTCTCTTTGTGAAGAAGTTGGCGGGAATATAACTGATTATATTTCTGTAGAGGAAACGCGAAACTTAATAAAATATGCTGACGACCTTTATATAAGTTTCGGAGCACCTGATAAAGTTTTTGGTAAAAACAATCAATTTGCAGATGAACTTTCTTACCTTGCTCACAAAGAAAACATTAAATTAATCCCTTGCCCGGTAAGACATATGGGAACAGAATATTCTTTCGATGTTTTAAGAAATATGTATAATAAACTTAGTTCTTCGCCTAACTTTACGTTCTTAGAAAAAACTACAGCTAAATCACTTCTTATCGAAAACAATAAAGTATGCGGAGTATACATATCTAATGGTAACGAAGAAAAACTTTTAAAAGCTCCTTATGTTGTTGCAGCACCAGGACGTGGTGGTTCAGATTGGTTAACTTCTGTTGCGTGTGCAAACGGTATTAACACCACTAACAATGAAGTGGATATTGGGGTTCG
>CAQZPH010000008.1:0-29978 GCA_948933715.1 uncultured Eubacteriales bacterium | reverse complement strand
AGATCATCTTACTAAAAATCTTTATGAAGCAAAACTTGTATATTATTCAGATACTTTTGAAAACAAAGTTCGTACTTTTTGTATGAATCCTGGAGGCCTTGTAAGTGAAGAGCATTATGAAGGAGGCATAGCTGTTGTAAATGGACATAGTTATGCAAAAGAAGAAAGTCACACTCTTAACACTAACTTTGCTATGTTGGTATCTACTAAATTTACTTCTCCATTTAACCAACCCTATGAATATGGAAGATATATCGCTCAGCTTGGGAATATGTTAACAGGTGGAGGAATAATGGTTCAACGGCTCGGTGATCTTTTAAAAGGACGTCGCACTGACTTTGGAAGGCTTAAAAATTCTACTACGATCCCTACTTTAAAAACTGCCGTACCTGGGGATCTTTCGTTCGTGCTGCCCCATCGGCATCTTACTAGCATTGTAGAAGCACTGCGTGCATTTGACAAATTAGCTCCAGGGCTTTATTCAAAAAACACTTTGCTTTATGGTGTAGAAGTTAAATTTTATTCTTCTAAGCTGGATGTTAAAAATAACTTTGAAACATCTATTGAAAACCTATATGCCATTGGTGACGGAGCTGGTATTACAAGAGGACTCATGCAAGCTTCTCTTACAGGAATTGTAGTAGCAAGAGACATTGCTTCTAAATAAATTATAATTACTTTAAATAATATTGTTAGGGCTCCTTTGGAATATTACAAAGGAGCCCTTTTTAGTATATAATTAAAATTCAAATAATTTTGAAAACAAAACATTAGACACTATATCAGCAACAGAGGCTATTATAACTATTATTGCAACACAGCCACTTCTTATAATATATAACCTTATACTGTTTCTCACATTGGTTAATTTATTCCCTAAAAAAATTAAGGATGAAAAATCATTTGATAATCTTATGGCCTCTCTAGTCATCAATAATATTGCTATAGACGAAATAAATATTCCTGGTAAAAACACTAGTGAATAAAAACATATACCTCGGAGTCCATATGTAGAATATAAGTACCCTTCTGAAAGCCCTATGCAAATACCTCTTATAAATGGTACCAGTGGTGCTACTATAGACCCCCATATAGATAATCCCATAAAGAATGATACTATTATAAAAATAAAAATTGACGATATAGACGCTATAAATACACTAAGCAATGTTTTGGACAAGCGTTCTTTAAAATCAGTTATAAACAATATGTTTATGAATCTCATAATATTTTCATCTGTAAATTTAACTAATATTGCTCCTAAAAATACTCCAATTAATAAAAAAGCAGATAGTAACAGCAACACTTTATTATTGGTTACAAATTTTACAATATCCTCTTTTTTCATCTTACCAAACGATCTTTTAAAAGACACTGAACTTATCATATACATCCCTCCATACTATTCAACATATATAAGATAATAGTATGTACAAAAATAAAAGAATATAACCTATGAAAGATTATATTCTCTCGTTTTTAAACTGTAGCTGCTTTTATCATAATTGCGCATTCAAGTCTTTTTTTCTCAAGTTCACAAGATATATTATGTGATTTTTTAATGTCCCCTTCATACTGCCAACTGTTTGCATTGCAGCCTCCACTACAATAAAATCTTGCCCAGCAGTCTCTACATTTTTCTTTGGTATAAACATTAGTTTTTGAAAAACAATCTTTTATCTTTTGATCAAAAGTACCGTCTTTTATGTTACCCATCTTCCACTTTTCGTCGCCAACAAATTGATGGCAGGGGTAAATATCTCCGTTTGGTGTAACAGCTATATATTCATTTCCACATCCACAGCCACGCAATCTTTTTATTGCACACGGTCCTTGGTCAAGGTCAATCATAAAGTGAAAAAAGTTAAAACATTTTCCCGTTTTTTTTCTTTGTATAATCTCTTTTGCCAAGGTCTCATATTCGGCAAAAACATAAGGCAGATCTTCCTTTTTAATTGAGTAATCTAATTTTTCATCAGATACAACAGGTTCTATTGAAAGTTGGTCAAACCCCAATTCCGCCATTTTTAAAACGTCTTTTGTAAAATCACAATTATATTTTGTAAAGGTTCCTCTTACATAATAATCTTTATCTCCTCTTGTAGAAACTAATTTCTGATAGCCTGGAACAATTACATCAAAAGAACCTTTTCCATTTGGAGTCACTCTTAATTTATCGTTTATTTCTTTTCTTCCATCAAGCGAAAGAACAACGTTTGACATCTCACGATTTATAAAATCAATTTTATCGTCAGTGAGTAATAACCCATTTGTTGTAATTGTAAACCTAAAATTTTTATTATATTGTTTTTCTATGCTTCTTGCATATGCCACCGTTTTTTTAACAACTTCAAAATTCATTAAAGGTTCTCCACCAAAAAAATCAACCTCTAAATTATGACGAGTTCCTGATCTTTCAATAAGAAAATCTATCGCTTTTTTAGCTATATCAAATGGCATAAGTTCTCTACCTGTACCAAAATCTCCCTTAGCTGCAAAGCAGTATTCACATCTTAAATTACAATCATGTGCTACATTAAGACACATAGATTTAACCGGCGAGTTTATCATCATAGCCGTAAATTTCTCATACCCATCTTGAGAATATAGTTGTCCTATTTTATATAATTCATATAATTCCTCATAGGTATTTAAAATATCTTCTTTACTATACTTTTGAGCTAATTTAATAGCTATAGATTCATCAATATTTTCATTTATATTTTCATCCAAGTAATCAAGCATATCATACGCAATGTCATCAACAATATGCACAGCTCCACTATTTACATCAAGTACTATATTGTACCCATTTAATTTATATTTGTGTATCATAATCAAATTTTCCTTTATTTAAGTCTTAACAATAAAACATAGAGGCAGGAAATAAACTCCCACCCCTACTAAAATAAATACCATAAATGATGTTTAACTATTTTTCACATTTTTGGTTTGCTACAGTGCAAGAAGTCTTGCAAGCTGATTGGCAAGTAGCTTGGCATTCGCCGCAACCACCCTTGATTGCACTTTCTTTTAAGTTTGCTTTATTTAATGTCTTTACATGTTTCATTTAAAACACCTCTTTTGTTTCATAACTTATAAAAGTATATCATAATCCACACAAGAATTCAAATTTATTTACGTCTTTTTTGGTTAACCCCAAGAACTCCTCCAAGAGCTCCGGAAAAAAGCATAACCAACAATCTAATAGCTGTTATGTAAGTAAACTTATCTCTTGAAACGATAAAAGCTATAATCGTTAAAATAATAAACAACAATAATCCTGATGCTGCTCCATATATAAGGCCTTTTGATTTATATATTCTAATAGATATATAACCGGCAACAAAGGCTCCTAAAGAGGCACAAATTATTGCAACAATTTGCACTATAGACTGAGGAACTGATTTTACTGCCACAAACAAAAATGCAAATAAAACCAAAAATACCGCACATACTACAGACCCTACAACAGAACCAAGCAAAACTGCTTTCATAGCTTCAACAAAGTTATTTCCCTTACTAGTGGACTTATCATATCTCAAAATCATACCTCCTAAATATTGTATAACCTTCCATTTTAAAATATAATTTAATTAATCAATATTCAAAAGGATATCTTAATATACTTATTTTGTTGCGTTTGATTCGTTGCCACTCTCGCAACTTGCAATTGCCCACTTTTTAACTTTTATTTTGCTTCTATCTACACCGGTTTCAATCACAAATGATTGGCTTTCATCTTTTATAGCCACCACTCTACCAACAATCCCACCAATAGTAGTAATTTCATCACCTATTTGTATGTTATTTCTCATTTCCTCTTCATGTTTTCTTCTTTTTGAACTTGGACGTAACATTAAAAAGTACATTCCAACTAACATAACTATCATTATTACAACTTGCATTATTCCTGCCGAACCTTCTGGATTCATCTTTAACACCTCCGAAAAATTTAACCGTTATGATTATAACAACTTTTGTCCATAGTTGCAAGCATTAATTATATTCTCCTTGAAAGAATATCTTTATATTTATCATATAAACAATCAAATTCATCATTATCAAGAGCAATTCTTATCTTTTCAAGTAAAGTATTATATAAATAAAGATTATGAATAACAGCTAATCTCATTCCAAGCATTTCTCCACTTTTAAAAAGATGACGAAGATATGCCTTTGAAAAGTTCCTACAGGTGGGGCAATCACATTCAGGATCAATTGGGGACTTATCTAGTTCGTATTTTGCATTTAAAATATTTACTGTACCTGACCATGTAAAAAGGTTTCCATGTCTTGCATTTCTTGACGGCATAACACAGTCAAACAAATCTACACCGCGATTTACACCTTCTAAAATATTAGCCGGCGTTCCTACGCCCATTAAATATCTTATTTTATCTTCTGGCATATAAGGCTCAACTGTCTCAATAGTCTCATACATCTCCTGTGCTGTCTCTCCTACTGCTAACCCTCCGATTGCATATCCATCAAGATCAAGTTCTCTTATCTTTTTCATATGTTCTATTCTAAGGTCCTTATATGTGCTACCTTGATTTATTCCAAAAAGCATTTGCTCTTTATTGATCGTATCTTCAAGCGAATTAAGCCGCTTCATCTCATCTTTGCATCTTTTAAGCCATCTAACAGTTCTTTCGCAAGAAGCCTTTGCATAATCATATTCTGCAGGATTTTCAACGCACTCATCGAAAGCCATAGCTATAGTTGAACCTAAGTTCGATTGTATTCTCATGCTTTCTTCAGGTCCCATAAATATTTTACGTCCATCTATATGTGAGGAAAAATATACGCCCTCTTCCCTTATTGTGCGCAGTTTTGCCAACGAAAAGACCTGAAATCCACCACTGTCTGTTAATATAGGCCCTTTCCATCTCGTAAATTTATGAAGTCCTCCAAATTTTTTTATTATTTCATCCCCTGGTCTTAAGTGTAAATGATATGTATTACATAATTGAACTTGGCATTTTATATCTTTAAGATCAAGGGCTGATACCGCTCCTTTTATTGCTCCACAGGTTGCAACATTCATAAATGCTGGAGTTTTAACGGTTCCGTGCGGAGTTATAAACTCACCTCTTCTTGCGTTTCCTTGTTTTTTTATTAGTCTATACATAACTTTTAATGATCTCCTTTATATTCAACGAATAAACATTGCATCTCCAAAACTAAAAAACCTATATTTGTTATTTACAGCTTTTTTATATGCATTCATTATATTTTCTCTTCCTGCGAAAGCAGATACTAGCATTATTAAAGTACTTTCTGGTAGATGAAAATTAGTTATAAGTGCATCTATGACTTCAAATTTATAACCGGGATAAATAAATATGTCTGTCCAACCGTCACTTTCTTTAATCTTGCCTTCATTTTTAAACATAGACTCTAATGTCCTACAGCTTGTAGTTCCAACTGAAATAACTCTTCCTCCACATTTTTTTGTTTTGTTTATAAGCTCAGCAGTTTCTTTTGGTACTTCATAATGTTCGCTGTGCATCTTATGATCGAGAACGTTCTCCACTTTCACGGGTCTAAATGTTCCAAGCCCTACATGCAATGTAACAAATCCTATATTTACACCTTTTTCCTTTATCTTCTCTAAAAGCTCATGAGTAAAGTGCAATCCCGCTGTTGGTGCTGCTGCAGAACCAAGTTCTCTTGAATAAACTGTTTGATATCTTTCTTTATCCTTTAGCTCATGAGTAATATAATGAGGTAATGGCATTTGGCCTATTTTTTCAAGTGTACTATAAAAATTCTCCTTACATGAAAACTTAACTATTCTATTCCCCTCTTGGGTTACTTCGATCACTTCTCCTTGCATTATTCCGTCCCCAAATATAAACTTATCTCCAGGACGTGCTTTTCTTCCCGGACCTGCTAAAGTCTCCCAAACATCTTGAGATTTTCTATTAAGAAGCAAAAATTCCACTTTTGCACCTGTTTTTTCTTTTACCCCATAAATTCTTGCCGGTAGTACCCTTGAGTCATTCAGTATAAGGCAATCTTGTGGCATAAGTTCATCTATTATATCATAAAAATGTTTATGTAAAACTTCACCTGTATTTTTATCTAAAACCATCAATTTAGAAGAATCTCTCTTTTTTAATGGATCTTGCGCTATTAATTCTTCCGGTAATTTATAAAAAAAATCCTTTGTTTTCAAAATGTTTTCTCCTTTTTACTATTATCCCTTTAAAATTGACACTATATCTTAAAAATGATATATTTAAATGTACTAATATTTTTATTATATTTTATTAAAGTTTGGTTTACAACCAGTTTTTTTATTAAAAGTCTCTAATTATCTTATTTTTCTGAAAGGTGGCGTATACAGGTAGTCTTTTTTAGATTCCTGTAAATTTAAATATGAAAAAATATAATGTTGGAATTCTAGGCGCTACAGGAATGGTGGGTCAACGATTTGTTACATTGTTGTCAAACCACCCTTGGTTTAATATAACAGTACTCGCTGCTAGTAAACGTTCTGCTAGCAAAACTTATGTTGATGCTTTAAATGGCAGATGGTCTATGCCGTGTGCGATCCCATCTGCTACACAAAATATGATTGTTTACGATGCTGTAGGTGATATAAATAAAATTGTTGATCTTGTTGATTTTGTATTCTGTGCTGTTGATATGAAAAAGGATGATATAAAAGCCCTTGAAGAAATGTATGCAAAAGCTGAATGCCCAGTAATTTCAAATAATAGTGCTCACAGAAATACACCTGATGTTCCTATGATTATACCTGAAGTTAACCCAGAACATGCCAATATCATTCCTAGCCAGCAAAAACGCCTCGGAACAAAAAAAGGATTTATCGCTGTTAAATCAAACTGTTCTCTTCAATGTTATGTTCCTGCTATTCATCCTTTGCTCGATTTAGGGGCAAAAAAGGTTCTTGCTTGTACATATCAAGCCATTTCCGGTGCGGGGAAAACCTTTTCAAGTTGGCCCGAAATGGTTGATAATATTATTCCGTTTATTGCTGGAGAAGAAGAAAAGTCTGAGCTTGAACCTATGAAAATTTGGGGTAAAATTGTTGGAAATAAAATCGAGAATGCTACTTTACCCTCTATAACCTCACAATGCCTTAGGGTTCCCGTTAGCGATGGGCATACTGCTGCTGTTTTTGTTTCTTTTGATAATAAACCTTCACTCGAAGAAATCAAAGAAAGATGGAAAAATTATAATGCTCTTTACGATGGAATCAATTTACCAAGTGCCCCAAAACAATTCTTAAATTACTTTGAGGATCCTTCATATCCACAAATACAAAGCGCCAGAAATCTTGAAAACGGAATGGGAATTTCTATTGGAAGACTGCGCCAAGATTCTCAATATGATGTAAAGTTTATTTGCATGTCTCATAACACAATAAGAGGTGCCGCAGGTGGCGCTGTTTTAATGGCAGAGCTTCTTTGTGCTAAAGGATTTATTAATTAACAATTTTAATAAAAAAGAGGATGATATACCTATGAAGAAAACTATATTTAAAGGTTCTGGAGTTGCTATTGTTACTCCGATGAAAGATGATGGAAGCGTAAACTTTGATGTTCTTGGTGAAATAATAGAATTTCAAATTAAAAATAAAACAGATGCTATCATTACTTGTGGAACTACTGGAGAATCTGCTACCCTTAGTGATGATGAAAAAACCGAAGTAATTAGATACACTGTTGATAAAGTTAACGGTAGAATTCCTGTCATTGCTGGCACTGGTAGTAACAACACAGAACATGCTCTTAAAATGTCTCAAAATGCGCAAAAATTGGGTGTAGACGCGTTGTTAATAGTTACTCCTTATTATAATAAAACATCTCAAAAGGGTTTAATCGCACACTATACACATATTGCAGATAATGTTAATCTACCTATAATTTTATATAACGTACCTTCACGCACAGGTGTTTCAATAAAACCTGAAACTTACCTTGAACTCTCAAAACATCAAAATATTGTAGCTGTTAAAGAAGCAAATGGAGATATCTCTTCTATTGCGCAAACGATATCCTTATGCGGTGATAACCTTGGTGTTTATTCAGGAAACGATGATCAAATAATCCCTATTTTATCTTTAGGAGGGCTTGGTGTTATTTCTGTGTTTGCAAATGTTTGCCCTCTTGAATGTCACGAAATAAACCAGAAGTTTTTCTCTGGTGAGATTAAATCTGCTAATGATTTGTTCATAAAATCAATTGACCTTATGAATATGTTATTTTGTGATGTAAATCCGATTCCAGTTAAAGAAGCTATGAATCAAATAGGCTTTAACTGTGGTAGATGTAGATTACCTCTTATCTCTTTATCTAATGAGAATAAAGAAAAATTAATAAATTCAATGAAGAACTTTGGGATTATTAAAAAATAACTTTAGATAGGAAGTATAAAATGACTAAAATAATATTAAGTGGTTCAAGTGGAAAAATGGGGCGCGCCGTTATAAGAACTGTTTTTGACCGAAAGGATTGTAGCATTGTAGCTGGAATTGATAAACAAATAAATGAAAGTGACTGTTTTCCTATTTTTAATTCTGCAGGAAAAATTAATAGTGATGCAGACGTCATTATTGATTTTTCGAATCCTTCTATGCTGGATTCATTACTAAATTATGCTACTTATAAAAAAATACCCATTGTTATATGCACAACAGGTTTTACACAGGCCCAAGTTGACAAAATAAAAAAAGCTTCCTGTTTAATTCCTATTTTCTTCTCGGGGAATATGTCCATGGGAATAAATCTTTTAATTGAACTTGCTAAAAAAGCGGCTTGTGCTCTTGGAACTGAATTTAATATTGAAATACTGGAAAAGCATCATAATCAGAAAGTCGATGCTCCAAGCGGAACGGCTTTAATGATAGCTGACGCTATTAAATCAACTAATGTTAAAAATTATGAATGCGTTTTCGATCGTCATAGTTATCGGAGACCTCGCAATGATAATGAAATTGGTATTCACGCTGTGCGCGCAGGAACTATTGTAGGCGAACACGAGGTGATTTTTGCCGGTAAGGACGAACTTTTAACTATATCACACTCAGCGCAATCAAAAGAAATATTTGCAGTTGGTGCTGTTAACGCGGCTATTTTTCTCTTATCTAAAAGTGCTGGGCTTTACAATATGTCAGATCTATTAAAATAAAAATATAGGCACTGCATTATACTGTGCAGTGCCTTAAATTATTTTATTATTTAAAAAATCTATTTATTTCTATTTCTGCATTCTCAGGCGAGTCTGACCCATGAATAATATTTTCAGAAGTACAAAAAGCATAATCCCCTCGAATGGTTCCTGCCAAAGCCTCTTCAAATTTAGTTGCACCCATAAGTATTCGCATACCTTTTACAGCATTTTCGCCTTTTACTATCATTCCTAAAACAGGTCCTGAAGTCATATACTCAACTATTTCTGGGAAAAATGGCCGATCTGCAATATGCGCATAATGTTCACGAAGAATCGTTTCATTAAGATGCATCATCTTTGCATCTTCAATTTTATATCCTTTTCTTTCTATCCTTGAAATTACCTCACCCATTAATCCTCTTTTAATGCAATCAGGTTTTAACATAATATAAGTTCTTTCTATTGACATTGATATATTGCTCCTTTTATGGTTTACTATTATAAAAATATTATATCAGATTTAAACGATTATTTCTATATATTTATATAAATAAAAATTGCACCCGAATTTGGGGTGCAAACTTTGTATTAAACCTAACCACAGACTAAATTTTAATACTTGCACTGGTGGTTTTTAATTTTTCTTTATATCTGTGTGTAGTTTTTTGACGGTCATTTTTTATCCGGTGCTGTTCTATTTTTAAAATAAATAAAGAATTACCTTTAATGCTTAGTTGGCGGAGAAAGAGGGATTTGAACCCTCGCGCCGGTCACCCGACCTACTCCCTTAGCAGGGGAGCCCCTTCACCACTTGGGTATTTCTCCACACGATATAAACTTTGGCGGAGGGGAAGGGATTCGAACCCTTGGTCCCTTGCAGGATCACTAGTTTTCAAGACTAGCTCCTTAAACCACTCGGACACCCCTCCAATTGTATCTTGGAAATTTACTTTAATACAATATCATATTGTTTATATTTTGTCAACACAAACGTAGTAAAAACTTTTGTCGAAAAATTTCGTTAATTTTATGTTGAAATTTCTTCACAACAAATTTATAATTAAAGTGACAAAAAATTTAATATTATTTTTAAGGAGGTTACTTTAAATGACTCGTGTTACTAACATCTATAAAAAAGATTACTCTGAAATCAAAAACATACAACATCAAAGCAATATTTACTACAATCTAATCAAAACTATGTCAGATACGTTAACATGCTATGGCATAGAAATCATCCTTAAAAACAATTCTACCAATCTAGAAACCGCAAATTTTGAAGGCATCTCCGAATCCAAAACTTTTGTTTTAGATATAATTAAATTTCTCTATGAAAACTCTATTAAACCAGACTCTTCTCTTTATATAATTAGTGACCTCATCTCTGCTAGGGAATACGATATTTAGGAGAAAAATATGCAAAAAAACAAAATACAAGTTAGTATTATAGACGATAATATTGACGTTTGTAATATTTTATTAGATTATTTTAAAAAAGTACGGGATATTACAGTTTGTAGCATATCTCAAGATGGAGAATCAGGTCTAAACGATATTTTAAAGTATCAACCTGATGTTATCCTTCTTGATCTTATTATGCCTAACCTCGACGGAATATGCGTATTAAAAAAATTAAGTAGTTTAAAACTTAAATCTAAAGTTATTATGCTCACTGCTATAAATCATGATTCCATTGCGCAGGAATCTTTTTCTCTTGGTTGTTGTTATTATATGCTTAAACCTTTCAAACTATCTACCCTTGAAGAACGGATTCGTTCTATATATAATTTTAGCAAAAATAATAATTTAGAAATCAGTGAGCCATCTACTACTATTGAAAATCATGTAATTAAAAAACTTATTGACATCGGCATTCCTACAAACATTCTCGGGTACCAATATATAGTTGATGCAATCGGAATATTAATAAACACTAATGTACCCGTCCTTACAAAAGACATCTATCAATTTGTAGCGAACAAAAACGCCACTACGGTAGCCTGCGTAGAAAGCGCCATGAGAAATGCAATTGGGCAGGCCGCTAAACAAAACAGTGAAGAATTTGCAAAAACCTTCACTGAAACTAATAAAAAGCCCACTAATTCCCAGTTTATAACCAAACTTAGTCAAAGCATAAAAGTGGGCCTATAGATTTATTAATTTTTTGTTAGAGCTTATATCATTGTAAGCGATATTATTTTTAAAATAAACTTATTAAGCAACGGGTAAATTAAAGGCATAAAAACTTATAACCTTTTTAATTCTTATAGAGCTCTTTTAATTTTTAAATAAAAATCTTAAAAGGGTTCTTATTTCTTATAGTTTAACTCATCTGTGGTCCATTCCTTTAAAACATTTACCATATCCCGTGCATATTCTTTGGCCATATTTAAATCATGGTCAAGATAATTGCCACATTCGACTGCTGTTTTCCCTGGTAGTTCTCCCTTAAAATCAGCTATATACTTCATGGCCTTCTTAGTTAGATCTAAAGCAACATTATGGGGCACTCCTTTTATAAGCAGATAAAACCCCGTCCTGCAGCCCATTGGTCCAACATATACTATATTTTTACTGTACTTACTGTTTCTCATAAATGTGGCAAAAAGATGTTCAAAACTATGAAGCCCTGCATTTTCTAAAAATGGTGGCGTATTTGGTTTTACCATTCTTATATCATAAGTTATTATATCGTCATCTATCCTTGAGACATACATTCCTTTATCAATTTTTGTATGATCTACTTTAAAGCTTTCAATTTTATTCATACTATATTCTCCCCAAAGTTTAATCTATTTACAATTATTTGTTTTACTTGATATTCGCTCAAGCCTTTCTTTTGCTTCTTTTGCAAAATATTTTTGACTATTAATTTTGTCCCTGCCCCTCATATCAACTTTAACATACTCAGTGTTTGGTTGTTGAATTCTTGCATTAGTTGTATCTTCTAGCATAATTTCTAAAATACCCATAATTCTTTCTTTTAACTGTTTATCGTCTATAGGAAATATCAATTCTACACGTTTATCAAGGTTTCGTGGCATTAAATCTGCGCTTCCAATAAACACCTCTTCATTTCCCGAACAGCAAAACTTATAAATACGACTATGCTCTAACAATGGCCCAATGATACTTCTAACAGTAATGTTTTCACTTACTCCTTTGATGCCCGGAACCAAGCAACAAATCCCACGAACAATAAGATCTATTTTTACTCCTGCATTAGATGCCTTATATAAAAGCTTTATCATTTCTTCATCCACCAGAGCATTAACCTTTATAGTTATTCCTGACTCTAACCCTTGATTTGCATTTTTAATTTCTTTATTAATCATTTTTTCAAAAAAACTTCTCATTTTAAGCGGCGCCACTATCATTTTACTATATTCTGGTGGCCGCGAATATCCTGTTAAAGTATTAAAAAGAGACGAGGCATCTGACCCAAAATTATCTTTGCATGTAAATAACCCTATGTCTGTATATAACCTAGCTGTGGTATCATTATAGTTACCGGTAGACATATGGATATAACGTTTTATACCTTCTTTTTCCTTGCGAACAACTAGCAAAATTTTGCAATGTGTCTTTAACCCATAAGGTCCATAAATAACATGGCACCCGGCCTTTTCTAGTTTTTGAGCCCAGATTATGTTGTTCTCTTCATCAAACCTAGCTTTTAGTTCTATTAAAACCGTAACTTGTTTTCCGTTTTCCGCAGCTTTTATTAAAGCCTCTATTATTGGAGATTCTCCACTTACTCTATATAAAGTCTGCTTTATTGCTAATACATTTTCATCTTGCGCTGCTTGCCTTATGAACCTAACCACAGCATTAAAACTTTCATATGGATGATGTATTAATCTATCTCTTTGTTTTATTGCATCAAATGCAGATTTATATCCCCAAAAATCTGCGGGGGGATCCACTGGAACAATAGACTCAAATTTTAATTTATCAAATCCCTTAATAGCAGAAAACTTCATTAAAAACGTTAGATCAAGTGGCTCTGAAAGTTCATATATATCCTCTTCTCTCACCGCTAACATTTTTACTAAAAATTTTCTGGTCTGAGAATCACAATGCCTAATAAGTTCCAGTCTAACTAAGTCTCCACGTTTTCTTTTCTTTATGGATTTTTGCACTTCCATTAATAAATCTGATGCTTCTTCATCTATTTCAAGGTCAGAATTTCTAGTGATTCTAAATTGACAGCACGCTTTAATCTTGTGGAGCTCAAAAAGCTGAGGTAACTTATCTATTATAATATTTTCAATTAAAATAAAAGCTTTTTTATCTTTTTGAGGTAGCTCTAAAAACCGAGGTAATATTGATGGAACTCGAACTAAAGCAAAATTAGTTTCGCCTTTCTTTGACAATCGTACCGCAATATTTAAACTTTTATTCATAAGCAGCGGAAATGGTCTACTTTTGCCCACAGCAATAGGGGTTAACACTGGGAAAATTATTTTATTAAAATATTCATCAATGTATTTTTTTTGTACACCATTTAAATCTTTGATGTCTAAAAAATAAATATCATTCTGATTTAATGCAGGTTTAATAGATTTCTTCCAGCAATGATATTGCCTATTTAAAAAATCGCGTGTCTTTATATTTATTTTTGCAAGCTGCTGGCGAGGAGTTAACCCTGAAGGATCCTTCTTTTTATATTTTGAATTTATTTGTTCCATAATTGCTGCAACGCGAACCATAAAAAACTCATCAAGATTAGAAGCAGAAATAGCTAAAAACTTTACTCTTTCAAGAACAGGATTATCTTTTCTAAAGGCTTCATTGAGAACTCTTTCATTAAAGTCAAGCCAACTAAGTTCTCTGTTGTTATAAGGAATATGCTTTTTTATATCCACAATGTTCCCCCCTTTACAAAAAATTTATAGTTAACTTGTAATAGCTTTGTTTCTATTATTCAATTAATTTTTATCAAAAAAACTTATTCAAAGAACTTTTTCCATTTTAGTTTCACCCACAGGATATCTATGGAATTCCTATAGTTTCTTTAAAAACTCCTTAAAATAATCGGGTAAATCACTTTCAAATTCCATAAATTTAGAAGTTCTAGGATGTATAAATCCAATATATTTAGCATGTAGGCATTGGCCTTTTAACTCCTTTATAATATGTTTTGGTCCATAAACTGGGTCTCCTGCAACAGGATGCCCTATATATGACATATGTACACGTATTTGATGAGTTCTCCCTGTTTCAAGTTTCAATCTTATATGGGTAAATCCCTTATATCTTTTTAACACATTATAATGTGTTACAGCAGCCCTTGAATTTTCATTAGTTACTGACATTTTTTTTCGATTTAATTTATTCCGTCCTATCCGAGCACTTACTGTTCCCCTATCATTTTTTAAGTTCCCATAAACTATAGCTTCATATTCTCGAGAAAAAGAATGTTCTTTTATCTGGGAAGCCAAGCACTTATGAGAAAAATCATTTTTAGCCACTATCAATAAACCACTTGTATCTTTATCTATTCTATGAACAATCCCGGGTCTAATTGTTCCATTAATACTTGATAACGTTCCCTCACAATAGTGCATAAGAGCATTAACTAAAGTCCCGCTATAATTTCCTGAAGCTGGGTGCACTACCATACCTTTAGGTTTATTAACAACTAATAAGTCTTCATCCTCATAAACAATCTCAATAGGTATATTTTCAGGCAGTACATCTAATTTTTCGGGTTCTGGCAAATTAACCTTAATCTTTTGGCCATTTAATACTCGATAATTTTTATCATTTATAATTTCACTGTCAACAGATACTCTATCATCTTTTATAATTTTCTGGGCGTATGAGCGCGTAATATCTTCTATATTTTCAGATATTACTTTATCTAACCGTTCAGTATTATAATTTTCCTGCACTATAAACTCAATTAACTCACTCAAATAAATTATCTCCTAACAATTTTATCTTTCCTTTTCGTTTAGCACCACATTTGTATCATTGCAAAAAAACAAAAAGTATATAATTAATATTATTGTCCCAACCGTTATACAATAATCTGCAAAATTGCATACGGGCAGGAAAAAAGAAAATCTTATATAGTCTACTACATAGCCAAAAAGGAGCCTATCTATAATATTACCTATTCCACCTGATATAATTAATGTTGACGAAATTATAAACAGTTTATCTTTAACTTTTTTATATGCAATCCAATATATAAACACTATTATCATAACAATAGCAAATAAAATAAAAAACCATCTGTGGTTGGGGAACATACCAAAAGCTGCACCTTTATTTTCAAGATAAGTAACTTCTAGAAAATTCGGTATAACGGTTATTGATTGTACGGGTTTAATATACATGCTTGCAACGTACTTTAAAAATTGATCAATGGCAACCAAAATTACTATAAAAAATGTCATCCACATTACAATTACCATCCTCTTTTTATAAATAATAAGAAAAATTGTGGTGCACCAACGGATACACCACAATCAATGAAATTACCTTTTTAATATAGATGCACAACGACTGCAAATGTTCTCGTTCGTACTATTATTTCCAACCGTATTACTAAAGCTCCAACAACGTTCACACTTTTCTCCATCTGCATGAGAAATTGTTATAGATAACCCTTTTACATTTTCACCTATGTAGTTTCCTTTGCCCTCATTTTTAACATCTACTTGCGAAACAATAAAGACTTCTTTTAAATTATTTTTTATAGATGATACAAAATCATATAAATCGCCATCACAATAAAGTGTAACTTTAGCTTCAAGAGAAGAGCCAATTATTTTATCTGCTCTTGCTATTTCAAGTGCTTTTTTCACATCTTCTCGAATTTCATTTATATTATCCCACAACTTTGTGAACTCTTCTGTTACCTCAATGTCAATTAGTTGAGGCATCAAATTAAATAAAACTGAATTTTTATCGTCTTTAGCACTATGCGGCATATACTTCCAAATCTCTTCAGAAGTAAAAGCAAGAATAGGTGCTAATAGTCGAGTTATTGCATCTAGTATAATATAAATTGTAGTTTGCGCTGCTCTTCTAGAATCACTGTTTGCAGATTCAACATAAAGCCTATCTTTTAACACATCTAGATAAAAGTTTGACATATCTACAACACAAAACTTACGCATGCTATGGTATACCTGATGGAATTCAAAATTATTATATGATTTTTCAACCTTATCAATCAGTTTGTTCAACTTATCAAGAGCCCATTTATCCATAGGTAAAAGTTTTTCTAAGTTTACCATATTTTCATCTGGATTAAAATCATAAAGATTTCCTAAAATATATCTTGCTGTATTTCTTATCTTACGATAAGCTTCAGACAACTGTTTTAATATTTCAGAAGATAACCTAACGTCTGCATGGTAATCAGATGAAGCAACCCACAATCTTAATATATCCGCACCATACTGATTTACTATTTCATGAGGTTCTATACCATTTCCTAATGATTTAGATTGTTTTTTGCCCTCACCATCTACAACCCAGCCATGAGATATAACTGTTTTATAAGGTGCTTTTCCTGTTGTTGCGACTGAAATTAAAAGGGATGATTGGAACCAACCTCTATATTGATCAGCGCCTTCAAAATATAAATCAGCTGGCCACTTTAGGTCATCTCTCTTAGCGCAAACAGCTGCATGAGAAACACCTGAATCAAACCAAACGTCCATGATGTCAGTTTCTTTTCTAAACTTGTGACTACCACATTTTTTACAATTTATATGTTCAGGTAAAATTTCAGCAGCCGTCTTTGTAAACCAAGAGTCTGAACCATACTCTTTAAACATACAAGAGACAGCTAGCATAGCTTCTTTATCAATTAAAGGCTCCCCACATTCTTCACAGAAGAATATTGGTATTGGTACCCCCCATTTTCTCTGACGAGATATGCACCAATCTTTCCTATCTCTAACCATAGAAGTTATTCTGTCTTGACCCCAAGAAGGAATCCACGTAACTTTCTTAATTTCTTCTATTGCATTATCTTTAAAATCATCTATAGAACAAAACCATTGCTCTGTAGCTCTAAATATAACAGGATTCTTACATCTCCAACAATGTGGATATTGGTGATCGATTTTTTCCGTTGCAAAAAGTGCACCAATACTGCCTAGAAACTCAGCAATGGGTTTACCTGCTTTTTCAGTAGCTAATCCTTCAAATTGCCCTGCTTCCTTTGTTAAAATTCCTTTATCATCAACGGGTACTACTATATCCAATTCTTTATAATTCTTGCAAACATCAAAGTCTTCAACACCATGCCCTGGTGCTGTATGAACACAACCGGTACCGGATTCAAGAGTAACGTGGTCTCCCACAATTACTAAAGACTCCCTATCAAGGAATGGATGTTCAGTGGTCATAAACTCAAGTTCTGACCCTTTTATTAACCCAATTACCTCATAATTTTCTTTACCCGCTTTTTGCATAGCAGATTTATAAAGCCCTTCGGCCATCACGTAATATTCATTTTCACATTTTACTATACAATAATTAAACTCTGGACCAACACAAATAGCAACATTTCCTGGTAAGGTCCATGTTGTTGTGGTCCAAATTACAAAATATGTATTATTAAGATCTGCACCTAATTTAGAAAGCTTTCCATGATCGTTTTTTACTTTAAACTTAACATAAATAGAATAGCAAACATCATTACCATATTCTATTTCAGCTTCAGCCAAAGCAGTTTCACAATCAGAACACCAATAAACAGGTTTTAAACCTCTATAAATGTGCCCTTTACTTGCCATTTCAGCGAAAACTTCAATTTGTTTTGCTTCATATTCTTTTTGAAGAGTTATGTAGGGGTTATCCCAATCAGCTAAAATTCCTAATCTTTTAAATTGATCTTTCTGATCATCTATGTAACCCAGCACAAATTCTTTACACAATTTCCTAAGTTCCATATCAGAAATATCTGAGGAATTACTCATTCCAGCTTTTTTTCTCGCTTTAAGCTCTGTTGGTAAACCGTGTGTATCCCATCCTGGTACAAAAGGAGATTTAAATCCCGACATGTTTTTATATCTAACGACAAACTCCTGTAAAACGTGGTTGAGAGCATGACCCATGTGTATGTTTCCATTAGCATATGGGGGGCCATTATGCACTAAATAAATAGGTTTCCCTTCATTTTTATGCATTAGCTTTTCGTATATTTTATTGTCTTCCCATTCCTTTAAAAGAACAGGTTCTGTTTTGGGCAGGCCGGCTCTCATTTGAAACTCCGTTTTGGGAAGATTTAATGTACTGTTGTAATCTTCTGACATTTATTATAATTCTCCTTTTAAATGTTTATAGGTACTGTATTAATCAAACAGTCCAAATAGTGATTCGTTTTCGTCTTTATCAGTTTCACAATCCTTTTCCAATATTAAATCAGTAATCCTATCCTTAGAATCAGCTAAAGATATTGAATCCATTCCATCCATAAAATCTGTTTTTAAGTTGGTTTCTTTTCTTTCTTCATTATTTAACTGCTGAATTGTTTCACTAACATTATTTTGTACTTTATCTTCTATACTCGACGAATTTATAAATCTTATTTGTTCTTTATATAAAGATAGAACATCAGATTTAAACTCTTTTACAGATTTCTTCATCTCAGCTAGATTTCTCCTTTGTGCTTCAAGATCCTCTGTTATATCTCTTAATATTTTTTTAGCTTCCATTTTCGCATCTTCAATTATATCCTCAGCTTCTTTTTTTGCTGAGTCCACTGCAGAAGATGCTAATTTTTGCGCACTTAATAGCGCAATTTTTACATTTTCTTCGTCTTGCCTATATTCTTTTATTCTATTAGCTAAGACTTTCATTTTATGTTTTAAATCTAAATTTTCGTTTTGTAAACTTTCATATGAAGATTGAACTTCATCTAAAAAATTATCAACCTCTTCAGCTTTATATCCACCTATATTAGTTTTTCTAAACCTCACATCATTGATATCCTTAACAGTCAACATATATTCCCCTCCTAAAACTTTATAAACCTTATTTAAAAATAAACCCCATTGTTCTCAAGTTCGTCTAAAAGATCATCACCAGTTAAATCTACATTATAAGGTGTTATTATAAATGTGCTTGTGGCAACCCTTTTAATTTTACCACTGTTTGCATAAGCAACTCCACTTAAAAAGTCAATGATACGCCTTGAAACATCTTTATTAGTATTTTCAAGATTCAAAACTACTGTGTGCATCTTATTTAGTTCATCTGCTATATTTCTTGTATCTTCTCCAAAGCGTTCTGGCTTAAATAAAACAACTTGGAGCTGCGCAGTTGCATGGATATTAACCACTTTATTATTTTGTGAATCCACTTTAGCTCGTTGGTCTCTTCTTTCGCGTATTGGTGGTATATTTTCATAGTTTTCCTGATCATATTCATAATCAAATTCATCTTCGGGTAAACTCCACATTTCCTTAATCTTTTGTACTAATCCAGACATATTTAAACCTCCCATAAAAATTTATCATCATATTAATTTCTTGCGCCAAAAAGAGCTGACCCTATTCTTACCATATTCGAACCACATTCAAGTGCTTCTATGTAATCTGAGGACATTCCCATAGATAAAAAGTTCATGTTAATATTATCTATCCTTTCTCTCTTAATGTCAATAAACAACTGCCTCATCTGACCAAAGTACTTATAAAGATCCTTTTTATTTTCACATATCGGAAGTATCGACATAAGTCCCCAAACTTTTATTCCATTTAATTTGCTAAGATTATAAAGAATTTCGGCAGTATGGTCTTTATCTATTCCAAACTTATTTTGGTCGTTTCCGATATTCACTTCAACTAAGATATTAGTCACCATATTTAATTTATTTGAAAGTTGTGAAATCTTCTTTGCTAGATCCAAACTATCTACAGATTGTATTAAATCAACTTTTCCTACTATATCTTTAACCTTATTTTTCTGTAGATGTCCTATAAAATGCACTTTAGAATTTGTAGTGTTAATATCAGCAAATTTTGTTATTAGCTCCTGAACTCTATTTTCACCAATATTGTTTATACCATTTTTTATTGCGATATTTATTACGTCACTACTAACAGTTTTAGTTGCAGCAACAAGAGTAATATCTTCGGGTTTTCTTCCAGAGGGCTTTAATGCATTTGTAATATTATATTTTATTTTCTCTATATTTTCCTTTAATATACATTCTTTATCGGACAACTTTTCCATCATAAAGCCCTCTTCCTTTCACAACTACTTCATCATATTCTTTTATAGTATCATATGGGTTTGCATTAGATTTATCAAGAGAAAGTGCACACAAAACATAATCATTTGATGAAAAAATAATATCCACTTCTTTAAAAAATATTTGTTTACCTATTTTAATATAAACACCTTTAATCGTTTTGTTTACTTTTTTTTCATCATCTGCAGTTACATTTTCTATACTTTTTTCATGAATAGAATCTTTGCTCACCAATATGCCATTATGCTCTGCTATGTTTATTTTTACAGGCCCTTTTCTTATTGTTAAGGTATTTTTGTCTATATAATTACACTGAAATACTATTGCAGCTTTAGAGGTTTTATCATTGTGATTTATTGCAACTACTTTAGCTTTTATTCCTTCGGAACTTACAAAAGGCATCGATAAATTAACCCATTGGTCAGTATAAAAATTCAATGCTTCATCTTTTTGTACATTACAAACAACATACCACAAACAACTCTTAACTAGTTTTGCACAAGTTTCTTTTTTAGGTTCGTTATTTTCAATCAAACTTTCAACTTGACTAGGTGTTATGCTAAGAACGTTGTTATAATCAAACTCATTTTCAAATCCATCCATTTTCCCTACAAAGTATCCTGACTCATCTGCTAAAATTGTTTTTGTAGCCTGGTCATTTGGCACTTTTATATTATCAATATTTTGCTTTAAACTATCAATTTTGTCAGAAAAGTTAGAAACTTTGTTTGTGGCTATTTGTCTTTGATTTAACAAATATAAAATTTTGTTACGGCTCTTTTTTAATTTTTGATAATCATCATTATTAACATACCTTAATAAATTATTCAATTCTTGATATGATTGACGTTCTATTGAGCTTGGACTTGTAGATAAAGCTATTCCAAAGTTTTCAAGATTTTTAAGTCGTTCGATTTCATTTTCTAAATCCTTTACTTTTTTCTTTAATAAACCTTGTTCTTCTGTTGTGTATACCTGGGCAATAACTCCGTTTTTTTCTATTTTTTCACCATCTGTTAAAACAAAATTAGGATACCCATCAACATCATCTGCTATTTTCTCTTCGTCTCTTATAATATATGCATTTGCATCAATAGACTCAAAAACTTGTTTTTTATAAACTGTTTCTGTTTTTGTTTCTGGAAAAGCAAAAGCATATATTTGATATGAAACATAAAATGTAATTAAACCAAGCAATGATATACATACACATTTTTTAATATTTTTGTTCTTCATTTCTGGCACCTTTTTAACTTATTTTGGTAAAACAAATATACTTTTGTTGGTATTATAACATATATTTTTTTATTTGTCTATAGTTTTTTGTGCAAAAAACAAAAAATTCTTTAAAATCAATATAATTATCAGCAAAAAACCAATTTATTCTGTCATTATTTTTAAACCAAGTGATTTGTCGTTTAGCATATCTTCTAGTTTGCATCTTTAAATTCTCTATAGCTTCAAAGAGACTACACTCTCCATTTATATAAGGAAGAAGTTCTTTATAACAAATTGCATTCATTGCAGTTTTACTACAATTAGAAGATAAAATTTCTTTTGCTTCTTTTATAAGCCCTCTGTCTATCATGTCATCAACTCTTTTGTTGATTCTGTCATAAAGGACACTTCTATCCTTATAATTTATTCCTATCATCATTGGATTATATGGAGACTCAACTTTCTTTGAGCTTTCTATATGTTGGCTCATTGTAATCCCCGTTTGTTTGTATATTTCTATTGCTCTAATGATCCTACCAACATCGTTTGGGTGTAACCTTTTAGCAGATTCTTTATCAAAAGATTCCAATTCAGCAATCAAAGATTTTATCCCTTCTTTTTCTGCGCGTTCTTTTAAAGATTCTCTTAATTCTGAATCCATGGGTTGCTTTATAAAATTAACATCATTGATTAAAGAGTCAATATAAAGGCCTGTCCCTCCAACAACAATCGGAATTTTACCTCTTTTGTCAATATCAAATATACAGTCCTTTGCTAACCTTACATACTCTGCCACACTAAATTCTTTATCAATGTCTACAAAATTGATTAAATGGTGGGGTATTCCTTGCATCTCCTCTTTTGTAGGTTTAGCAGTACCGATATTCATTTGCTTATATATTTGCATTGAATCTGCAGATATAATTTCAGCATTAAGCATCTTAGCAAGCGCAATAGATAAACTCGTTTTACCACATGCTGTTGGTCCAACAATTACAATTATATCTATTTTCTTTTTTTCATTCACACAATCACGCCCTACCAAACCTTTTTTCTATATCACGTTTTTTTACAGTTATTGCAATTGGTCTTCCATGAGGACAATATTTAGGATTCTCTTTTAAAATTTCCTTAATTAATTCTTTCATTTCCTCTGGTTTTGCTTCTTTTCCTGCTTTTATAGCTGCTCTACATGCAATGTTTTCGTATAACCACTCTACATAATTGCTTGCTATATTCTTTTTGTTCTCCAAAATATGTTCAGCCATTTGCTCTACTATACCCTTAACATCTGCATTTTCTAAATATGATGGCGCCGATCTTACAATAACAGCTCCACTGCCAAAATCCTCTATATCAAACCCCTCAGATAAAAACAAATCAAGGTTATCAATAATTGCGCCATATTCGTCTTTGCTCAGCGATAATACTATAGGTTCAAGAAATAGCTGTGAAACGGGTTTGGACTTTTTAGAAATCAGTTTTTCATATATCATTCTCTCATGTGCAGCATGTTTATCTATAAGAACTAGTTCCTTGCTATTTTTCTCTACAAAAATATATGTATTAAAAATTTCTCCTTTAATTTTAAAGTTTGGTTCATCCGATGGTAACATTTCCATTTGAACACCAGAAGAAACCCTAAAATCATGTTCACTAGCTTTTATAGTTTCTAAAGGCTTGGATAAATCAGGATCTTCCTTTTTTAAAAAAACTGGTTCATCATATAAATTGTTATCCTCCGGTGTAATAGGAATTGATTTTGTAGACGATTCTTTATTTTGGGGTGTATTTGATATCTTTTCATTTGACAAATTTTTGCCAACAGAGTCATTTGGCATTTTTTCTTTAGATATAAGTGGCATTTCAGGTTCCGTTAAATCAGTTACACTTAAAAGACCTTTATCTTTATTCATCTTAAGGATAGTTTCTGTAGATATATCAAAACTTGAGGCCTTAAAATTTTTAGCATATATATTCTCAGACTTTTTAGGAATATAAATTTGTGCCCCTTCTTTGCTTTCTGTTTTATCTTTTGATGAGTCCTGTAAAGAAGTGCTACTAAATGCTTCATCAGAGTTTATAGCCTTGTCTTGGTATTTCTTTAAATTATGTGTTTTTACTTCTTTACTTATATCTTCTTCTAAAAATAAAGCAGATTTGTCCCCTTTAATTAAAGCTGTTTTTACTCCATGATACACAACATCAAATATAGGTCTTTCGTTAATAAATCTTACTTCTACCTTTGACGGATGAACATTTACATCCACCATATCATAAGGAATATCTATATACATAACGCAAGCGGGAAATTTTTGAACCATAATCGAACCCTTAAAAGCTTCTTCTAATGCAACCATCGCTGTCCTGCTTTTAACATACCTACCATTTATAAAGAAATGTTGCATATTTCTTGTTGCCTTAGATAAATTAGGTTTACTAATAAAACCACTCAATTTTATTCCGTTTAAGCTATAGTCAAGCTCAATAAGTGAATTAAAAAACTCTTTTCCATAAACCGAATAAATAGCTGCACTGACTTTGCCGTTCCCTGGAGTATTAAGTTCCTGCTTTGTATCTTTGATAAACTTAAAACTCACTTCCGGATGAGACAAGGCCATTCTATCAAGGACTTTTGATATAGAGTTAGCTTCAGAACTATCTTTTTTCAAAAATTTCATACGTGCAGGAGTATTATAAAATAAATCTTTAACAATTATTGTCGTTCCTTCTGGACAACCATACTCCTGATCAAAAAAAACTTCTTCTCCTCCTTCAATAATATAGTGCGACCCTAAAGACTGCTTTTTTGTTCTGCTCACCAATTCAACCTTTGCAACTGCGCATATTGAAGAAAGAGCTTCTCCTCTAAACCCCAATGTAGAAATATTATTTAAGTCATCTTCAAGATGTATCTTGCTAGTAGCATTCCTCAAAAATGCTTTTTTAACGTCATCAGTCTCTATTCCGCAACCATTATCAGTGAGGCGCATATAAGTAATTCCGCCATGTTTTATTTCTATAGTTATATTTGTTGCACCTGCATCTATTGAATTTTCAACCAATTCCTTTATAACAGAACTTGGTCTTTCAACTACTTCTCCAGCTGCAATTAATTCTGCAATATGTTTATCAAGAACATTTATTTTTCCCATATCAAAACTCCTTTACGTTATTCTTTTATGAGTTTTGCAAGCTCAAACAATATTCCCATAGATTCAATAGGAGTAAGAGTGTTTACATCAAGCTGTGAAATCTTATCTAAAATCTTTTTCTGCGACTGACTTAAAATAGGTTCTTTTGTTGCTGCTTTTGTTCCTTTACCGTCATCTTCCTTAATTATCTTAACATTAGAACAAGCGCTACTGTTACCCTCTTCTATATTTTTAAGAATTACTTTAGCTCTACTAATAATCCACTGGGGAACCCCTGCTAATTTAGCAACTTCTATACCGTAGCTATCATCAGTTCCGCCAGGCACTATTCTTCTTAAAAATGTTATATCATCCCCACGTTTTTTTACAGCTATATTATAATTTTTAACTCCAGGTAAAATACTTTCAAGTTCTACTAGTTCATGATAATGCGTAGCAAATAAAGTTTTAGCTCCTAATTTATCATGATCTGCAATAAATTCAACTACAGCTCTTGCAATGCTCATACCGTCAAATGTAGAAGTTCCCCTGCCAATTTCATCCAATATAATAAGGCTATTTAAAGTGGCACTATTCATAATCTGAGCAACTTCCATCATTTCAATCATAAAAGTGGATTGTCCACTTGCTAGATCATCTGAAGCACCCACCCGAGTAAATATACTATCTACAACACCAATTTCAGCACAGGATGCCGGAACAAAGCAACCAATTTGCGCCATTAGCACTATAATCGCAACCTGACGCATATATGTAGATTTACCTGCCATGTTAGGTCCTGTAATAACTGATATCATATTTTCGTTCCTATCAAGCATTACATCGTTTGGAACAAACAATGAATCTTTCAGTAATGCCTCAACAACAGGGTGCCTTGAATCTTTTAAAATAATACTATCAGTATTATTTACTTTAGGTTTTACATATCTATTTTCATATGATGTAATAGCAAAGGAGAGTAAAACATCCAATTTAGCTATGGCCCTAGCAGTTTTTTGAACGCGTTTTAAATTGTTGGCAACTTGGTTTCTAATTTTGCAAAATAGCTCATATTCAAGTTGCATTGAACGATCTTTTGCCCCAAGGACTCTACCTTCTATTTCTTTTAATTCAGTGGTTATATATCGTTCACAGTTAGCAAGCGTTTGTTTCCTTATATATTCACTTGGGACTTTATCTTTAAAAGAATTAGGTACTTCTATGTAGTAACCAAACACACGATTATAGCTTATTTTTAGTTTAGTTATTCCTGTTTTCTCTTTTTCTTTAGCTTCGAGTTCAGCTATAATCCCCTTACCGTTTGACATATCATTCCTTAGAGAATCAATCTCCTCATCATACCCTGATCTTATTATGGATCCGTCTTTAACCGAAACAGGAGGCTCATCAACAATTGACTCATCAATTAAAGTTTCTATATCGGATAAAGAATCTATATTATTATTAATATCTGTTAGTAAACTAGATTTCACCTCTTTTAAAGTTTCTTTAATTGAAGGAAACTTTGAAAAAGTATAACACAAAGAACGAAGTTCTCTTGCGTTAGCAGAACCATAAACTATTCTAGTCATCAATCGTTCAAGGTCATATACACCGTTTAGATTCTCTTTTAAATTGTCCATTAAAACAATATCAGAAAAGATCTCTTCAACAGCATCTTGCCTTTTAGAAATCGCAGAAATACTAAGCAATGGTTGCTCTATATAAGTTTTAATCAACCTTTTTCCCATTGCAGTTTTCGTTTTGTCAAGCACCCACAAAAGAGAACCCTTTTTTTCTTTGTTACGCATAGTTTCAATTAACTCAAGGTTTCTTCTTGTTGAAAGGTCAACTCTCATAAATTGGTTCTCGCTATATACATCTATAGTATTAATTCGTTCAAGCCCAATCTTCTGAGTTTCTTTTAAATAACTAAACAAAACTGATAACGCAACAATTACATCATCCTTATCAGACAATGATGCTTCCTCAAAAACTCTTGAAGAAAACTGGTTTTTAACTATATCTTTATGGTTATTAAAAGTAATACCTTCTAAACTTTTCAGGTCCACGGTACATTTAAGTTTATCATTTATAAATTGCTGAAAACTTTTAAATACTTCTAAGTTCCCGCTAAAAAGGATTTCCCTTGGAGAAAACTTTGATAATTCGTTAATAGTTTGCCTTTTTATATCTTTACCAAAAAGTGAAGTTGCAAAAAGATCTCCTGTTGAGACATCGCAAAAACAAATACCTATATTAGAATCTAATGCGTGCATAGAACAAATATAATTATTTTTGGATTCATCAAGCATATTTTCTTCTATTACAGTTCCGGGAGTTATAATTCTTGTTATATCTCTTTTAACAATACCCCTAGCTGATGGATCCCCAAGCTGTTCACAAATAGCTATTTTATATCCCTTATCGACTAGTCTTGCTATATACCCTTCACAGCTATGATAAGGTATTCCACACATAGGAGCTCTTTCCTTTTGTCCGCAGTCCCTACCAGTAAGTGTTAACTCTAATTCTTTAGATACGAGTATTGCATCATCATAAAACATTTCATAAAAGTCACCTAATCTAAAGAAAACAATAGAATCTTTACACTTTTCTTTTACTTCAAAGTATTGCCTCATCATAGGAGATAACTCTGCCATTTATACTTCCTCCTTTTTATAATTAGTCACATCCTGCACAACCGGAACAATCTCCAGAACAAGATGAATTTAAAACATCCACAGTAAGCGGATCTTCTCCATTTGCACAGCCTATTATTATAGAGTTTATTCTTTTTATAAAGGTATCAAACTCTGTTTTTGCCTTGTTATAATTAGCCATATTCTTATTATCCATTATCTTTTGGTAACATTCTTTTAACTCGTTATTGAGTCTGTTTATTTTATCATCATCTCGTTCGGGTTTAGATATTTCGTTATTTATGTTTATTCTTTTTAGATTAAAAGTGCCTATCAATTCTTGCAGATCTTTATCTTCATCATTATTTTGGGATGCAATTCTTAATTTTAAATATCTTTCATCCTCTTGAATCTTTTTACCTAATTCACGAGTTAATTCAATAATATCCATAAAAAAACTCCTTTACAATGTGTTTACTAGTTCTCCTTTTAAAAACCAGTTTTGTGCTTTTGTTATTTTCACCATAGCAAATTTGCCTATAAGATTCTCATCGCCTTTTAAGTCTACTATAATATTTCCTTGAGTTCTTGCTGTAAGCTTCCCTAGCTCATTAGCTCTGCCTTCTATTAAAACTTTCACAGTTTTACCTTCATATTTTCTAGATTGTTCTTCTGAAACTTCGTTTTGCACAGCGAGTAATTCTTTAAACCACTTGGATTTTTCCTTTGCACTAATAGGATCCTCCATTTTTGTAGCTAATGTACCTGCTCTTTTTGAATAAATAAAAGTAAAAAGAGACGTAAATCCAACTTCTCTTATAAGGCTTAGAGTGCTACAGAAATCTTCATAAGTTTCTCCAGGAAAACCAACAATAACATCACTAGTAATAGATATATCTGGCATTTTTTCCTTTGCATACGAAACGATTTCAAGGTATTTTTCTCTAGTATAATGTCTATTCATCAATTTTAAAATTCTGTTACTTCCCGATTGAAATGGCAAATGCAAATGATGACAAATATGTTTCCCACTAGCCATAGCATCAATTAATTCTTTAGTTGCATCTTTAGGGTGCGAAGTCATAAAGCGTAACCAGAAGTCTCCTTTAATATTATCAACTTCCTTTAAAAGCTGAGCAAAGTTTATTTCTTCATCTAAATTTTTTCCGTAAGAATTAACATTTTGCCCAAGTAAAGTAATATCCTTATATCCTTCATCCACAATACTTTTAGCTTCTTTTAATATATTAAAAGAATTTCTGCTACGCTCCCGTCCCCTAACATACGGCACAACACAATATGAACAAAAGTTATCACAGCCATACATTATTGGTAAAAAAGCTTTTAAATTTCCATCTCTTTTAATTGGCACATCTTCAGCTATAGTATTGTCATCAATGCCTCTTTCAAAAATGCGTTTTTCCTCAGTTATTGTCTTATAAATAAGTTGTGGAAAATGCGATAAAGAATGTGTTCCAAAAACCAAGTTTACAAAAGGAAAGCTTTTTTTTATTTTATCTGCAATATGCGATTGTTCCATCATACATCCGCATAACGCTATAATTAAATGAGGTTTTTTCTTCTTTAGAGCTTTCAGGGCTCCAACATTTCCAAACACTCTATCCTCAGCGTGTTCTCTAACTGCGCAGGTATTAAAAATTATAATATCAGCGTCATTGTTATTTTGAGTAAACTCATAACCCATATGAGAAAGCATCCCTTTAATCTTTTCAGAATCTGAAACATTTTGCTGGCACCCATAAGTTCTAACTAAAGCTCGTGGCGCTTTGCCGTTTGTTCTTTGCAGCAATAAATTGCTTATTAACCCACAATATTCAACATTTTCCAACTATAAGAACCTCCAAGTAACATCGTATTTTTACATTTTACCATTTTTTTATATTATCTTCAACACTTAAAAAGCAAGCAAAAAGTCTTCATAGAAATCTATGAAGACTTTTTAAATCCTATTATATTTTTCAACTACTTTAATATTACCCAGGAAAATAAAACAAAAAAAATCTCGCTTAACTTTCCTTTTTATACTCTAAAACCTTTGTTGGTAAATAAAAATCTCCATTTTTATTTTTTAAAAATGGGATCACATTAATTACTGCATCCATATTTAATAATCCATATATATGAGGAAACTTTATTTTTTTGCTTCCTCTTTCTTCCCATTTAATCTCACTTTTTACTTTCCTTGCATCAATACATAAAATGAGCAAATCATCTTTTATACTTTTTAAATTGTCATTAGCAACATCAATTACATCTTCTATTTTTGAGCAATGAATAAATCCATCTTTTTTAATAGAGAAGCTTCCGTAAAAAGATGATTTTAAGGCGTTTTCATAATCTTCTTTCTTAGCTACATGAACTAATATCATTTCATATATCCTTATCTATAAATAAGAGCCCACATATGATCATGAGGACTCTAAAGCTGGAGGCGCCACCCAGATTTGAACTGGGGATCAGGGTTTTGCAGACCCATGCCTTACCACTTGGCTATGGCGCCAATGAAAATTGTTCTAAAAATAAAATGGAGCGGATGACGAGGCTCGAACTCGCTACCTCCACCTTGGCAAGGTGGCGCTCTACCAGATG
>CAQZPH010000007.1 GCA_948933715.1 uncultured Eubacteriales bacterium | reverse complement strand
AGCTATAACAAACCCTGATCGTACTATCTCCTCAATAAAAAGAGAGATGGGAACTGATTATAAGGTTAACATAGATGATAAGAAGTTTTCTCCTCAAGAGATTTCAGCTATGATTCTTCAAAAACTTAAAGCTGATGCAGAGGCTTATCTTGGTGATACTGTGGTCGAGGCGGTTATTACTGTTCCGGCTTATTTCACAGATGCTCAGCGTCAAGCTACAAAAGATGCTGGTAAAATTGCTGGGCTTGAAGTAAAACGTATAATTAACGAACCAACTGCTGCTGCTTTATCATATGGAATAGATAAAGAAAATGATCAAAAGGTTATGGTGTATGACCTTGGTGGTGGTACTTTTGATGTTTCTATCATCGAAATGGGCGACGGTGTTCAGGAAGTATTAGCTACTGCTGGTAACAATAAACTCGGTGGCGATGATTTTGATCAAAGAGTCATTGATTGGATGGTAAGCTCCTTTAAAGCTGAAAATGGAATCGACTTAAAAAACGATAAAATGGCTATGCAAAGATTAAAAGAATCTGCCGAAAAAGCTAAGATTGAGCTTTCTGGCGTTACTTCAACTGCTATTAATCTACCATTTATTACAGCTGACGCCTCAGGCCCTAAACATCTTGATTTAACTTTAACAAGAGCTAAATTCAACGAACTTACAAAAGATCTAGTTGAAAATACCATGGGACCTGTTCGTCAGGCACTTTCTGATTCTGGTTTATCAATAAACGAAATTGATAAAGTGCTAATGGTTGGTGGTTCTTCAAGGATCCCTGCTGTGCAAGAAGCTGTAAAATCGTTAATCGGTAAAGAACCTTTTAAAGGCATCAACCCTGATGAATGCGTTGCAATTGGTGCTGCATTACAAGCAGGCGTTTTAGGCGGAGAAGTTCAAGGTTTATTACTTCTTGATGTCACTCCCCTATCTCTTGGTGTAGAAACAATGGGGGGTATTATGACTAAAGTTATCGATAGAAATACTACTATCCCTACAAAGAAAAGCCAAATTTTCTCAACTGCTATGGATAATCAAACTCAAGTTCAAATCAATGTTTTGCAGGGTGAACGTGAATTTGCAAAGGATAACAAACAGTTAGGCCTTTTCACTCTTGACGGAATTGCTCCTGCTATGAGAGGTATCCCTCAAATCGAAGTTACATTTGATATCGATGCTAATGGTATTGTAAATGTACATGCTAAAGACCTTGGAACCGGCAAGGAACAAAAAATCACAATTACCTCAAACACAAACATGTCTAAAGAAGAGATTGAACAAGCTGTAAAAAATGCTGAACAATTTGCTCAGGAAGATAAAAAACGTCGTGAAGAAGTTGAAACTAAAAACGAAGCTGAAAACTTATGTTATGCAGTTGAAAAATTAATAAATGAAAACGGCGATAAAATTGATACTGCCGATAAAGATAATTTAAATGCAAAAGTAACTTCACTCAAAGAGGCTATTTCTTCTAATAATATTGATAGCATTAAATCTGGTAAAGAAGAATTGCAAAAATCTATGTACGATATATCTGCTAAACTATATCAAAATGCAGCACCAGGTCAAGCTGCTGGTACTGAGGCTCAAAATAGCGATAATGAAAACACTCAAGGTGCTGAAAATGTATATGAAGCTGACTTTAAAGACGTTGGACAATAAACTTTATAAATACGTTTAAATTTAGTTAAAATCCCTTAACCTCTAAATGCGGTTGAGGGATTTCCCTAACAAACGAAGATTTTTAGGAGTGATACTTTTGGCAACAAAACGAGATTTTTACGAAGTGATGGGGCTTAATAAAGGCGCATCAGATGACGAGATTAAAAAAGCTTTTAGAAAACTAGCAAAAAAATATCATCCTGATTTAAATCCTGGTGATAAAACTGCTGAAAAAAATTTTAAAGAAGTAAACGAAGCATATGAAGTGCTTTCAGATAAAGATAAACGTGCACGATATGATCAGTTTGGCCATGCTGGTGTTGATCCATCCTATGGTGCTGGAGCCGCAGGCGGTAACCCTTTTAGCGATGATATTGATCTTGGGGATATCTTTAATAGTTTCTTTGGGGGTGGTTTTGGAGGTGGATTTTCTTCTAGAAAGCAAGCTAATCCTAATGCTCCAAGACGTGGATCAGACACAGAAGCTACTATTAATATTTCATTTGAAGAAGCTGCAAAAGGCTCTAAAAAGAATATTTCTTATCGTGTAACTGAAAAGTGCAGTGATTGCAATGGTTCTGGTGCGGCACCTGGAACTTCATCTAAAACTTGCCCTATTTGCCACGGGACGGGACAAACTCGTGTAACTCAACGTACTCCGTTTGGTGTTATTCAAACTGCTCGCACTTGCGATAAATGTTACGGTTCTGGTAAGGTAATTGAAAATCCATGTAGAAAATGCTCAGGTACTGGCAGAAACCAAAATACAAAAACAGTCGAAGTAAATGTTCCTGCTGGCATTGATGAGGGGCAAATCTTAAAAATAAGTGGTCATGGAAATGCAGGCGTAAATGGAGGCCCTTCTGGTGACTTACATGTATATATAAATGTTAAGCCGCACCCTATCTTTGAAAGACGCGGATTTGATGTTTGGTGCGAGATTCCAATCACGTTCGTGCAAGCAGCTTTAGGATCAGAAATTACGGTCCCCACTATAGATGGTAAAGTAAGTTACAGTATTCACGAAGGTACTCAAGCGGGTGACGTATTTAAATTGCGCGGTAAAGGCATAGAACATATTGGTTCTAAAAGACGAGGAGATCAATTTGTAAGAATAAATATAGAAGTTCCTAAAAATTTGTCTCATAAACAAAAAGAACTCCTAAGAGAATTTGAAAACGAAGTTACCGAGTCAAACTATCAAAAGAGAAAAGGGTTTTTTGAAAAATTAAAAAGTGTGTTTGGAGAAAATTAAATGTCTTTTACTGAAATTATAATAGAAATAAACTCAAAAGATCTTGATACTGCATCTGCTATTGCTAATATGGTTGTTCCTTATGGTATATATATTGAGGATTATTCTAACCTTGAAACTGAAGCCATGGAAATTGCACATATAAACTTAATAGATGAAGAACTTCTATCTAAAAATAGAGAAATTTGTCTGATTCACATTTATATTTCCCCGGAAAATAACCCCCTTGAAGCTATTTCATATTTAAAACAAAGATACGATGCTGTAAATATAAAATATAGCCTTTCAACGAAAAATTGCAAAATAGAAGACTATATAAATAACTGGAAAAAGTATTTTAAACCAGTTGCTATTGGTGATAAACTTTTGGTTTGCCCATCTTGGGAAAAAGCTGAGTTTAATAATGAAAATCGCACTATATTACAACTAGACCCTGGTCTTGCTTTTGGAACTGGAGCTCATGAGACAACTAGGATGTGCCTTTCCCTTATAGAAAAATATATTAAACCGGGAAACAGTGTTCTTGATATTGGTTGCGGTAGTGGTATTTTATCTGTTGCTTCGTTACTGCTTGGAGCTAACCATGCAACTGGTGTTGATATTGACAAGCTCGCTGTCAAAACTGCTATTGAAAATGCAATTATAAACAATGTAAGTGATAGGTTCACTGCAATATGTGGTAATTTAACTGAAAAAGTCTCAGGTAATTTTGATGTGGTGGTTGCGAATATTGTTGCAGATGTTATAATTAAACTGAATCATAATATTAAAGATTATATGAACAAAGATACTTTATATTTAATGAGCGGTATAATAAATCAATATAAAAACAGTGTCCTTTCTTCTTTGTCAAAAGATTTTAATGTAGTTGAAATTCTCTCTGAGAAAGAATGGATAGCTATAGCTGCAAAAATCAAAGTATAAAAATATATACGCCTAGGAGGTATAAAATGAATACTAAACTCCTAAAACTAATATTAAAACATATTACTATTGGTGGTTTGCTTATACTTTTAGTTTTTATTTTTTCTGTATTTAAAATTCCTTGTCTTTTTAGATTTATTACAGGTCTTCCCTGCCCTTCTTGTGGTATGACAAGATCGTTTTTATCTCTTTTATCGTTTGATTTTGCCGCTTCATTTGCCTATCATCCTCTTCTTATTCCCGCCTTAATTACAATATTCATAGCTTTACATATAAACGTTAATGAATTTAAACTCAACAAGCGATTTTGCAACGTTTATTTTATATTATTTGCTATAATATTTTTTATAGTTTATCTTGTAAGACTCATTTTGGGTATTTTGCCGTGATTTTCACTAAATTTTGTAACAACTATTTACTTTTTATATTAATTATGTTAAAATAATCTACATTAAGGAGATGATATTTATGGATAGTAAAATTATAAATCAATATTTATTATTAAACCAAAAGTATTTTCCTGAAGGAAAGTTACCTTTTTTAAAAGATAAACTTTCAAAGTTAAACGAAAATCAGTTTTCTGTATTATACAGTATTCAACTAAAAGATCCCGTTATTTTGCTTATTATTTCTGTCTTTCTTGGCAATTTTGGTATTGATAGATTTATGCTAAACGACACCGCTTCAGGTATTCTTAAGCTTCTCACTTGTGGAGGTTTTGGTTTGTGGACAATTATCGATTGGTTTTTAATTGTAGAAAAAACCAAAGAATACAACTTAAATAAAATAATGGCGATTATTTAGTTTATAATAACAATACTGATTCTTTATTGTATTAGTATTGTTATTTTTATTTTTTAATCTTCTAGGAAGGAACTCTTTTATGAAGAAAATTTTGTCTTATTTAAAACCTCATGCTTTTTTTGTCATACTGTGCTTTGTTTTTTTATCTATTCAAGGAATATGTGATCTTATTTTGCCAAACTATATGTCGGATATAGTAAACATTGGAATCCAACAAAATGGCATTGTAGATTCTTCTCCTGAAGCTATTAGCGAAAATGGATATATATTAGTAAAATCCTTCATGACAGATGACGAAAAGAAACTCGTTGATAAAAATTATATACTAATTCAAACGGGTCTATATAATGATGCTTACAAAAAATATGTATCATTATATCCGTCGCTACAAAACCAAAACATTTACGTTTTAAATAACACCGAGGAAAGATCTGATCTTAACGATATATTTAATAACGCTTATTTAAGTATGACTTATATTTTAAAATCAAGTGCTCCTGAGAGTTCTGATTATATAAATGAATCTTCAGACATTAATTTTTCTAAAATATACGATCTAATCCCTTATTTTAAAAATATTTCTAAAGAAAGTTTGCAAAACGTCCGAAGCAACATAACTTCAATAGATCCATACTTATATAAACAAACCTCTTTATATATAACAAAACAATTTTATTCGGAGATTGGTTTAGATATAAATTCTATTCAAAATAATTACATCTTTAGAATTGGTTTATATATGATCCTATTTACTTTGCTAAGTGTTATTGCTGCTGCTACAGTAAGCTTTTTAGCTGCTAAAATAGTTGCTAAAGTTGCAAAAACTTTGCGTCACAATATTTTTAGTAAAATAGAATCTTTTTCGAATAACGAATTTGACCAATTCTCAACTGCGTCTCTTATAACAAGAACTACCAATGATATCACACAGATTCAAACCTTTTTAATAAACAGCATAAGAATTATATGTTACGCACCAATTATAGCAGTCGGTGGAATTATAATGGCATTAAGTAAAAGCTTTTCTATGGGTTGGGTTATACTTCTTGGGGTAGTGGTACTTTTATGTCTAATCTTCTCTGTATTTTCTATTGCTATTCCTAAATTTAATCTTGTTCAAAAATTAATCGATAAATTTACCTTAGTCACTAGAGAAAACTTAACTGGAGTAATGGTAATAAGGGCCTTTAATACTCAAAAGTTTGAAGAAAAACGTTTTGACGACGCTAATTTAAAACTTACTAAAACAAATTTATTTATAAACAGAATTATTGCCATCATGTCCCCTTCTATGATGATTATAATGAATATTATTCCGCTGCTTATAGTTTGGGTCGGTAGTAAACAAATTGAGGCCTCTCAAATGCAAGTGGGAGATATGATAGCGTTTATGCAATATTCTATGCAAATAATTATGGCATTTTTAATGATTGCCGTTACATTTATTTTCATTCCAAGAGCTACTGTCTCTGCAAATAGAATTGCCGAAGTTTTAGAAACAGAACCTTCTATTAAAGATTCAAAAAATCCTATTAATATTAATAAAAACAATATAAAAGGTAAACTAGAATTTAAAAATGTTTCTTTTAAGTATGAAGACGCCAAAGAAGACGTTATTGAAAACGTTAGTTTCACTGCTTTACCTTCTCAAACTACTGCATTTATAGGTTCTACTGGGTCCGGAAAATCTACTCTTATAAATTTAGTCCCTCGATTTTACAATGTAACCGAAGGAGAAATATTAATTGACGGGATTAACATAAAAGATATTTCTCAAAATGATCTTCATGATATAATCGGATATATTCCTCAAAAAGGGTTGCTATTCTCTGGAGACATTGAATCAAATCTTCGATATGGAGATGAAAATGCCGATGAAGAAGATTTGAAAGTCGCCGCAGATGTATCTCAAGCAACCGAATTTATAAATAGCAACCCCAATGGGTTTAAATACAAAATTTCTCAAAGCGGGTCTAATGTTTCTGGGGGGCAACGGCAGCGTTTGTCCATAGCAAGAGCACTTGTTAAAAAAGCTCCTATATATATTTTTGATGATAGCTTTTCTGCGCTTGACTTTAAAACTGACGCTGCTTTAAGAAAAGCGCTTAATAAATACACAAAAAACAGTACAATTTTAATTGTAGCTCAAAGAATAAGCACTATTATGGATGCTGACCAAATAATTGTTCTTGATAATGGCAAAATTGTTGGTGTGGGTAAACACAAAGATCTTCTTAAAGATTGCGAAACTTACAGGGAAATTGCTTTATCTCAGCTGCCAAAGGAGGAATTATAATGAGCAAAAATATAATAAACAAAAATGTAGGACCTCTGCAGGGTAGCTCAATAAAAACAGAAAAAGCAAAAGACTTTAATGCCACTATTTTAAAGCTTGCTAAATATCTTAGTGAATATAAGTTAAGCTTAATTTTAGTTTTTACTTTTGCTATCTTATCTACTATATTTACAATAGTAGGACCTAAACTTTTAGGTAATGCAACAACCTTAATATACGAAGGAATTATCGGAAAAATAACTGGCACCACTAGTGGATTTGACTTTTATTCAATTGCTCAAATTCTTATTTTTCTATTTATATTATATTTAATAAGTGCCATTTTTTCATATACGCAAGGCTTTTTAATGACAAACGTCGCAATGAAGACTATATATAAACTCAGAAAAGAAATCTCTTTTAAAATTAATGCTATGCCTATTTCATATTTTGATTCAGTTAGCACAGGAGATATACTCTCAAGGATAACAAATGACGTAGATACTTTGAGTCAAACATTAAATCAAAGCATAACACAAATAATAACTTCTTTCACAACCATAATCGGAATCCTTATAATGATGCTTACTATTAGCTGGGAACTTACTATCATTGCGCTTTTTATTGTACCTGTTTCTTTGTTTTTTATTATAACATTCATTAGGAAATCTCAAAAACATTTCTCTGCACAACAAGAATATCTTGGTCTTGTAAATGGTCACGTTGAAGAAATGTACTCAGGTCATGTAATTATAAAAGCTTTTAATAAGGAAAAACAATCTATAGAAACTTTTGATAAATATAATTCTAACCTTTATTCGGCAGCATGGAAATCTCAGTTTTTATCTGGACTAATAATGCCTATAATGAACTTTATTTCAAATCTTGGATATGTTGTTATCTGCATTATTGGAGGATATCTTGCAATAAATAAAGGTTTACCCGTAGGAGATATCCAAGCCTTTATACAATATGTACGGCACTTTACTCAGCCCTTAAACCAAATTGCAAACATATCAAATATATTGCAACAAACTGCCGCTGCTTCTGAAAGAGTTTTTGAGTTTCTTGATGAAAAAGAAGAACCCAAGGAAAAAGAAAATGCTATATCTGTAAATTACGACGACAATATTCCTGATACAAAAACAAATATTCATATTAAAGGCTCTGTAACTTTTGACCATGTAAGTTTTGGATATAGCAAATATAAGCTTATTATACATGATTTCTCGGCTAACATAAAACCGGGGCAAAATATTGCTATAGTTGGCCCCACGGGAGCGGGAAAAACTACTATAGTTAAACTCCTTATGAGGTTTTATGATATAAATAGCGGTGCAATATTAATAGATGGTCATAATATTAAAAACTTTAAAAGAGAGGATTTGCATTCTATATTTGGAATGGTTCTTCAGGACACTTGGTTATGTAGTGCTTCTATAAAGGAAAACATAAGGTATGGTAAATTAGACGCTAGCGATGATGAAGTTTTCGAAGCTGCTAAATCTGCCCAGGTAGATCATTTTATAAACACTTTACCAGGCGGGTATGACATGATTTTAAACGAAGATGCAAGTAATGTTTCAATTGGCCAAAAACAATTGCTTACTATTGCAAGGGCAATTATATCTGATCCTAAAATATTAATACTTGACGAAGCTACTAGCTCTGTGGATACTAGAACTGAAGTCTTAATAAAAAAAGCAATGGACAATTTAATGAAAGGGCGCACTAGTTTTGTAATAGCTCACAGACTAAGTACCATTAAAAATTCAGACCTTATTTTAGTAATGAAAGATGGTGACATAGTAGAGCAGGGCACTCACAATGAATTAATCCGTAAGAATGGGTTTTACGCTGAACTATATAACAGCCAATTCGAAGAAAATTAAATAATAACATAAAATTAGCAAGCAAAGTTTCCTTTTACTAAGGCTTTGCCTGCTAATTTATTTTAAGAGAAATTTTAGTTAACGTCACTATCTTTAGGGTATGCATTAAAATTATCTTGATAATCACATGTAGCTAAAAATACATCCTCTATTTTTGATATGCCCGATTCATTAAGTTTCTTTTGTAACCATTTCTCTTCTTTACCCATTGTTTTTAAGTTTTCTTCAAGTAGCTTACCGTCTAATATTAAGCTTATTTGCATTTCTTCTTGCTGTACTGTTATATTAAGGTCTTGAGGCGTAGCTGGCCTTTGTGGGCTCATTGGCAGAAAACTTATCTTGCCATTAGACTCTAAAAGAGCTACGTTTATGTTGCTAATGTCAAAATACCCGCTATTTCTACATTGTACTAAGAACTCATCTAAATCAAGTTTTGCTTTTTTTAGATTTTTCTTTGAAAGTTTCCCATTCTTCATTAAAATCAAAGGTTTTCCCGTAAAGAATTTTCTAAGAACTAAGGATTTACAACTAGCATATGAAATTATTATTGCAAAAAAGGCATATATGAGCATCGACACTAACGGTTGCCATACGTCACCTTCTAAAGATGTTGCCATTTCGGCTGCAATTGATCCTATTGTTATCCCGTTAATATAGTCAAACATACTAAGTTGAGAAAGCTGCCTTTTCCCCATTAGTTTTGTTAAAATAAATAAAACTATAACTGACGCAATGGAACTACCTACAATTTTTAATATATCCACTTTTAAATTCTCCTCCTTTATTTTTAACATTCCCATAAATATGTAATTATAGTCTTCTCACAAAAAAATTTAAAAATGAATATGATAATAATGAGTGTTCTTATAATTCAATATTATTATGTAAAGGATGTGAATTTATGGATAATAACTTATTTAATATGAACGAGGATGAATGTAGGATTGCACCTTTACCTGAAAACCCTGTGGTTGCAATGGCATACATTCCCTTTCAAAATCCTACGGTTATTTATACCGCTGAACAAGGTATTCAAAAAGGAACCATGTTCCCTGACTTAAATAAACCATTTTGTGGCTGTGAGGTGATCGATAGATGAGTACTAGAGAAAGTCTTTTAAAGCGTATTGCTGCTTATGACTTTGCAATCGTAGAACTTCATTTATTTTTAGATTCTCACCCAAATGATAATGCTGCTGCTGCAAAATTAGATGAATATGTTTTAGAGTCAAAAGAACTAAGACGAGAATTTGAGGGTAAATTTGGTCCACTAAGCTCTATGGCTAAAGATTCAAATCGCTGGGCTTGGATTTCTAATCCTTGGCCATGGGATATTATAAGGGAGTGTGACAAGTAAATGTGGGTTTATGAAAAAAAACTACAATATCCTATAAATATAAAAAGAACTAATCCTGCTCTTGCTAAAATAATTATAAGTCAATACGGTGGTCCTGATGGCGAATTGGCTGCTTCTTTGCGCTATTTGAGTCAACGTTATGCTATGCCGTATCCCGAATTAAAGGCTATATTAACAGATATAGGTACGGAAGAGTTAGCTCACCTAGAAATGGTTGGAGCTATAGTTTATCAGTTAACAAGAGATTTATCTATGGAAGAGATAAAAAAAGCTGGTTTTGATTCATATTTTGTCGATCATACTACAGGTGTATATCCTTGTTCTGCAGCAGGAGTTCCTTTCACTGCTGCTTATCTTCAATCTAAGGGAGATCCTATCACGGATTTACATGAAAATTTAGCTGCAGAACAAAAGGCTCGGACCACATATGATAACATTCTAAGATTCTGCGATGATCCTGATGTAATTGATCCTATAAAGTTTTTACGTCAGCGTGAAATAGTACATTACCAGCGTTTTGGGGAAGGCTTAAGAATATTAACTGATAAACTTGACAGCAAAAACTTCTATGCTTTTAATCCGTCCTTTGACAAAAATTGCGATAAAAAATAAGAAGAATAGACATCAAAAAGAAAGCCTACATGATTTACGTAGGCTTTCTTTTTTATAATAGTCATTTTTAAATTTATCTTATTACTCATCAAAATAGTTATAATTCTTATAAATTAATGGGTTAGCTATAATTCTACCAGTTTCGTGATATATGTGGGCACTATTTAAATTTTTAAGTCTTTTTACAGCTTTAATTTTCTTTAAGATTTTATTTTTTATATTGCTAAATTTTTTATTTTTTTTCATAGAGACCACTCCCCCTGCTTTTTACCTCTGATTATCTTCTTTACTATATATTATGTCCATCAAGGCTAATATGTTTTTATATATAAATTAATATATTTGTATTAACCTTTTATTTATAGACAATAATTAAGTTATAAAATTAATACTGGAGGTAAATATGGGATGCAATATAACAAAGTCGAAATATGTGGAGTTAATACTTCAAAATTAAAAGTATTAACAGAGAGCGAGAAAGTTGAACTTTTAAAAATCATAAAAAATGGAACAGAAAAAGAAAAAAAGAAAGCCCGGGAAGAACTTGTAAATGGGAACTTGAGATTAGTGCTCAGCGTAATGCAACGGTTTACAAATAGAGGAGAAAATCTTGATGACTTATTTCAAGTGGGATGCATTGGTCTTATAAAAGCTATTGATAATTTCGATACAAATTTAAATGTACGTTTTTCAACTTACGGAGTGCCAATGAATATACTATGTCGCAACATAGATATTATAACATTTTGTAATGAATATCAACATTATCGTATTTAATATAAATTTTGTCTACAAAAAGTCTTATTATTTCTTGCTTTTCTCTAGCAGTCAAAAATGGCCACGTATCAGATAGATTTTCTATCTTTTTCTTTTTTTCTGTTATACGCTTAGATAAAGTATTCCTTGCCTTTTCTTTATCAATTTCTTCTTGTAGCTTTTTTAATTCTATCTGATTTTCTTTTATTGTATCTAATAATAAGTTATCTGCACTTTCGGCATATAAGTTATAAAGTCTTTTTATTTTATTTGAAATATTATTATACTGCTGATTTAAAAGTTCTATAGCTTCTATTATATTATTTTCATCTTTACATATAAAATCATTCTTTAAAGAAATCTTAAACAAATCTTTTATTATTACGCCTTCTATCTCATCAGCCCAATGTTTCATATTATCGCAATTAGGGTCTTTTATAAGATACTTTTTTGATTTTTGCTGAGAATAACATGTCAGCTTAACACCGGCTTTTCCCCATTTATGGTACCTCATTTTTGCACCACATTTTCCACAATACACAAGCCCAGTTAATAAATAATCAGAATTACTTATTTTATGTATAGAGCGTTCTTTCATCATCTCCATAGCTTTTTCATAAGTTTCAAGACTTATAATAGGTTCATGTTGCCCTTTATATTCTTCGCCGTTATAGCATATATACCCGGCATTTGATTTTCTAGTTAAAATCTGATGTGCTAATCTATCATATTTTAAACCTAACATATTTGCAATTTTTTCAGTGGAGTATCCCCTTAAATATAATTCATATATTTTTCTAACTGTATCTGCATCACTATTTGGAACTAAAACTCCTTTATTTCTATCATAATCATATCCAAATGGGATTCTTCCTCCTCCCATCCATAGACCACTTTTAACTCTTTCTTTCATTCCCATTCGTGTTCTTTCTCTAATTGTTTCCCTTTCAAGTTGTGCAAAAGCAGACATTATCCCAAGCATAGCTCGGCCTATTGGTGTTGAAGTGTCCATATTTTCGTTTAAAGAAATAAAATCAACACCATAAGGATTAAATATATCTTCAATTAAATAAAGGGTATCTTTTTGACTTCTTGATAATCTATCAAGTTTGTAAACTACAACATGAGATATCTTTTCGTTTTTTACATCATCAATTAGTTTTACCATCTCTGGCCTGTCGATGTTACTTCCAGTAAATCCACCATCTATATAAAACTTATAGTTTTTTATATTCTTTGTCTTACAAAAAGCTGTAAGCATTTCTTTTTGTGCGTCTACAGAATATCCTTCTTCATACTGTGCATCTGTAGATACTCTTATATATAAAGCCGCTGTTTTTTCCATGATTTTTCTCCTATAAAAATTCTTGTGATTTTATTATATCTTTATTATATTATATTTTCAACTTCTTTCATCCGCATGCACATTTTGTCGAAATATTCTTTCTTTCCTCAGTGTTTACTCTCTTTTTTGCTTTGCTTACTAATGCTAAAAAGTCTTCATTTTTTACTTCCAAACTTTTAAAGTAATTGCTCTCTATTTTTGCTCCATTTACATATCTTCTTATTGTCACATTATCACCATCCAATTACTCTTTTTTATTTTCATAAATAGATAATTGGTTAATTTATCCTTTTTTATTCTTTATTATTTAAAAATATTGCACTTAAATAATACATGTATTAAAATAAAATTTATAATTAAGTAAAAAGGATATATAAACATGAAAAATTTATGGTATTATAATTTTCCTATCGGGACAATAGGTATAATAGAGTGCAATAAAAAGATAATAGGTATCTTTTTTAAAGGCTCTGAAATTAGGGAAGACACAATATTATTAGAAACACCTTTAATAAAAGAAACATATATTCAGTTATTGGAGTATTTTAAAGGTACCCGAAAAACTTTTAACGTACCTTTATTACTAAAAGGTACGTCTTTTCAAAATAAAGTTTGGGAAGCTTTATTATCAATTCCATACGGAGAAACCCGTACATATAAACAAATTGCATCTCAAATCGGAAACAGCAAAGCTTGCCGTGCTGTGGGACTTGCCAATAATCATAACCCTATATGTATTGTTGTTCCTTGCCATAGGGTCATTGGCGCAAATGGACACTTGACTGGTTATTCTGGGGGATTAAAAGTAAAAAAATATCTGCTGGGTCTTGAACAGGAAAATTTATAATGTTATTTAGGATAGTTACAACAAAAAACTACCAGTAAAATTACTGGTAGTTTTTTAAAATTCTGCGGTTCCTGTGGTTCTGGGGAAAGGAATAACATCTCTAATGTTGGGAATCCCTGTTAAATACATAATAAGTCGTTCAAAACCTAAACCAAAGCCTGAATGAATTGCTGTTCCGTAGCGCCTCAGGTCAATGTACCACCAGTAGTCTTCCTCTTTAAGGTCTAGTTCTTTCATACGCTCAATTAAACATTCCAAACGTTCTTCACGTTGACTTCCACCTATAATTTCCCCTATTCCGGGTACTAAAAGATCCATTGCAGCTACTGTTTTGCCATCTTCATTCTCGCGCATATAAAAAGATTTTATCGATTTAGGATAATCAATAACGAACACTGGTTTTTTATATACTTGTTCAGTTAAATATTTCTCATGTTCTGTTTGCAAATCTATGCCCCAAGAAACCTTATATTCAAATTTATCATTATTTTCTTCTAGAACTTTTATTGCGTCTGTGTAAGTTACTACACCAAAATCGGAGTTCACTATATTATTTAACCTCTCAAGCAAACCTTTATCATAGAAACTATTAAAAAATTCCATATCCGCTGGACATGTTTTTAAAACATAATCTATAACAAACTTCATCATATCTTCCGCAACTTCCATGTTATCTCTTAAATCTGCGAACGCCATTTCTGGTTCTATCATCCAAAATTCAGCTGCATGCCTTTGTGTATACGATTTTTCTGCCCTAAAGGTGGGTCCAAATGTATATATCTTTCCAAAGGCCATCGCCATGCATTCTCCTTCTAGCTGACCTGATACCGTTAGTGAAGTATGCTTTTGGAAAAAATCTTTAGAAAAATCTATTTTACCCTCCTGAGTTTTAGGAATGTTCTCAAGATCAAGAGTTGTAATAGTAAACATTTCTCCTGCACCTTCACAATCACTCCCTGTTATTAACGGTGTATGGGCGTAAACAAATCCTTTCTCCTGAAAAAACTTATGAATAGCATAAGCAGCTACTGATCTTACTCTATAAGCTGCGCTAAATGTATTTGTTCTCGGGCGCAAATGTGCTATCGTTCTAAGATACTCAAGAGTATGCCTTTTTTTCTGAAGGGGATAGTCACTTGAAGATTTTCCCTGTATAGATATTTTTTCTGCTTGTATTTCAAAAGGTTGTTTAGCATTAGGAGTTAATATTAGCTTCCCAGTTATCATAACTGCAGAACCCACATTTAGTTTTGATACCTCTTTAAAATTATCTATTTTTTCTTCTAAAAAAACAACCTGAACGTCTTTAAAGAAACTTCCGTCATTAAGTTGCATAAAACCCAAAGTTTTTGAATCTCTAATTGTTCGAACCCAACCACAGATAGTTACATCAGTATCAACATATAAAGAAGTTTTTTTATAAAGTTCTGCTATCTCTATTCTCTTCATAGTAACAAGCATGAATAACCTTATAAAGTGGTTTCGTTAAAAAGAAATCAAAACTAAAGTAAATACTCATGCTAATGCCTACCTTTCTATTTAATTTTTATTATTTAATTATACTAAACCTATAACAAATAGTCAATAAACACGCTATGGCTTATAGTGTTGCACATGTATTATACATCTGTAATTACTATTTAAGTTGTTTACATAATTCTTAATTGCTTTAACAAGTGTTTCATTTTCAATCTCATTATTTACGGGTACAAAGACTTCAAAAATTAAATGTATATATCCTTCATCTTCAATAAGTCTAAAATCTTCTGCTATTATATCTTCCCCAATTGTTGACAAAAACTCCGAGATTTTTGGTTTCATCAAATCTATTATCCCCTGATCTAAAAGTACAGGGTCCATATGTATTAATACCATACAGTTATATTGCTCTTTTATATCACATTCTATTTTGTCTATCACCTTATGCAACCTTGAAATCGGAATATCTGCTGGTACCTCGGCGTGCAATGACACAAGACTTCTTTGAGGGCCGTAATTATGAACCAATATATCGTGAACACCAAGAATTTCTTTATAAGAAAGAGCTTTTCTTCTTACCTTCTCTACAAAATTTTTGTCTGGTTTTTGGCCTATTAATGGGTTTACTGTTTCCCTTGCCGTATTTACCCCTGTATACACTATAAAAAGTGCTACAATTATTCCCGCATACCCATCCACAGAGACTCCTGTAAAATATGTTATTATCATTCCTATTATAACAGTTAAAGTAGCTATAGCATCGCTTAAACTGTCAAATGAAATCGTCTTTAATGTTACCGAGTTTATTTTTTTACCTAAATTTTTATTAAATAAGCAAAGCCATATCTTTACTAGAAGAGAAAAAATAAGAATAAAAAAAGAAAACCAATTTATTTCTGACACTTCATTAGAAATTAATTTCTCTACCGACGAACTTATTAGTTCAATACCCATGAATACAATTATAACCGAGACAATTAACCCCGATACATACTCTATCCTACCATAACCAAAAGGATGCTGTTTATCTGCTGGTTTATTGGCTATTTTAAATCCAATTAATGTAACAACTGATGATCCAGCATCAGATAAATTATTAAAAGCATCAGCTATAATAGCTATTGATGAACTCATTATACCTGATACAAATTTTAATACACATAAAATTAAATTGCAAAATATACCCACAGCTCCACTTAAAATGCCATACCTATGCCTCACCTCTTGATTTTTTATATCGTCATAATTTTTTATAAATAAGTTCACTAAAAGATTCGTCATGCATAATTTCTCTCCTTTAGCCCTTTTATAGGGAATATAAATCGGTAAAAGATAGTTTAAACCGATACAAAAATGCATCGGTTATTTTCTATTTTGTTGCACTGGTTTTCATTAATCTTACCTGTGCACCCCTTTCGTTTTCATCAAGTTTCATTGAAATATACTTTATTCCATGTTGGGTCTGGGGAATAACTACATACTCAAGCGCATTTACTCTTCTTCGTGTTTTCTCTATTTCAGCAGCTAAAAGTTGACACGCTTTTTCTCGTTCTGCTAATTTTAACATATCTTCAAAAACATCCGATAGCGATTTTACAGCATCGTCAAGCCCAAATGAAGTAAACGCTAAACCGTAAGAATATATATCATTAGAATCAGCAGTTCTCGTTGTATAATTAAATTCTGGAACATTAACGCTCATAATATTTTTAATATTAACATCAAGCGACACAGATTGTTTTGTGGCAAGCAATGCCGTATTTAAATATTCATCACTCATTTCAGATCTTGCCAAAAGAAATTTTTCTAAAGCTTTTTTTATTCCTAATTCAACCTTTTCTCTTAAGCTTTTGTTTTCTTCAACCATAGAGATAAATTGTTTCATCAATTCATCTCTTTTATCCTTTAAAAGTTTATGTCCTCTAACAGCCATAATACGTTTCTTTTTTAAGCGTGTCAATTCCATTCTTGTAGGATTGATCTGCACATTAGCCATGACTATTCACCACTTTTTTTATAGTATTTGTCTAAATACTCATCACTTATTCTTTTTAATTCACTTCTCGGTAGAATTGATAATAACTTCCAACCTATATCTAAAGTTTCTTCTATGCTTCTATTATTATCATACCCTTGAGAAACATATTCTTCTTCAAAGGCATCCGCAAATTTTGCATACAATTTATCAATATCAGTCAAAGCAGCTTCCCCTAATATAACCATTAATTCTTTAGCATCTTTGCCTCTTGCATATGCTGCAAACAACTGATTCATTGTGCTAGAATGGTCTTCCCTTGTTTTACCTTCTCCTATACCTTTATCTTTAAGCCGCGAAAGCGATGGCAAAACATCAATAGGAGGAGTTATTCCTTTTCGGTAAAGTTCTCTACTAAGTATTATTTGACCTTCAGTTATATACCCAGTTAAATCAGGGATCGGATGTGTTTTATCATCCTCAGGCATAGTAAGAATCGGTATAAGTGTCACACTACCATCCTTGCCTTTTTGTCTACCAGCTCTTTCGTAAAGTGAAGCAAGATTTGTATACATGTATCCAGGGTACCCACGCCTTCCTGGCACTTCACGACGAGCCGCAGAAACTTCCCTCAAAGCATCAGCATAGTTTGTAATATCAGTCATGATAACTAGCACATGCATATTCTTTTCAAATGCCAAAAATTCAGCTGCTGTTAAAGCCATTCTCGGTGTAGCTATACGTTCAACAGCAGGATCATTAGCTAAATTCATAAACATGACAGTCCTGTCAATAGCACCAGTCTCTTTAAAGCTTTCTACAAAATAATGAGCTTCTTCAAATGTGATTCCCATTGCAGCAAAAACAACAGCAAATGGCTCTTTTGTTCCCCTAACCTTGGCTTGACGGGCAATCTGAGCTGCTAAATTTGCATGTGGTAAACCACTTGCTGAAAATATTGGAAGCTTTTGACCTCTAACCAATGTATTTAGCCCATCTATAGCTGATACACCGGTTTGAATAAATTCTTGAGGATAATTCCGTGCAACAGGATTCATGGGCAATCCATTTACATCCATGCGCTTTTCTGGCAAAATTTCAGGGCCATCATCTATGGGTCTGCCAAGCCCATCAAATACACGACTTAGCATATCAATAGATACTCCAAGATTCATACTCCTACCAAGAAAACGAACCTTACTATCTGATAAATTTATGCCAGCTGAGTTTTCAAACAATTGCACTAAAGCATTTGTTCCATCAATTTCAAGAACTCTACAACGGCGTCTATCACCATTTGTAAGTTCTATTTCGCCAAGTTCATCAAACTTTACATTCTCAACTCCACGGACCAACATCAAAGGACCCGCTACCTCTTCTATTGTTTTATATTCTTTAGGCATTAATAATCCTCCCTTTTGAATGTTGCTCCAACTTTATCGATCATTTCTCTTAGTATGCTTTTAAACTCCTTCTCAGAATGTTTACTTGCAACATATTTAAATCTACCTATTTTCTCCCTAACTGGCAGCTCCAATAGAGTGTCAACCGACACCCCGTTATCCACTGCTTGAGAAGTTAAATTATAAAATTCAAGGATTAGTTTCATCATTAAATACTGTTTTTTAATAGGGGTATAAGTGTCTTCTTCGTGAAAGGCATTTTGATGCAAGAAATCTTCTCTTATAGATCTTGCTGCTTCTAGCTTTAATCTATCTTGCGGAGATAGTGCATCCATGCCAACTAATTTTACTATCTCTTCAAGTTCAGCTTCCTCTTGAAGAAGCTTCATCACCTGCGTTCTACGTTCCATAAACGATGAATCTACATTTTTATTAAACCACGCAGCTAAAGTATCAACATACAACGAATAACTGTTAAGCCAATTTATAGCAGGAAAATGACGGCTATATGCAAGCGAAGAATCAAGTCCCCAGAATACCTTTACTATTCTCAAAGTAGCCTGCGAAACTGGTTCTGAAATATCTCCACCTGGAGGCGAAACAGCTCCGATGACAGACAAAGCTCCCTCCCTTGCATTTTTCCCTAGTGATAGTACCCTACCAGCTCTCTCATAAAACTGTGCCAAACGGCTTCCAAGGTAAGCAGGATACCCTTCTTCACCTGGCATCTCTTCTAAACGGCCAGACATTTCTCTTAAAGCTTCTGCCCAACGTGATGTAGAGTCTGCCATTAGTGCAACCGAATATCCCATATCTCTAAAATATTCAGCAATTGTAATCCCAGTATATATTGATGCTTCTCGCGCTGCTACAGGCATATCAGAAGTGTTTGCAATAAGAACTGTGCGTTTCATTAATGACTGTCCTGTTTTAGGATCAATAAGTTCAGGAAATTCGTTTAATACATCTGTCATTTCATTGCCGCGTTCTCCGCAGCCTATGTATACCACTATATCAGCATCTGCCCATTTTGCTAGCTGATGTTGAACTACTGTTTTCCCACTTCCAAAAGGACCAGGAACAGAAGCTACTCCACCTTTGGCAATGGGAAACAATGTGTCTATAACACGCTGCCCTGTAATTAAAGGCATATCAGGAGATAACTTCTTCCTATATGGCCTTCCGATACGAACTGGCCATTTTTGCAAAAGAGTTAACTCTTTGTCTTCTTTCTCTGTTTTCACTATAGCTACAGTTTGATCTACTGTATACTTACCTTTTTTTATTGATTTAATAACACCATTAATACCACTTGGAACCATAATCTTGTGACTTACAAGTTCTGTTTCCTGAACACTACCAATTACATCTCCACTTTCAACATTATCTCCAACGTCAACACAAGGCACAAACTCCCACTTAATTTTTCGTTTTAACGGTGCAACCTCTACTCCCCTTTGCAAGTTGCTACCTGAAACTTGCATTATATCATCAAGGGGACGTTGTATCCCATCAAAAATGCTTCCAATAAGTCCAGGCCCCAATTCAACACTAAGTTGCTCGCCAGTAGACTCAACAGGCGCTCCTGGACCTAGCCCTGAAGTCTCTTCATAAACTTGAATCGAAGCCTTATCTCCATGCATCTCTATTATTTCGCCAATAAGGCGCTGTTCGCTGACTCTCACAACATCAAACATGTTAGCATCCTTCATGCCTTCTGCCACAACAAGAGGGCCTGCAACTTTTTTTATAATACCCCTACTCATTTTTTCACCTGCTTAACCCTATAGTTTTATAATGTAAATATCCTCTATTTATTTTGTGAAAATAATATATCTGTTCCAACAGCTTTCTCAACCGATATTTTAACATTTTTAAGACCAATTCCCGTATTTCCATAAAGACCCGGAATAGGTACTATCGAGACCATACTGTCTAAAACCAATTCTGATATCTCCTCGTAGATTTCATTAGCAATTGATTCTGTTAAATAAATCACCATAACATTATCTTTTATTAGTTTATTGATCTTTCCTTTAGCTTCTTCTGCGTTATTTACTGGAAAAACTTCCATTCCTAGCGTTGCAAAACCATATATACTGTCTCTATCTCCAACAACTGCAATTCTATACATACATCATCCTTAGCCTCTCTTTTATTAAGTTATCGTCTATGTGATGTAATTTACCAGAAAGGATTATTCTTACCACTTTTATTTCATTCTCACGTGCTAATACATAGGCAATAATAGGTCCAACAGAGAATGAATTATATTTCTCATCTTTTATTAATTCAATAACTTTATTGTCTCGCCAAAAATCGAAACTTTGAACCGATTCTTTTATAAAAGGCACTGAATCTGAGTACTTTGTAGTTTCAAGGTACTTGCATATATCGTTAAACCCTTTAACTGCTGCAATAGTTAGTCTATCAATGTCAAGTGTATCACAATTTGCAAGTGCCGTTTTTAAAAAGTCTTTGCTTTTATTCATCATTTGGCTGCGTATTGCAATTTTTATATCGGTGCTGGCAATATAAAGTTCTGTATACTTTCTTATTAAACTACTTTCAGACTTTTCCCCAGCCTTTTTAATAGTCTCAAGCAATGCTTTATCAATAATAATATCACACAGCTGGCCATCGCCCGTGTGAAGAAGCTTTTCTAAGGCTTCTTGTGCTGGTAATATCATATGAGAAGGTAAATCTTTAAAATTATCATTTTTAACACAGGATAATATAAAAGATGGCTCTACTGTTCCACCCAAAGAAAACAAATCTTCCGATATAGAATTTGTTATATATCCTTTTATGGCTGCTTTTAAGTTATGATAATCAATCTGATAAAATAATACATTAAAAACAGATTTGTCTTTTATCAATTCAGACACTGTATTCCAAATTTTATCTTCTTCGTGTTTTAAGAACAACTGATAATCGCTTTCAAACGTATCCTTATCAGCACCCCAACCTTTATCTCTTAAAACATTAAGACATTCTTCATAACTAGTGCATGACATTAACCTATTGATATCCGATCCTGAAAGTAAAGATAATTCCTTTGCTCGTATACGTGCCACAGCATAAGTATATTGCTCCTTCATAAATGTACTCCCTTTCTAATTTTAACACTACGAAAACAAAAGATCATTTACCTTATCACATAGCAAATCGTATGCTTCATTAAACAAGCAGTCAAATGTACAGTTTTCTTCTATATCACCATAAGATAAAATAAACCCTCTATCAATATCACGAGCCTTTTCAGAAATTTTTATCTCTCCCCCCACAGATTTTGCAAGCTTTGATAATTTAGATTTAAATCCTTTAGGTAGTCTCTCAAGGTCATAAGACGAAAATATCAAGTTGCATTTTTGGGGTTTAATATACTTTTCACATAACTTTAATATAACATCAAAATATTTATTATCTGGTAAACTACACAATGTATTTTTAGCTTCTTTTATTATGTAATCTATTTGTTCACGCTTTGCTTTTAATAACATTTCTCTTTCTTGCAGTTCAATTTGTGAATCTGCTCTTTTTATTATATTTTTAGCTTCATCTTCTGCATTTTTTATAATTAAATTTGCTTCCTTTTGCGCTACTTTTTTAGCGTTTGAAAGAATATCTTTCGCTTCACATTTAGCTTTTTTTATCGCCTCGCTTGATAAAGTTTGAGCTTCTTTATCTATGCTTTTTAATATTTTATCTAATCCCGTCATACATAAAATCTCCTAACATATAAAATTAGGTTATATATTGATATTTGGGATATTCAGTATTGAAAGAACTGATACTAAAAGTGCTAAAATTGCATATGTTTCAACCATGGCAGGAAAAATCATAGCTTTACCCATTTGTTCAGGCCTTTTTGCTACAGTTCCAATGCCAGAAACAGCTGCCCTTGCTTGACGTATAGCTGACCATAAACCTACAAAGGCCATAGGTAAACATGAAACTAAATACAATAACCCTTGCCCTAAAGAAACATCAGATGAACCACCTAAAATACCAATTTGAATAAGTGTTAATACTGCTACTAAAAGGCCATATATTCCCTGTGTTCCTGGTAATAATTGAAGCAATAGCACTTTGCTAAATTTGCTTGGATCTTCTGTAACTACACCAGCTGCAGCTTCACCAGCCATTCCTACTCCAATAGCTGAACCAATACCTGCTAAAAGTGATGACAATGCAGCTCCCAATAACGCTAATACTATTCCTAAACTATCCATTGTTAATATCCTCCATGACTTTATAATATTTTGTATCTACAAAAAACGGCGAAAATTCTCTTCCTCCGCCTTTATAAAACTTACCAAAAAACTCTACAAACTGTAACCTATTTGTATGGACATAAGCTCCTAAAAGATTTATGGCTATATTCATCGTATGTCCAATAATAAATACAAATATAAACAAAATTATACCTATAAAACTATTCCCTGCCATTGTCCCCATTTTATTAAATACTTGAGCGATAACGCCTGTTGCAAGGCCTAATGCCAGTAAGCGAGAGTACGAGAGTATATCGCTTAAATAACCAGTAACTCCATAAAGACCGTATAATCCTTTTAAAAACCTTTTAAAAGGATTTCTTGATTCTCTGCCGGAAGTTAAAACTATTAAGCACGCTCCAATGATAGCACATATTATTCCCACTTTTCCAACTAAGCTTGGTAAAATAAAATTTAGCACAAGCATCTGGGTAATCATAGGCATTGACAACATATAAACAATAATGCCTCCAACTAATAAATACCATGAAACAACATCATATAATGCATCTTTATATTGCTTATTTTTAACTAATTCATAAAACTGTATAAATAACCCTGTAAAAAGGTGTACTATGCCAAAACCAAAACAAAATGCAAGCATCCTCATAGGTTCTTTAAGAGGAACAAACCATAAAGCTGGTATCGTTAAATGAGTTCCAAAAAATGTAGTCGATATCACGTCTATTGCATCCCCAAAATAACTTCCAAATAAAATCCCCCAAAACGTAGTTGATATCCCACAATATAAAAACATCTTCAGAGTTTTTTTAAGGCCTGATTTTATTGTTTTATATTTTAAAAGTACAAAACCGCATACAATAATTATTATAAAACCATATGCAGCATCAGATAACATCATTCCAAACAAAAGATAATAAAAAATTGCCATTATTGATGTAGGATCAACTTCCCCTTTTCCTGGTAGACTATAACTTTCCAAAACTCCCTCAACTGGCGCGGAAAATTTATTATTGCTGAGAACAACTGGAACATCGTCTTCAGAATCAGGAGTTACAAATTCAATTGCAACATCAAATTTACTTGTTAAAACCGATTCTAGCCTTTTGGAATATTTTTTTGGTATGTATCCACTTAAGAAAAAAACATTTTTTGTATATAAAAGTTTTGATATAACCTCATACTTTTGCGAACGCATCTCATGGTAATCTATCATGAATTTCATTGCATTGCGCTGACCTTTATAACTTTTTATTTCTTTTTCTTGTTCTTTTATTTTAGATTCAATCTTACTTATCTTTTGGGATAATTCCTCTATTTTTTTACTTGGAATCTCGTCTGTAGAAAAAGCAGGCCACGCAAACCCTTTTTCTCTTAACGCTGATTGCACACAATCTTTTGCGTCAATATGGCACAAAACAAAAATACATGTTTGCTCAGGGCTTACATCGATTACCTCCAAAACGTATCTATCTTCATCTTTTAACATTTCTGCTAACATTTCTTTTGCCTTTAATTCCGTAACCCCTTGAGGTAACGTCCCTACAAATGCTTTGGTTTTTCTTGTTCCTTTAAATTCAATAGGAATATCAAGGTTTCTCCACACAGAAAGCGACTTAATTTGTGCCTTTATGCGAATAATTTCGGCTTTTTCATCATTTATAGATTTTGATAAATTAACTATTTCATATGCTACACGCATTATTTCCTCAGATTCATTTACAAATGTATAATAGTTATCCGTTGATATTTCATTTTGCCCACATATATTACTTAGAAACTCTTTTTCTTCCGGTTCATATTTTTCAAGGATATCTAAAGCATTTTGGGCAATTGTCCTGTTTTTATCAAAAATAGATCGCATATTAAAAGTATCGATTTTCTCAAGTTCTTCCTTTTCCCGGGTAATATCTGAAACTTCTACCGTTCCAATTCGTTGCAAAGTTTCAAGTATTTTTTTTCTGTCTTTTTTTAGCGCACAGATATTTATTTTTTGCATTGAAAGCACTGCCATAATTGTATATACCACCTTTTGCTAGGTATTTTAATAAATCACCATCTCAATGATTGCTTTTATCGCTTTTTCTTTTTTTTCACTTGATATATTTTTAATTTCTTTCACTTTATTTTTACACTCTTTTAAGCTTCTACTAATATTTTCTTTTGCCTCGCTCTTTGCATAATTAATCCTAAGTCCTGCTTTTACGTTCGCTTCTTTAACCTTAGAGGCAACAATATCTTCAGCGTCCTTATTTGCTTTTTTTATAATGCCGTCTGCTTCTTTGTTTGCTTCCTTTTGCTTTTCTAGCGATAACTTTTCAACATTTTCTATCTTATTTATCATTTCAGAAATCAAACCTAATACCACCCTTTATTAAAATCTAATCACAATAGCATCCCCTGTCTCCACTAGGTGAAACTATATAAATTCCACATTTATTAACTCCCGTTGACTTTGCTTTTTTATCGCAATGTGAACTTAAGGCACCATCTTTCTTAAGAGAATCGCAAAAAATCATTCTATTACAACAAGAAGCATTTGCTTTAAAATAATTGCAAGTCCTAACCCCTGTGCAATGTTTTATTGCCGTATTTTCTGAAAAGCACTTTGATATTTTACCACCAGCATGATATTCTCCGTTTGAGATTATCATGTGAGAACAGTTTATTTTATCTATAGCTTTGCTTTGATAATTATCAGTTCCATGATGAGGGACTTTTATTATATTATAAGACTCAAACAATTCATTTTCAAGGGAGTCTAAAATTTCACTAGTAGCATCCCCCGTCATCATTATAGTGTTACATGTAGGCATATTTGATCTGTCACTATGAAAAACTATGCTTGCAGAGTTTTGGGCCATACTATACTGCATATTTATGTTCTCACTACTAAGATACTCTATTATGTTAGAAGTTATATCTAATTGTTTTAATTTGAAAGATAAATTATTAAAATTTATTATGTAGGAATTTAATTTTTCTATAGATTCTTTAACATACTCATTTTTTAAATCATTATATTTTATACATAAATTACTGCAATTAACGTATTCCTCACAAAAGGTTTTTTTCATATTTAAAAATCTATTAGCAATACTGCTTTCTTTAGAACTTAAAAGAATATCATCCAGTCTTGCTAAAATGCTCGTAAATTCCTCTAAAAAACTAAAAGAGTCACCATTTGGGTTAAGGACATTATATTTTATCCCTGAAAATTCAAAGCTATCTCCCTTTTTTAATGGACAGATAGACGCTCTACCACTATTTTTACTTAAGAAATTAAATATAAATAGTGCACTAGTACTCATGCTCGCACAGGCAGTTTGCCTTTTTAAAAAGACAAAAGCATATATAGCTATTTCTAATAATAGCGCCTTTCCATCAGCATTTATTGAAGGATATGGTATATATATTTTATTAAAATAGTTTTTATCTTTTTTAATTATATATTTAAACCCACACATATGGTCTTTATGAAAATGAGTAAGTAAAAAGCTTCTATTTTCTGCATCTTTATACCGAGGAACAATAAAATCAGTAACGTAATTTTTAAATTTTAAACTGCTATCTCCATTTTTGATATTGATATTCATCGAGCCACAATCAACCATTAATATTTCATTCTTCTTGCCTTCAAATACTATGCACTCACCATAACCAACATCATGAATTTCAATAAAGTTCATTATCTTTCAACCCTTTAATCAACATATGCTTATAAGGTCATAACTTTTTTCCGTTGAAAAATCTATTCGTTCACTCAAATTCGTTGCTTCATTTAAAAATTCACCTTGTATTTTAGTACCATCATTTTTATAAATTACCCCTTTGCCATAGGGTTGTCCGTTTTTAAAATAACCAGTATACCTATGATCAGAATATAGTATAGTTCCTCGTCCTTCAGGTTTTCCATTCATCAATTGACCTGAATATATTCCATCCATTAATTTTTTCTCCACTGCAAAATCAGGTCCAAACCTAAAATCGTCATACCCAGCATCATTTAAACGACTGCATTCTGGCAATGGGATAAGTTCTTTAAAGAAAACATCCATTCGATTTACTATTTCGCCATTGTCAAATATACCTTCTTTATCTTTCTCTGCAAATGCTGTAAAGGTTGAACCCATTCCGCTTTTTGTATTATTACATACATTTCCATAATACAAAAGATTCATAGACGGATATTCATATTCTTTCATATAAGTTACTACATCGTTATCATATATACATTCTTTTATAACACGATTCTTATAAATCTCATTTACACGTCCGTTCTTTTTACCGCACTTAAAAAATCCCGCATAAAGAGGTATACCGCAATTAAAGAATATACCAATCCCATCATAAAGCCCATCTCTAAAGTAACCCGTATATTGAATATCTCCTAAACAATATTCTGTTCCAAATCCATTTTTTTTGCCGGAGGTAAGCTCTCCAAAGTATATACAATTGTCATCTTTATAAAGGCAACCCACCCCGTCGTATTCTCCGTTTTTAAAGTTACCTTCATAAACTTTTTTACCATTTTTATAAATGCATCCATTTCCTTCATATACACCGTTTTCAAAATGGCCAATATAGGTAACGTCACCTTGCGCATCAAATTCCGATAATATCCCCTGTGCAATTCCATTTATAAAAGTGCCTTTTAAAAAGTGCCCATCATCTAAATATAATGTTCCTTCACCAGAATAAACACCATCTTTAAAGCTTCCTTCATATATTTTCTTGCTGTTTGTATCAAATTTTCGGGCCATTCCATTTGCAAAACCATTTTCGAAGTTACCTTCTATTATGTATCCATTATCTATATATAATTTCCCTTGCCCGCTATACTTGTTATTTAAGAAATTTCCTTTATATTTTATTGTCCCATCTAAATTATATTCTACACCAAGCCCATTACCTTGATAGTCAGATATCTCTCCATTATATACAAGGGCTCCATCTTCATTAAATATGCTGCCTCTTCCGGTTTGTATTCCATTTTTAAATTGCAGCACAAAAACTTTACTGTCGTCGTTTTTATAGCTAACAGCAGCACCAACCTTTTCCCCATTTTCAATTCGACCTGCATATAAAAGATTCCCTTGTGAATCAAATTCAGAAATCATATTCTTAGATTTACCATTGTCAAAAGATCTTACAACGGCTCTGCTATGGTCTTTATTAAATGATATCCCCAAAAGATCCTTTTTATCGTTTTTAAAATTTCCAACATAGTTAACGGCCCCCGAACGATAATGAAAAACACCAAATCCATTTTTCTTATCTTCAGCATATTCGCCATCATAGGCAACAAAGCCATCTTCAGTAATGGTTATGCCTCTTCCATCTCTTAAGTTGGACTTTAATTCTCCGAAGTAATAAAACTTTTCACCATTTTCTGTTTTTATAATTTTTTGTCGCATTGTTTCATCATGAGGGAAAACGCTATTTTTTATATCATATTTTTTATTATAGCTTACATCTTTATCTTTAATGTTCATTAAATTCACACTTACTTCATTAATTTTATTATCTACTATTTCTTTGTTTTTCATATCGTTAAATTTTACAATGCTACTTGATTTTTTCGTCTTTTCTATTTTTTCTAATTGATCTTTAGTACAATAGCTAATCATACCTTTATCAGTAAAACATAAAAACTTAGCAAATTTATTTTCAAAAGGATCTGCGTTATCTTCATTAATATCTAAATTCACAGGATAGACTTCATATGAAACTACTTTATTAAACTGACGTTTGTATTCTTTTATTATTATTTTATTTCCCTTATTTTTAAGAATTAAAACAACTTTACGTTTTTCAGCATGAGAAAAATATTCTATCTTATAAATATCGTGTTGAAAATTAAAGTAAACAATTTTAAAAATTGTTCTATTTTCGTTAAAAAAAATAATTTCATAAGTACCATCGTTATTGACACGACTTCTTTCAATAACTTTATCTGCAAACATACGTTTCCATTTCATGGGCTTATTTTTTTCTAAAGCATAAGAATAATGATATGTTTTTCCGAGGTGATCGCGAGTTATTTTATTTTTTTGCTTTTTCCCTGTAACAAAAAAATTTTGTCTTATCTCTGACAACAAATCAAAATCGATTAAATCTTTATCATATTGGGGACAAAAGATAGAGTAATAGCGTATATTTTCTAAAACGTCCATAGTCATATCATACTCCCATCATTTTACTCTTAATTAACTATTATATTATCTTAAAAGGAAAATTTTTTCAAGGACTTTATTAAATGTAAGCAAATTTTTAAAATGTATGTTATAATATAAATGTAATTTTAAAAGAAAACGGTGATTTTATGGATATAAAACAGGCTTTTAATGGTTCATCTGCATATATATTTTTTATAATATTTAAAATTATTCTTGCAGTTTTAATCTTTGCAGTTGGATGGGTTTTAGCAGGTAGCCTTTCTAGAACAATAAAAAAAGCTATGGTAAAATCTAATATAGATAATAGTATCGTATCTTTTTCTAATTCTGTATTAAAAGTGGTTTTAAGAGGCATTGTTATCTTAATTGTAATTTCCTGGTGTGGAATAAATATCTCATCAATAATTGCAGCTCTTGGCGCTGGTCTTGTTACAGTAGGCCTTGCCCTTAAAAATAATCTTTCTAATGCTGCAAGTGGAGCTATAATAATTATAAATAAACCTTTTAAAATAGGTGATTACCTTGAAACAAACAATGTAAGTGGAACTGTTCAAAAAATTGAAATGTTATTTACAACGTTATCAACTTCCGATAACAAAGAAGTTGTTGTTCCAAATTCTAAGCTTACTTCAGATTATATTATAAATTACACTTCAAATGATAAACGGCGCTTAGATATTTTAATACCTATAAAAAGTTCTACTAAGTTATCAGATATAAAACCAATTCTAAACCACGTTGTTAACAAAAACGAAAATTTGCTTTATGAGCCTAGTACGGATGTTTTAGTGCATAGTTTTGAAGATGGCATAGTCAATATTTCATTACAAGTATGGTGCACAAATAAAAACTATAACCTACTTAAAAAGACTTTGCAAGAAAACATTAAAACTGAGTTTGATAAAAATAATATTACTTTTTAAAAGGAGGACCAAACTTGAAATTTGATGCTTTTACCGCCGGAGTCGCTCTTGGTGGTTTAAGAAGTAAAAACGATATAAAACTGTTGATTTGTTACGTGTTATCTAGTATAAATCAACCTTTGTCAAAAGACGATATTGTATCTGTTTTGCAAGAAAACGATTTAGCAAACTATTTTGAAATAAATGATGCTTTTTCAGATCTTATTGGAAACAACAATATTTGTCAATGTTCACCCGACTCTTCTACATATGTAATAACTGAAACAGGTAAAATAATCGCTACTCAACTTGACACAGCTCTTCCTATATCAATAAGGGAAAAAGCAATTGCTGCCGCTATAAATCTTTTAGCAAAAGTAAAAAGAGAAAATGAAAATACTGTTACAATAAAAAAAGAGCAAAATGGTTATTACGTCACCTGCAACGTTTCAGGGGGAACAGACATGAATCTTTTAACCATAAACCTTTTTGTCCCCGATAGTAAACAAGCTGAACTTGTTAAAGTAAACTTTCAGAATAACCCTGATCTAGTTTATTCTTGCATGCTAGCTTTAATGACGAAAAACCCCGATCTTGTTAAAAGTGCTCTTGAAGGCATAGAAAATCATAATTAAATCTAGTCTTTTATATAAAGTGGAGCGCACTAGCTATATGCTAGTGCGCTCTGTTTGATTTTTATTTTTTATTGTCGGGAGAAAAAACAAATGTCTTTTGCCTTTTACTATAATCACATTTAAATTTCTTTCCTGCTTCTAAATCTCCCTTTAACATCTCTTCAGAGAATTTATCTTCTATCTGCGCTTGAATAGCTCTTCTCAAAGGTCTGGCTCCATACACTGGATCGAACCCTTCATCTGCTATTGCTTCTATTGCTCCATTTGTAAAACGAATATCAACATCAAGTGACTGTGCTCTTTTAGTTACATCATTTAGCATGTGTTTTGCTATTAATTTTATGTCTTCTTTTGTGAGTTTATTAAATACTATTGTATCATCAACACGATTTAAAAATTCGGGTTTAAATAGCTTTTTAAGTTCAGACATTACTGTGTCTTTTAATTTCTCTTTATCAGTTTCACTACTACTGCTTAACATAAACCCTAAGTTTGCTTGTTTCTCTGTAATAAGGCGCGCACCAACATTTGATGTCATTATAATAACTGTGTTTCTAAAGTTGACCTTTCTTCCTTGAGAATCTGTCAAGTGCCCATCTTCCAGTATTTGAAGTAACATATTAAACACATCGGGATGCGCTTTTTCTATCTCATCAAAAAGTACTACTGAATACGGTGTCCTTCTAACTTTTTCGGTTAATTGCCCTCCTTCGTCATAACCAACATATCCTGGAGGTGACCCTATAAGTTTTGAAACTGTATGTTTTTCCATATATTCTGACATATCAAGTCTTATCATTGCATTCTCATCGCCAAACATAGCCTGTGCTAAAGCCTTGCATAGTTCTGTCTTACCAACACCCGTAGGACCTAAAAATATAAAGGAACCAACTGGACGTTTTGGGTCTTTAAGGCCGACTCTACCTCTTCTTATTGCTTTTGAAACTTGCTCTACAGCCTCGTTTTGGCCAACTATTCTTTCATGCAATATATTTTCCATATTAAGGAGTCTTTCGCTTTCTGCCTGGGTCAATTGAATAACAGGTATTCCCGTCCAGTTTGATACTATATGTGCAATATCTTCGCTTGTAACTTCTCCATCAGCTTTTTCATGTTTATCTTGCCATTTTCTTTTTTTCTTGTCTAAAGTTTGTTTTATTGATTTCTCTTCATCTCTTAATTTAGCTGCTCTTTCAAAGTCTTGTTGATTGATTGCTTCCGACTTTTCTTTATCAAGCTCTTTTATTTTCTTCTCTAAATCTTGTAGATCGTCTGGGGCAGTATAGGCTCTAAGTCTAACTCTTGAAGCTGCTTCGTCCACTAAATCTATAGCTTTATCAGGTAAATACCTATCTGATATATATCTAGATGATAAATTAACCGCAGATTCTATTGCTTCATCAGTTATAGTTACCTTGTGATGGGCTTCATATCTATCTCTTAGTCCTTTTAAGATTAAAACAGTTTCTTCTTCTGTAGGTTCTCCAACAGTCACTGGTTGAAATCTTCTTTCAAGTGCTGCATCTTTTTCAATATATTTTCTGTACTCTTTTATTGTAGTGGCACCTATAACTTGGAAATCTCCCCTTGCAAGACTAGGTTTTAAAATATTAGCAGCATCAGCTGAACCTTCAGCTGAACCTGCGCCCACTATAGTGTGAAGTTCATCTATAAACAAAATTACATTTCCTGATTTTTTTATCTCTTCAATTGCATTTCTTATTCTATCTTCGAAATCTCCACGATACTTAGTTCCAGCTATCATACCTGTTAAATCAAGTGAAACTACTCTTTTTCCTTTTAAAAGCTCAGGAACATCTCCAGATACTATCTTCAGTGCTAAACCTTCAGCTACCGCTGTTTTACCAACGCCTGGTTCTCCAATAAGGCATGGATTATTTTTCGTTCTTCTCGAGAGTATTTGTATTACTCTTTCTATTTCGTTTTGCCTGCCTATCACAGGATCTATTGCACCGCTTTGCGCAAGTTTAGTCAAATCCCTTCCAAATTGATCTAATACTTTTGTACGGCTTTTAATATTCGAAGATGGAGAACTTCCCATTCCGTTTGAAAATGAATCATTCATCCCGTATATTTTATCCTCTGTCGGATTATCAAAAGTGGTATTTAATTTTTCCATTATACTTCTTATATTGGTTCCAAGCTCATTTAAAAATCTTACGGCATAACTATCTGACTCGCTTATTAGTGATAATAGTAAATGTTCTGTTCCAACATAATTATGGCCAAGGCTTGCAGCTTGCATCACAGCATTTTGCAAAATCCTTTTAGTTCTTGGTGTAAAATCTGAAGTGCCAAGGGAAGTTCTTGCTCCAATACCTATTTCGTTTCTTAGCAAATTATCAAGATCATCCTCATCAACGCCCAATTCCTCAAGTATCACCGAAGCTACGCCACTCCCTTCTTTTAATAAACCTAATAGTATATGTTCGCTTCCTATATAAGTGTGGCCCATCTCCTCTGCGCTTGAAATTGATAAGTTAAGTGCATTATTAGCTTTCTCTGTAAAGCCGTTAAATCTATACATATATTTTCCTCCTTTTAGCTTAGAGTATTTCTGTATTCTGTAGGTTTGTGTTCATTATCATAGCTCTTTTTTGGTCTCTTTTTACCGAAGTGAGTTCAGATTTTTCTTCTTTCATTAACATATATGGTTGAGCCTTAATTGTTATATTATTAAGCACATCATATGACGTCCCTTTAATAATCCCCATTGATAATCCCAAACGTATATTTGAAATCAATTTCATAAATTCATCGTTACTTAGAAGTTTAGCTGTTTTTAATATTCCAAGAGACCTACATATAGCGTCAGTTACCTGAATATTTTTTGATAACTCTTTTCTATAGTTTCTCTCTTGATTTATTATTTGCATCGTTATATCGTTTAGATTTTTGATAGCTGTTTTTTCTGATATTCCTAAAGTAACTTGATTGGAAATTTGATATATATCTCCCTTTGGTTCAGTTCCTTCTCCGTATAGTCCTCTCATTGTAAGGCCTAATTTTATAAGATTAGATGATATTTTTTCTATCATACCGCATTCTTTAAGTGCCGGCAAATGCAACATAACAGATGCTCTCATTCCTGTCCCTAAATTTGTGAGACACTGTGTTAAATAACCTAAGTTTTCATTAAAAGCAAATTTTAAATTCTTATCAAGCTTATTATCAAGTTCATCCGCTACATTATATGTTTCCTCAAGAGAAAGACCTTCTTTCATAACTTGCATTCTTATATGGTCTTCTTCATTCACCATTATGCTAATGTTATCTTCTGAAGATATAAATACTACGCCAGAATCATCTTTTTTAATAAACTCGGGGCTAACTAAATGACATTCAACTAAACTTCTTGTATCAATCCTATTCATGCTTGCAATGTTTAAACATCTAAAATTATAATTAGCAAAAGATTTATTAGACAAAACCCTTTTTATATCGTTAGCAACCTGACTTTTAACATTACTATTTAATTTGCACGGAAAAGGATAATCAGACATATTTCTTGCAAACCGTATTCTCGTGCTTAATACAACGTCACTACACTCACCCGATTTTTCATACCACTTATTCATTTTTCGAATTCTCCTTTGAATTCAATTTTTTAATTTCATCCCTTATTTTTGCAGCTTCTTCAAAGTTTTGTTCTTTTACCGCTAGTCTCATCTTCTCTTCTAATAATTTAATCTCCTTTTTAAGAGAATTCTCTTTTCCTGCAAAAGATGCTATTTTCCCTGAATGCTTGGGGTTTCCATGTATACGCTTTATCGATGGCATAAGCTCATCAATAAATACATCGTAACACTTAGAGCATCCCACTTTACCTGAAGCTGAAATATCCGCAAAAGACGAACCACAAAAATCACATCTTTTATTATCTACATTCATAAATTGTGGTTTACTGTCTTCAAAAAAGCTTCCTAAAAGATTGTTAAAATCAAATCCAAAATCACTAAATACATTAGGGTAACCAAGCCTCGCTGCGCATTGGTCACACAATATATATTCTGTTAGCTCACCATTAATTATTTTTTTTATATGTGTACTTGCCTGATTTTTACCACATGATTGACATAACATAACCCTTCCCCCTTTAAATTTGTGTTAGTAACATATTTTTTAAAATCGAGGCTCTTAAACTTCCTCTTAAATTTATTGGTATATCAGAATAAACTCTATTAGATAACACGCTTAGCATTAAACTTCTTACCTTAGGTGAAATTATGTCTCTTTGTAAGAGGCTCTCAACTATAATCTCAGCAGAGAGAGAATCTACTTGTGAACCTATAGAATTTATTATATTCATAACCGCTGTACTTTTTTCGGTTTTTATGCGAGTAATTCTAATGTATCCTCCGCCACCTCTTCTGCTATCTACTAAATATCCATGTTCGGGAGTAAACCTTGATGTTATTACATAATTTATCTGACTTGGTACACAGCCAATACTACTTGCTAATTCATTTCTTTTTATTTGTATATCTCCTTGCGACTCTTCTAAGAGTTCTAATATATACTGCGCAACTTCATCACTTATCTTCAATTTTTTCACCCTTTCATTTTATTAGTAATATTAGACTTTGACTTTTCTTGACTTTATATATTGTAGATCTTTAGTCAAACAAAGTCAAAACCTATCATCTCCCATACCACTCCTTTATTCTTGTGTAAATTAATTTTTCTTTTAATATCTCTTGTTTTCTAACTAATTCTCAATATCTCTCCCTTTTTAAATTAAAAATGGCTTTTATTGTAACCACTCAATTGTTATTTTCGTATAATGATATTGAAATACATTAAAGGAGGAAAACAATATGTGTAATAATTTTGGCAACGGGGGCTGCTCTTGGATAATAATATTAATACTTCTTCTATGCTGCTGCGGAAACAATAATAATGACTGTGGTTGCGGTAATGGTTGCGGCTGTAATTAATAGGCTCTTAAAAAACAAGAGCACTCCCTACTTTGGGAGTGCTTCTTTTTATATAAAATTCTATATTAATCTAATCTATTATCAGCATAAAAAATTCTTTTTATTGAATGCACTTTATATCTTTTATTATTACTAGAATAAACATAACCAACAGCAGAAGCTATAACTGCAGTAACTTCTTTTGATATCTCATAATCTTCTTTAATATTTTCCTTTTTTGTAAGTTGCTTGTCAAAAAATAAATTTTTATCTTTAGCATTGCTTTTTTTAAAAGAATTCTCTTGAGAAAACTTGAAATTTTTTATTAACATAATAAATACTACAAAGATTAATAAAAACATCAACCATTTTAAAAGGAAACTCAACATTCCTACTGTTAATATAAGAAATCGAGAAACAGTTAAAAATTTCATAATACCCCTCTTTGTAATCTTATTTTTTCTATTATAACATTTTTATTTTAAAATTAAAACAAGAATTTCATTTTTTATTGGTGGCCAAGCAAAATTTTTGAAAACTTGTCAGCTTCGTTCTCAAGCTTTTCAATGTAATGGGAATTATTATCCTGATAATCCAACGTATTAACACAATTGTGTAATAAAGCATGCCCTAATTCATGAGCACATATTACTTTCCTTTGCGCCGGAGATAAGTTTTTATTAATTAATATAGAACTATTCATCTTTGAATTAAGAAAGAAACCATTGACCTTTTCTGGTAAATCAACAAATAATATTTTTATATTCATCTTTTCACACAGTTCAAAAGGTGATCGGGTTCCATATTTTCTTATCAAATTGCGAACAAAATTTTCTATATTCCCCACCTCCCAATTTATTGAATTTTTTAAGTTTAATCATTTTTTCCCATTCTGGTTCCTGATACTGCTACCGCTGTTGCCACTTTGATCGCTTCTACTATTTTTTCTTTATCTTGCCTTGTAATTGGTTTACCATTAAACATTAAACCTTTTTGGGCTCGTAAAGTATAAGTAAGCTCATCTATAAAATCATCAACTGACTTTTCTCTCTCTTCATCACAAACATCTATTCCTAAAAGATAATCAGTACTTACATTATATAACTCACAAATTTTTTTTAACATACTACTGTCTGGCGTACGTCTTCCCTGCTCATACATTCCAACTGTTGAAGGTGAAACTCCAAGTTTGCCTGCCATTTGTGCTTGTGTTAAACCATAAGATTGCCGTATTTTTTTAAAATTATTACTAAACATATAAAAGTCTCCTTTACATCAGTATAACAAAATTATATCATACACGC
>CAQZPH010000006.1 GCA_948933715.1 uncultured Eubacteriales bacterium | reverse complement strand
GTCCTTCCTGGGCCAATAAAAAAAAGTTCCATTAATCCTGTTTCATTTATTCGTGGTTTCACTCTAGGATTACATAACAATGATTTTATCTCAGATGCAAAAATTAAACCATTATCATAATTATAAAAAAATAAAGGTTTTACCCCAATGCGATCTCGTGCTATAAATAATGTCTGTGCTTTGGTATCCCAAATGGCAAACGCAAAGATACCATTTAATTTCTCTACACACTTTTCTCCCCAATGTATAAATGAAACTAATAAAACTTCTGTGTCCGAATGCCCTTTAAACTTGTATCCAAATGACATAAGTTCTTTTTTTATTTCTTCGGTATTGTATAATTCACCATTATATACAATGGTATAGTCTTCGTCGTTATAAGCAATTCTCATTGGTTGCTTACCGTTTTCTGGATCTATAACAATTAGCCTTCTGTGTAACAAACAGGCATGCCGTTCTTTATGCATACCTGATGCATCTGGGCCCCTTCGTGATATGCTTTTACTCATATTATTTAAAATAGCTGTATTTATACTTATATCATCTTCATAATCAACCCAACCTGCTATTCCACACATAGTATTTTCCTCCTAAAAAAAGACGCCACAATGTTTTAAACTTTTGTGACGTCTATATTCCTTTATACTATAATATGTGTGAATATTAATTTTATGTTAAAAGTTAATTCATTTCTGCGATCATATCTTCAAATAACCCTTTGCACTGTTTTTGCAGTTCACTATCACTTAGTTTCCCTTTTAACATATATAAAACAGCTTGTGGGGTTCTTCCCATAACCTTTGCAATATACACCACAGCTTGAACACCAAGTTTTACTAAAGCTTTACTAGGGATATAAAATAACGCCAAAGTATAAAAGCATAAGTTTATACACATTTCTATTGAATCCATGGTAACTAACTTTAATAGGTTAAAAATAAGGCTAAAAAGATTGTATCTAACCACTTTTGTTTCTGTGCCACCTATATTACTTCTTTGATCTTCATAGAAACTTGCATCATTTAATAAACATTGGCATAGTTTCTCTTGACCTTTACAATCATTGTTGTGTAATAGCTCTTTTAATTCCGTAATCAGTGGGTTTTCTGTAGATGCATTTTCCATCTCTTTAGATACATATATTTCATTAGTTTTCTCTTGCGCAAAACAAGTCAAGCTTACAGATGAAACAACAATAGCCAGCGATAATATTACTGACAATACTTTTTTCATAACATACATCTCCCAAATAATAAATAAACTTCAATTTTATATATTTTATCATATATGCAATACTTTTTCTATTTATATTTGAGGTATAAAATAAAATCAGCATGATAAATAAAATATAATTTTTGTTAAAATACCATTTGTTTTATTTGCAACCCATTTTATAGTATAGGTTAATATATTCCCCTGCTGATTTTTTAAAACTGTTATCACATTGCATTGCTCTTTTCATAAGTATCTTAAAACCATATCGGTCAGAATACCCACAAATAGCTCTTTTAATAGCATTTAGCATATCCTCATGTGTATAATTATTAAACGTGAATCCATTGCCATAGCCATCTCCACTATCTTTAACGGAATCATACAGTCCACCTGTGGCTCTTATTATAGGAATGGATCCGTATCTTAGTGCAATCATTTGAGAAAGACCACATGGTTCGCTTTTAGACGGCATTAAAAATAAATCAGATGCAGCATATATTTTATGTGATAACTCCGGTATAAACCCATGGCACGCGCTTACTCTTCCCGGATACTTTTCTTGCATTTTCTTAAAGAAATCCTCAAACTCATTTTGCCCAGAACCTAAAATAACAAACTGTACATCTTCTTTATTCATCAACCGTTCAAATGCATTTATTACAAGTTCTATTCCCTTATGGTCAACTAGTCTTGTAACCATTCCAATCAATGGCACATTAATTTTGTTCTCAAGAAATAACCTTTCTCGTAATAACCTTTTATTCTCATACTTTGAGTTTATATCACCAATGGAGTAGTTCTTGTATATTAACTTATCTGTTTGAGGATCATATGTTTCATTATCTATTCCATTTAAAATTCCGCAAACTTTAAAGTTTCTTTCTTTTAATATGGGATCTAAACCCTGTGAAAACCATGGATTTAATATTTCATGTGCATAGGTGGGACTAACAGTTGTGACTATATCGGCACTTTCAATAGCGCCCTTCATAAAATTAGCACAATGATCAAATTCTAGCACTGAAAACTTTTCCTTTGGTACTCCTACCACATCCTCTATTATATCCATTCCATATTTACCTTGATATTCTATATTATGTATTGTAAAAATATTCTTTATGCCATAATACCACTTAAAATGTACATATATCAAACTATAATAGACCGGCACCAATGCTGTTTGCCAGTCGTTAGTATGAATTATATCGGGTTTATAATTTATGTAAGGTAACATCTCTACTATTGCTCGCGAAAAAAATGCAAAGCGCTCGCCATCGTCGTAATATCCATAAAAAGAATCACGTTTAAAATAATATTCATTGTCTATAAAATAGTAAGTTACTCCTCTATAAACACATTTAAAAACACCACAATATACACTTCGCCACGATAAGGGTACATTAAACTTCGTAACGAATTCCATTTTATTTTTTAGTTTATCAGGTATACTCTTATAAAGAGGCATAACTACTCTACAATCAATCTCAAGGTCACTTAAAGACTTAGGTAAAGACCCCGATACCTCTGCTAGGCCTCCAGATGCTGCAAAAGGCATAGATTCACTGCTACAAAATAAAACCTTCACAACTTTTCCTCCAAGTTTCTAACATCAAACTACACTTGATTTACTTATGTAAACAGGATAAGATTTAAATCCCATTAATATTCTCTCGTTCATTATTTTTATATCTTTATCAGCTATAATATAATTTAAATTACAATTTTCACCTATTACTGTGTCTTGCATAACTACACAGTTTGATACTTTTGTTTTTTTCCCTATCCTTACTCCTTTAAATATAACACTATTTTCTACTTCCCCTTCAATTATACAACCATTTCCCACCAACGAATTTTTTACACGTGATTCTAAACCATATCTTGCAGGCATGTCATCTCTAACTTTTGTATATATAGGGCGTTGGCTATCAAAAAGTTCATCGCGTATGGCCTTATCCATAATGCACATATTTGTTTCAAAATAGGCACTCATGGAATTTATCCTTTTATTAAAACCTTTAAATTCATATCCGTAAATATTATAATTTGATACATTACTTTGTAATATATCTCTATTAAAATTATACTTATTTCGCCCTGTGCACTCATTTATCAAACTAATTAGCAGTTCTCTTTTTAAGACTATTATATTCATCGATAAGTTGCAAATATCTTTATTTTCATCGTTGCCCGTATCGATCTGTGTAATTTTTTTATTATTATCAAGCGCCAAAACCAAAGTATTTAACCTTTGTTTGGGCAATACATCTTTGCTATATACTGTTGTGATATCTGCATTAGTTTTTATGTGTTCTGCTATTACACCATTATAGTCTATATTGCAAATAACATCACAGTCCGCTAATAATACATATTCTTCTTTAGAGTTCTCTATAAAATTACTAATTGCCGATAACATTTCTATTTTGTTAGTAAAATTCTCATTGCTATTTCCAAATGGCGGAAATATAAAAAGACCGTTTCTTTTTTTTGATAGCCCCCAGGATTTCCCTGTTCCAAGGTGCCACATAAGTGACTGATAATTTCTTCTTGTAAGCACTGCAACTTTATTTATACCCGAATTAACCATATTTGAAAGAGGAAAATCAATAAGCCTATATCTTCCTCCAAAGGGAACTGAAGACAATGTTCTTTTTTCTGTTAATTCTCTTAAAAGTTCTTCTCCAGTATTAGAAAATATTATTCCCAAGATATTATTTCCCCTCAAAGACACTTCACCCCTACTGCCTCTCTTTCTGTCTTTGTTTTTATAAGCATTATACTTTCTTTTATCATAGACTTCGCCGGTATTGTAATATTTTCTCCTATCACCACATCCTCGCCAATAACAGTAATTCCCCATTGTGTGCTGTCTGTGTCTTCAGGTCTTGACCCAATTTTAGCATTCTTCTTTACTGTTGCGTTCTCAGATATTATTGCATATTGCACGACAGCCCCTGATTCAATCCTTGCGCCGGGCATAATTATCGAATCTTTTACAACTGCATTTTCTCCTATATAAACACCTGCAAACAAAACACTAAAATCAACTCTTCCATAAACATTACATCCATCAGATATAAGCGAATTCTCAACGCTTGCACAAGATGCTATATAATGTGGAGGTAATATCGGATTTCGTGAATAGATCTTCCAAGTCTCGTCATTTAAATCAAGTTTACCATTTGGATCTAAAAGATCCATATTAGATTCCCAAAGGCTTTCTATAGTTCCAACATCTTTCCAATATCCATTAAAATCATAAGCGTATAATTTTTCACCAGCTCTTAACATGTACGGAAGTACATTCTTCCCAAAATCTTTACTCGACTTTGTATTTATCTCGTCCTCCTTTAAATATGCTTCTAACTTATCCCATGAAAAAACATAGATACCCATTGAAGCTTTTGTACTTTTTGGGTTTTTAGGTTTTTCTTCAAACTCATAAATAGAATTATCTTCGTTAACATTAAGTATTCCAAACCTGGAAGCTTCCTTTATAGGAACATCTATTGCAGCGATAGTACATGCAGCATTTTTCTTTTTATGAAATGCTATCATCTTTGAATAATCCATCTTGTATATATGATCACCTGACAAAATCACAACATACTCCGGGTTATACCGTGATATATAATTCATATTTTGATATATTGCATTGGCTGTTCCCTTATACCAATCCGCACCACGGCTTTTTTGATATGGTGGTAAAACCCTAACTCCACTGTTCATATTATCAAGGTCCCATGGTTGACCATTACCGATATACTCATTTAAAATAAGAGGTTGATATTGCGTAAGCACACCAACAGCTTCTATTCCAGAGTTTACACAATTTGATAAAGGAAAATCTATAATTCTATATTTTCCCCCATAAGATATTGCTGGCTTTGCAATTTTATCTGTTAATACCCCAAGTCTGCTTCCTTGTCCTCCAGCCAAAATCATCGCCACAACGCTTTGCTTTGGAAACACCCTGTGTCACTCCTCTAGTTTATTTAATGATTTGACTTTCCTTGGTTTTTTCTTTATACATTTAATAAATGAAACTGATAGCGGTGCAAGTTCAATAGCTATGGAATGCTCATAACCATGCATTGGCTTTTCATTGGTTTTTATTTCATTTTCATTAATTAATCCCGAGCCACCAAACTCCTCAGAATCTGAATTAAATACTTCAGAATATATCCCTTCATATGGTACTCCAATACAATAATTTTTTCGTCTCACTGGTTGAAAGTTACAAACAACAATAAGTTCTTTTCCTTTTTTATCAATGCGTCTGAAGCTTATTATACTTTGCTTATAGTCATCATTTGATATCCAAGAAAATCCTTCCCATGAAAAATCGTTTTCCCACAAAGGTTTATTTAAAAGGTAAAAATGATTTATTGATTTAAAGAAATTATTTAGTTTTTTATGCGACTCAAAATCAAATAGCATCCAATCAAGTCCGGTTTCATAATTCCACTCATCGAACTGGCCAAACTCTGTACCCATAAAAACTAACTTCTTACCCGGATGCGCCATCATGTAGGATATAAATGCTCTAACCCCTGAGAATTTTTGTTCATATGTACCTGGCATCTTATTTATAAGCGATTTTTTTCCATAGACTACTTCGTCATGTGAAATGGGCAATATAAAATTTTCTGAAAAAGCATAAAAAAACGAAAACGTTATGTTTCTGTGGTGATGTGGCCTATAAAATGGGTCTGTTGACATGTAGTTTAGCATATCGTTCATCCAACCCATATTCCATTTATAGTTAAACCCTAATCCTCCCACGTCAGTTGGCCTTGAAACAAGCGGCCATGCAGTTGATTCTTCTGCTATCATTATCGCTTTTGGGAACAGTTTAAATACCGTTTCGTTTAATTTTTTTAAAAATCCTACAGCCTCTAGGTTTTCTTTGCCTCCAAATTTATTTGGCACCCACTCAAAGGGTTTTCTATCATAATCAAGGTATAACATAGACGCCACTGCATCTACTCTTAAACCATCTATATGATATTTTTCAAGCCAAAATATCGCACTTGAGATTAGAAAACTTTCTACTTCACTTTTTTCATAGTCAAATACCAGTGTTCCCCATCTTTTGTGTTCACCCTTTCTTTCATCCTCATATTCATAGCAACTCGTTCCATCAAACTTTGCTAGTCCATGCTCATCTTTTGGAAAGTGCGCTGGTACCCAATCCATTATCACTCCTATTCCGTTTTTATGACACTTATCAATAAATCTCATGAAATCATCTGGAGAACCATACCTTGATGTCGGAGCAAAGTATCCTGTCACCTGATAACCCCACGAGGCATCATAAGGGTATTCAGACATTGGCATTAGTTCTATGTGCGTATAGCCCATGTCTTTTACGTATGGTATTAGATCTTTTGCTAATTTTTCGTAGGAAAATACATTCCCGTCAGCATATTTTTTCCACGACGCAGCATGTACTTCATAAATGTTCATTGGTGAATCGTAATGTTCTTTTAGGGATTTTCTTTTTATCCATTTTTCATCATTCCATTGATATTCGTCAATATCAAAAATTTTAGACGCAGTCCCTGGCCTTGTTTCTGCGTGGAATGCATATGGGTCAGATTTTTGTAATATAGCGCCGCTTGTGGTTTCTATGCTAAATTTATATAAAGTGAAATTGGGCATATCCATTGGAACAAAGCATTCCCATATGCCGTTATCACTAACTTGGCTCATTTTATTTTTTGACCTATCCCAGTGGTTAAAATCGCCTACTACAGATACGCTTTTGGCGTTTGGGGCCCAAACTCTAAAAGCAGTCATTTTAATTCCTTCTTTTTCTTCCTTATGAACGCCCATATACTGGTAGGCTTTGCAGTCTATGTCGTCATAAAAACTATCATAAATATTTCTAGCTTTTTCGATCAAGTTTAACATATAAATCCCCTGCTTTTTATCTTTTAACTACACTATAGCACCGAGTAATTGTCGAATAAAACTAAAGATTGGTAGCGGAAAAAATTTTTTAAATTTTTTAGTTATCCAATTATTTTTAACTTGATTTACCTTAAATATTAATAAGTAATACTTTTTATTGTAAAATCACCGGGAGGTGATTTTATGAATATAAAAAATTTATCCATTCGTATTGACAACAATACACTGGATAAATTACACATCGTATCGGATTATGAAGGCCGCTCTGTAAACGGGCAAATATTATTTTTAATTAGGTACGCGATTAAAAAACTACGAGGAGGAATATGGGAACATTAATTTTAAGAATTATAAAAACCAATCGTTTTTATAATTCTTAGTAAGAAAGGGGAGCCGCACTATACCGCGCGGCTCCCTTTTTTATTCCGAAATTAATTGTTGTCTACCCTCGCCATATGCTCCATCAAATCTAAAATCTTCGTGCTATAGCCCCATTCGTTATCATACCAAGAAACAAGCTTAACAAAATTTTCGTTCAGCATGATCCCCGCTTTAGCATCAAATATTGATGTTCTGTCGTCACTATAAAAATCCGACGATACCACCGCATCTTCAGTGTACCCAAGGATCCCTCGCATTTCATTTTCAGACGCCCTTTTTACGCACCTGCAAATCTCCTCATAACTCGCTGACTTCTCTATTCTGCAAGTTAAATCCACAACAGAAACGTCCAAAGTAGGAACCCTAAATGCCATACCGGTAAGCTTCCCCTTAAGCTCCGGAATAACTAGCGCACATGCCTTAGCAGCCCCAGTAGACGAAGGAATAATATTTCCTGCAGCAGCCCTGCCACCGCGCCAGTCTTTTTTAGACGGGCTGTCAACTGTTTTCTGAGTAGCCGTCATTGCATGAACGGTGGTCATTAACCCTTCAACGATACCAAATTCATCATTTATAACCTTAGCAAGTGGCGCCAAGCAATTAGTAGTACAAGACGCATTAGAAACAATATTCATATCTTTAGTATACTTATCAAGGTTTACACCGCATACAAATGTTGGAGTCTCAGAATCTTTAGCAGGTGCTGAAATAACTACTTTTTTAGCTCCTGCTTTTATATGTGCACTTGCTTTCTCCGAAGTGCAAAATACCCCCGTAGACTCAACTATATATTCAGCACCATCTTTGCCCCAAGGTATCTCTTGAGGGTCTTTAAAATCATAAACATTAATAGACTTTCCATTAACAATAATTTTACCATTTTCAGAATGAATCTCCCCGTTAAACTTCCCATGAATAGTATCATACTTTACCATATATACCATATAGTCAGTATCAATAAACGGATCGTTTATCGCTACAACCTCAAATTTATCAGGTCTACTAACAGCAGCACGAAAAACTAATCTTCCTATTCTACCGAATCCATTTATACCAATCTTTATAGCCATTTAAAAGATACCCCCTAATTTAGTGTGACGTTACAACTATATTATGAAAACAATAAACTATTTATTCTAAGTTTGAGGTAATTTATACTAACTTTAAATTAGTCATATTCTTTAATTTAATTAGCCTCTTGCACTTTTGCAGAATCCTCTTCATGCGTTTGTTCTTCATTTTGTATATATTCAATGATCTTATTTATTTCTTCAATGTCATCTTCTTCATCGGCGGGATCATTTTTATTATCTTGCGTTTCGTGAGGAGTATCTTTTTTTGGTTGGTTGCTTAAACCTACAATTAATTTATTTACCTTTTCAACGCTATCCTCTACAGCAGCCTCATCCTCTTGTGATTTTTGAGGACCTTTCTTTGCTGGTTTCTTCTCTAAAACTTTATTTATTTTTTTAATACTATCACTTATAGCATCATTACCGTTTTGTAAATCCTGGTGGCTATCCTCTTTAGGCTCCTTATTATCGAGAGATTTAATTAAGCTATTTATTTTTTTAATACCATCATCTATGGGATTTCCATTTTGTAAATCCTCATCGATATTATATTCTGAGTTTTCGCTCCAAGTTTTAAGCAGTTTACTTATTTTTTTAATATCCCAATTTGCAAGACGTTCATCGTCCTCTAAATTTGGATGGCCCCCCTCTTGAGGATTGTCATTTAAAGATTCGATTATCTTATTTATTTCTTCAATTTCATCATTATCGTCATTTTCAATTTCTACGGGCTCTTTAGCACTATTATCCTTTGCTTCTATATCAATAGGCTTTTTAGCATTGTTATCCTTTGCTTCTACATCAATATCCATAGGTTCATCTTCATACAAAATATCTACTTCTTGTTCTAATTTTATACCAAAAATAAAACACAAAGCATATACAGCAATAATGATTTCTGCAACAATATAAATGAAATCTACAAGGGATATGGTAGCACCTGAATTCATAATTGTAAGAAATTGACCAAATGCGTTTAGTGTCATAAATATTACTGCTGAGAACCCACAGTAAAATAGCTTTTTAAATGTTGCTTCATCAAATAAATTTGCGAACATTCTTGCTTGATAAAACAAAAAGAATACTAAAAATATTTCATCGAGTACATTTATTACATTCGTGGCCGTTGTGGGGATAGAGTTATACTTAAAAAATGTATTTAATAAACTCATTAATGCCCATAAAGTTGGAACTAATGTTAATAATCTATATTTTTCAAAATAGTCTTTCCCTTTTATATTACAGATCCCCATAATAATAAACACTAAGCCTGCTGCTAACCCAAAAACTCCTGAAAATAAACGCATTAGTTCTTTACTAGATAATAGAAAACTTAAAAAATCACTAACAGAATGGCACATCACCATTACACCTGCTAGGCAACCAACCGTACCGGTAATTTTATCTTCCTGGAGTATAAAAAATTTAGGTGCATCTTTTGAAAGATAAGTCATAATTATTATAATAAGAACCGCTATTGATGAAGTAAAAGCACTCACAAGTTCAATATTATCCCATTGTACCCTAACTGATACATCTCCTATTGTTATAAATTGATATAATCTAAAAACAGTAATTATTATCAATTCTAAAATAAAAGGAATCCAAGTATATTTTAACTTCATCACATTACCTCCAAAAAACTTATGTATATACTTATTTTACTTCCTTATAAACAATTTGTAAATAGATTATAATTAAATATCCTACATTATATATGAAAATTTTTAGTTAATAAATTAAAAAGGATGATATATTAATATGAAAGAAAAAATACTATATTTGTTTAGCCTTTTAATATTCATTTTTTCTATTCCTCTTTTGACTTCTGGTTTAAAAATAGAAAACTTTAACTTTCCTAAAGTGGAATTTTCATCTACTGAAGCAAAAGTAAACGAATTAAATTTAAATGAAGAAGACACAAGTCAATATGTTTTCAAGGCACTAGATAAAAGCACTGGTCAAATTGTACCTTTAACACTTAAAGATTTTACATATGGTGCCGTAGCATCAGAAATGCCACTAACTTTCGAACCAGAAGCCCTAAAGGCTCAAGCAGTAGCGTCATTTACTTACTTTTGCAATTTAAAAGAAAAGAATTCTCAAAAACCTGATCCATCATTAAACGGTGCAGATTTTCTTATTGATCCATCCAATAAATTATATTACATATCAAAAGAACAAATGCAAGCACTCTGGGGAGAAAATTTTAATTTTTACTACGATAAATTAAGCCAAGCCTTAGATCCAATACTCGGGCAATCGTTAAAGCAAGACGGTAAATTTATTGAAGCTTTATATCATTCTATTTCATCCGGTAACACAGAATGTATAGTTGACGTATTTGGGGGAAACTTAAATTATTTAAAGTCTGTTCCAAGCCCAGGAGACGTATTAGCCCCAGGATATCAAAGTACAAAAGAATTCTCCATTGACGACTTTAAAAGTATTGCAGTCAGCAAGTGGCCCGGCATTACTTTTGATCAAGACATTCAAAACTTTTTAAAAATAAATAAAAGAACTCAAAGTGGAACAGTGTTAGACGCAGAAATAGGTTCTATAAAAACGTCTGGCAAAGAATTGCGCGAACTCTTTTCTCTTCGCTCTGCTAACTTCGAACTTAATATTCATGATAACAAAATAGAATTTTTAGTAAAAGGATATGGTCATGGTGTTGGCATGAGCCAATATGGTGCTCAGAATATGGCTAAACAAGGATCCGATTATAAGCAAATACTTGCTTGGTATTATCCTGGAACAGAAATATCTACATAAAAATGATCACGCCTATGGCGTGATCATTTTATTTTTCTTTATTTTAACTAGTTGCATTTATATAACACTTTGCACAAGATATCTCCGCACCTATGATAACTACATATAAAAGAATTAAAATTTGTAAGCATATTTTCTTTGGTTACACAATAAGTATCTGCAATTTTCTCAACCATCGAATTTAACCACGGTGTGGATTCAACAAAATTATTTACTTTATCCCACTGATCTTTTGTAAAATCCATAGCATTTGCAGTGTTCTTACCTAAAGCTGATCCAAACTCACCATGAGAACTATACTTATTCATAGCCCATATGCAAGCTACTGTTGCCATTACTGATATTACAGCTGATCTACGTACTCTCTTTTTTAGACTTTTTTGCTTTTCAACACTTTTATTAATCTTTACAAACTCAATATAGTCCTCATACTCTAAATCACTCATGGCAAAAGCATTCACTTGAAATGGTACTAACATTATTGTTAACGCCATGATAACGGATAAAAATTTTTTCATCTTTTTCACTCCTATAGATAATATATCATTTTTATTTTATCACAATTTTCCGAAGTTTTCCTTCTATTTTATAAATATTTTTAACTTCGTAAAATGTATATAAAAAAGTCTACTAATAAGTAACTTATTTATCGCCTCTAACTGCGCTAGCCACCTTACTTTCTACATTTGCGATGGTTGCACCTATCACATTTTTAGCCCCAGCTTCAAAAATAACTTTCGCGCATTCGGCCATAGTATTTCCGCTAGTTAATATATCATCGCAAATTATCACAGTTTTGTCTTTTAATATTTCGCTATTTGTCACCGCATAAACATCTTTTACATTTTCCGTTCTTTCAGATAAGTTTAATTCATGTTGTACTTTATTCTTTTTAGTTTTCTTTAATACTTCAATATACTTTATCCCCGTAAGACTACTTATTTCCCGGGCAAACACTTCAGCTTGATTAAATCCACGTTCCCTTTTACGAGCTTTATGCAATGGGACACTAGTTATATAATCAATTTCATTAAGATCATAATTTTCCTTTAAAACTTCAGTTAAATATCTACCAAATAAAACTGAATAATGTTTCATCCCACGAAACTTAAATTTATGTATTGCAGTGCGAATCGGTTCTTCATATGAAAACGGAGATATGCTAACAAACGTCTCTCCTGTCCGCGTGGTAATGGTGTTCTTAAAGTTTTTACATTTTATTTTCTCTTTACACGATTTACAGATAACTTCATCATAAGAAATTAATTCATTACAAAACGGACATCTTGGTGGAAAGAAAATAGACAATATCTTTTTAAAATTAACCATTATTTTCACTACCTCTTATAAGAAAATTACAAAGCCCCGAATACCTACGAGTTTTTTTATTGTTTTCAACCATTTTAGCCACAGTCCCCGGAGTTCCAACCATCACTATCATTGATTTAGCTCGTGTTACTCCTGTGTACAAAAGATTACGATAATAAAGTTGCGCAGCCCCATAATACATAGGCATAACAACTGCCTCAAATTCGCTACCTTGGCTTTTATGAACTGTAATTGCATATGCTAAATCTAAATCATTTGCATTTTCTATATCATACCTTGCATACTTATCGTCGAACTGCACTATTAGCGTTGCGTCTGCTTTGTCTATGCTTAAAAGTATACCAATATCGCCGTTAAATACACCTTCACCGCTTGTTCCATCATCCCGTGCAAATAATATATTGTAATTATTTCTTATCTGCATAACTTTATCGCCTTCACGGAATATTGTTCCATTTATATTTATTTCTTTTTTGGATTTATCCCGGGGATTAATGGCCTCCTGAAGCGTTTTATTTAAACTAATTGTTCCAAGAGTACCTTTTTTCCCTGGTGATATCACTTGTATATCAAACAGGGGAGAGTAGCCATATGTAGCAGGCAATCGTCTATTACATAAATCTCTTATTGCTTCACTTATTTTTAGTTGATCGCTAATATTAATAAAGAAAAAGTCATTGTCTTTTACTGATAATTCGGGTAACTCACCATTAATAATTCTATGAGCATTGGTTACTATCATACTTTCTAGCGATTGTCTAAATATCTCTTTTAATTCAACTGTTGGGATTATATCAGACTTTATTAAATCCGATAAAACATTACCGGCTCCAACTGAGGGTAATTGATCTTTATCTCCAACCATTATTAGTCTACATCCAAGCGGCAACGCCCTTAAAACACCTTCAAATAATGTAGAGTCTACCATCGAAAGTTCATCTAATATTATAGCATCACAGTCAAGCAGATTTTTTTCATTCCTTTTAAATATCGGTTTATCTTCATCATTCCACTGCACTTCAAGCAATCTGTGGATAGTCTTGGCCTCTTTCCCAGTAACTGCTGACATCCTCTGTGCAGCTCTACCTGTTGGTGCTGCTAAATATACTTTTTCTCCATTTTTTTGCAGAATATTTATTATTGCATTAAGAGTGGTGGTTTTGCCCGTTCCGGGGCCCCCTGTTAATATCAATATACCCTCTTCAAGCGCCATATTTATAGCTTTTTTCTGAAGCTTGGCATAATTTATTCCTTGTTGTTTTTCTATTGATTCTATAAATTTATTAGCTCCCAATATTTTTTTAGGAGGAAACCTTAGCATCATCAGTATTCTTCCTGCAGAATATACTTCTATTTGATGCATCTTATTTGTAAATACAAATTCTCTTTCATCAATAATAGCAAGTTGCAAAGTGCCATCATTAATAAGCTCGCTCATTACATCTTCTGATTGCTCTAGGCTGATTTCTAAAAAATTTGCTGCGGCTTCTATTAATTTATCTTTAGGTAAACAAGTATGACCATTATTCATGTTGTGCATAAGTATATAAGTCATCCCTGCTCGTATCCTGAATACATTTTCTTGTGGTCTTTGCATAGAATACGCTACTTTATCTGCTCTTTCAAAGTCTATCCCTATAGATTCATCACATAATAAATAAGGATTTTCTTCTATTTTTTCTATAGATTCTTGTGCATATATTTTATATATTTTTATTGCTTCTTCGGGGGTGATTCCAAATTTACCAAGATATATCATCAGTTCTCTTATGCCAAATATCTTGCTAAATTCAGCGGATATTTTTTTTGCTTTTTCTTTTGTTATTCCTTTTATTATTGTTAGTTCTTCCGGACTTTTCTCTACTATTTCAAGAGTCTTTTCTCCAAACCTTTCTACTAGTTTAGTGGCTGTCGATGGGCCTATTCCCTTTATTGCACCTGAAGACAAATATTTTAAAATTGCTGATGTTGTAGTTGGCATCGATCTTTCGCATACCTCTACACTGAATTGTTCGCCAAACGTGGGATGCATTTTAAAGTCGCCTAAAAGCCTTAAATCTTCTCCTACACTTATGTATGGCATTGTTCCAACCGCTGTTACTATGTTATCTAGTACACTTATTTCAATTACACTATACCCGTTTTGTTCATTCCGAAAAACTATTCTATCAACTGAGCCTTTTATTTCAAGTAATGTTTTGTTTTGCATAGTTTCCTCCTTTCTTTTGTTTTAATGCTAAAATAAAGATGGGGGCGGTTTGGTTAACCATATGCATTTATGCATATGGTTAACTGACAGGTACAATTTTCACTTATTTAAAGTTTAATATGTTTTATTGTACCTGCCTTGCCGGCGGCTACACCGCCGGCAACAAACCGCCCCCCTTTTTATAGATTAATTATAATACTTTTCAGTTCCATCTGTAGTTACCCTTGCAAATACCACAGGAGAACTTTGTGGCTCTTTAGAAGATATATGTATAGCTTTGCATAATAACTCCTGCGCACTTATGCACTTTGAGATATCACCTGCATACAAAGTTGCAATAGTATCTCCCGCATTAACGTAGTCTCCAATTGTCTTTTGCAAAACTATACCTGCACTAAAATCTATACTACTTTCCTTATTTTCTCGGCCTGCGCCCAAAATCACAGATGCTATTCCACATTGTTCAGTATCCATGGAACTAATATACCCTGAAGTTGCCGCTACAACATTATGTTCAGCTTTAGCCCTTTTAAAATTATTACTATTTTCAATAACAGATACATCCCCACCCTGAAACTGCACCATTTCTTTTAGCTTTTTAAAGGCCGTACCGTCATCTATAACTTTCTTTGCTGCTATCTTACACTCATCAATAGTTCCCTTACCTGCAAGACACAACATATTTGAAGCTAATTCGATACAAATTTCAGTTAAGTCCCTTGGTCCAGATCCTTTTAATGTATCGCAAGCTTCTATAACCTCTAAAGAATTACCAATAGCCGTGCCTAAGGGTCTATCCATATCAGTGATAAGAGCTATAGTCTTTTTGCCAACATTTTCACCGATCTCCACCATAGCCTTAGCTAATTTTATTGCCTCATCACTGGTTTTCATAAAAGCACCGCTACCTGCTTTTACATCAAGTAGTATACAGTCAGAACCAGCAGCTATTTTTTTACTCATTATACTCGATGCAATTAAAGGAATACTTTCAATCGTAGCAGTAACATCCCTTAATGCATACAACTTTTTATCTGCCGGCACTAAATTTCCTGTCTGCCCTATAACACTAACACCTACATTTTTAACTATGTCAAAAAATGTTTCCCTATCTAAATCCGTTTTAAATCCAGGTATCGATTCAAGCTTATCTATTGTTCCTCCCGTATGACCAAGACCTCTACCACTCATCTTTGCTACCTTTACTCCAAGCGATGCAACTATGGGTGAAATAATTAAAGTAGTTTTATCTCCTACTCCACCTGTGCTATGCTTATCGACTTTAATTCCAGGTATTAAAGATAAATCAACAATATCTCCGGAACGGGCCATACACATGGTTAAGTTTGCTGTTTCCTCAGGTGTCATTCCTTTAAAATAAATTGCCATTAAAAGTGCTGAAACTTGGTAATCAGGAATATCCCCTTTAACGTATCCATCAATGAAAAATTTTATTTCCTCATTGGTTAATATTTCACCGTTTCTTTTTTTTGTGATTATATCATACATTCTCATTGAGGTATCCCTCCTAGGATAAGTTACCGGGTCCAAAACCAAGTGGTAAAAGATCTTTTAGTTTAAAGGATTTTATTTCCTCTTTCGAACTTGCTAAAATAACTTCAAATTCGCAAGGGTCACAGAAATCCATCATTACTTGACGACACACCCCACACGGCGGACACAATTCACTAATGGGTTCATCTTTTTTCCCTCCCACTACAGCTATGGCTACAAAATTCCTTTCTCCTTCGCTAACGGCTTTAAAAAATGCCGTCCTTTCAGCGCAGCAAGTAGGGGTATAAGCAGCTGATTCTATATTACAGCCCTTATATATTTTGCCATCCTTTGTAAGCAATGCTGCACCTACATTAAAATGTGAATATGGTGTATACGCTGCATTTCTAGCTTCTATTGCAGCTTTAACAAGTTCAATTTTCTTATTTAAATCCATAAAAACATACTCCTTAAAAATACCATCGGCATGCAACAAATCTGTCTTTTTTATATAGGGTGCGTCGAGTGCAGTTTAGCGGTATAGGAAACTGCGCCGACGCGCTTTTCCTTTTTATATACTCAACAAAAAGGAACCCGAACTAGTTTTATTTTAATATCCAAAACTTTTTTCATTTTTTACTATTTTAATAATCCTGCTTGTGCCTAATCTTTGTGCTCCTAAAGATATAAATTTCTCCGCATCAGATAAATCTCCAATGCCGCCGGCAGCTTTTATTTTTACATTCTTTCCAACATGCTTTGCAAAAAGCTCAACGTCTTCAGGAGTTGCACCTTCTTTAGAAAAACCTGTTGAAGTTTTTATAAAATCTGCGCCCGCTTCTGTTACAACTTCGCACATTTTTATTTTTTCTTCCGTTGTTAAAAGGCAGGTTTCTATAATTACTTTTAAGATCTTTTTCCCACACGCCGCTTTAATTTTCTTTATTTCTTCAAGCTGTAAATCAAAGTGTCCGGCTTTTACATATCCAAGGTTTATTACCATATCAATTTCATCTGCACCATTTTTAATAGCGTCAATGGTTTCAAACACTTTTGACTCTGTGGTATTATATCCATTTGGAAAACCTATAACTGTACAAATAGCAACTTTGTCATCCACATATTCTTTAGCACGTTTAACATATGATGGTGGTATACACACAGATGCTGTTTTATATTTTATAGCATCATCGCAAATACCCTTTATATCGTCAAAAGTAGCTACGGGGTTTAGCAAAGTGTGGTCAACTTTATTTAATATCTCTTTAATATCCATTTTAATCACCTAAAATAATTCTATCTTGTACCTTTTCTATACGGTTTACCGTTTGCCTTTGGTGCCATAGATTTTCCAACAAAAAGTACTAAGACAATTATAGTTAAAACATACGGTAGCATATTAAGAATCTCAGAAGGAACATCTATTTTTCCTCCCCCTAAAATAACAGCTAAAGCTTGTGCAAACGCAAACAACAAACATGCCCCATATGCACCATGTGGAGTCCACTTACCAAAAATAACTGCAGCTAGAGCAATAAACCCTTGGCCGCTTATCGCCGTAGGTGTAAACTGCGAGATCACAGCTAAAGTCATTGATGATCCCCCTAACCCAGCTAATAAACCAGACATTATAACACTAGCATACCTAACTTTAGACACATTAATCCCTAAAGTATCAGCAGCAGCTGGGTTTTCTCCAACAGAACGAATTCTAAGTCCGAATTTGGTTTTATAAAGAAAGAACCATAATAAAATAGTTACTAAAAGTGCAATCAACACCGTAATATCCACGGAACCAAACACTTTTGGTAATTTATTAGGTACTCTATCTGTCATGGTCATATCATTAAAAAATAGCCTACATAAGAACAGTGCAAGACCAGGTCCAATAAAGTTTAAGGCCATACCCGAAATAGTTTGGTCAGCTTTAAAGGTAACACAGGCTATTGCATGCAGTATAGCTAATAATGCTCCTGCTAAACCACCGGCTAATAATCCAAACCATGGGTTTTGCGAGTAAAAACCCACTCCTGCCCCAACAAATGCTCCAAATGTCATCATGCCTTCTATTCCAACATTTATAACACCCGAACACTCTGATAAAACGCCTCCCATTGCTCCAAACACTAATGGTGCTGAATACATAAGCGTTGTATTTATTATTGAAATAATACTATTTAGCATTTTTATTACCTCTCTTTGCTAGTCTATCAGCCAGCATCGGCACGACATCTGTTAATGAAACAAAGAACAATATGGAACCCATCGTAATTGAAATTATTTCTGATGGTACCCCTAGATCCATTTGAAGTGCATTACCACCATAACTTAGTCCTCCAAAGAATAACCCTGATAATATGCATGCAATTGGCGATGTGTGTGCAATTAATGCAACAAATAAACCGTTAAACCCCACGTTTTCAAACATACCAAGCTTAAATATTGCATGCGGTGACGTTCCAGTTATCGTAAGCGCTGCTGCTAACCCACATATTGCACCTGATATTGTCATTGCAGCCATTATATTCCTTTTTACTCCTATGCCTGCAAATTCCGCTGCCTTCGAATTTAGCCCAACTGCGCGTATACCATATCCTATAGTAGTTTTATAAAGCAAAAACCATACAATGATTGCTACAACTATTGCTACAATGATACCTATGTTGACATCGGTTTTAAGCAAAATATCGGATAACCATTTGTTGTGTTTTAAGTATTCTATTCCTTCTTTTGAGTTTTTCCATTTATAAAAAAGCGTTGTAAATCCTGATTCATTTATTGATAAGCTTCTCATAGTGTTGGGTTTATGGAATATCTGCGAGTCCACCACAAAATTACATAAGTAAAATGCTATCCAGTTAAACATGATACCGGTAATTACCTCGTGTATCCCAAACCTTGCCTTTAATATGCCAACTAGTCCCCCATAAATTGCCCCTGCAAGCATTCCTGCAAGGATAACCATTGGTATTTGAATAACCGGTGGTAAATTTAGCTTTACACCAACTATCATCGATGCTACTGATCCAATTATATATTGGCCTTCTGCACCCATATTAAAAAGACCTGTTTTAAATGCAAATGCCACACTTATACCTGTAAGAATTATAGGGGTACTTTTTTCTATTACTTTAAATATGTATTTAGGTCTTGAAAAGATTCCTCTAAACAACGCTCCAAGCGCCGCTATAGGATCATATCCTGAAACTATTAATATTATTCCCGCTACTAAAAGTCCACATAAGATTGCAAATAATGTTGAAGTAAATGGTCTTTTAAGAATTTTTACTGTTGTCTGCATTTTTACTGCTGCCTCCTGCCATTAATAATCCTATTGTATTCTCACTTACTTCTCCCCCATTAAATTCCCCAACTATTTTTCCATCGTAAATTACTGCTATTTTGTCAGCTAAACTCATAATCTCATCGAGTTCTAAGGAAATAAGTAAAATTGCTTTGCCTTTATCTCTTTGTTCAACCAATGTTTTATGCACATACTCTATGGCACCAACATCAAGTCCACGAGTAGGTTGCACTGCTATTAATAAATCTGGATTGTTAGCAATTTCTCTTCCTATTATTATCTTTTGTTGGTTACCTCCCGAAAGATTTCTTACTGGGATTTTGTTGCACTTCTCTGGACGAACATCATATTCATTAATTATTTGTGTTGTAAAGTCGTTTATCAAGCGATAATTTAAAAAACCATTTTTTGAATAAGGTTCATCGTTATATTTTTCAAGCACCGCATTCTCAGCCACTGAAAAATCTAACACTAAACCTCTTTTCTGTCTGTCTTCATGAATAGTAGAAATTTTATTTTTTATTACATTTTTAGGTTTAGTATTTTGAACCTCTTGACCGCCAATTTTTATAGTTCCACTTTTAACCTTAGTAAGACAAGTTATAGCTTCAATTAATTCTTTTTGGCCATTGCCATCAACACCCGCTATTCCAAGAATCTCTCCGCGTCTTATCTTTAATGATAAACCTTTTATTGAATTTATATCACTGTGAGCTTTACTAGGAACTGTAATATTATCTATTTCAAATATCACTTCACCCGGGTTAGCTGGCTTTTTATCTACAATAAGTTTTACACTACGCCCTACCATTTTATCAGCAAGCTCTGAATGCGTAACTTCATCCACAGCAACTGTATCTATATATTGGCCTCGACGAATTATTGTACATACATCTGAAGAGGCTTTTATTTCTTTTAATTTATGTGTGATAATTATTATTGTTTTGCCATCTGCTATTAACCTATGCATAATATCAATTAAATTCTTTACCTCTTGGGGAGTTAAAACTGCAGTAGGTTCATCTAAAATTAAGATATCTGCGCCTCTATAAAGAGCTTTTAATATTTCAACTCTTTGCTGCATGCCAACTGAAATATCCTCTATTTTAGCGTCTGGATCAATTTTTAACCCATATTTTTTTACAATTACATCTATCTGCTCTTTTGCTTTTTTTACATCAAGAATTCCACAGGCTCCAGTCACTTCTCTTCCAAGGATTATATTTTGCGCAACTGTAAAGTTTTCAACTAACATAAAATGCTGATGGACCATACCAATTTTATTTTCTATAGCTATATTAGGGTTTCTCATATCAATTTTGTTTCCGTTTATGTAAATTTCTCCAGAATCAGCCTGATATAACCCATAAAGTATGTTCATCAAAGTACTTTTGCCTGCTCCGTTTTCACCGAGCATAGCGTGAATAGTCCCTTTTTTTATGTCTACACTTACATTGTCTAGTGCTCTACATTCACCAAAATTTTTAGTTATATTTCTCATTTGAACAGCATACTCAGAACTAATCTTCACCGGAATCAGCCCCTCCTTTAATTTAAATCTCTTAAATAGTTTTTATAAGTCTCCACATTATATGGAACTGTTATCTTCCCGGATTTTATAAGTTCTTCTAACTGCAAAGCTTTTTTATATACAAGTTCATCCATATTTTTGTGATTTTCCGGAATACCTACACAACCTTCATTTAATCCAAACTCATAATTCTTACCACCGATAACTTTGCCATCCATTAATTCTTTTGAAACCAATTTTACAGCCGTACCAACGCTTTTAACAGCTGAAGTTAGCACATTATCAGGAGCAAGATCAGATTGATCTTTATCAACCCCAATTACAAATTTGTGACTATCTTTTGCAGCTTCAATAACTCCATAACCAACTCCACCAGCTGCATGGAAAACTATATCACAGTTATCAGAATACATTTTAGCTGCTATAGCCTTCCCTTTAGCTGCATCAGAAAAGCTTTCTGCATACTGCACAAGAACTTCTATATTAGCATGCCTTTCTTTCTCTGCATATCTAATACCTGCTTCATAGCCATACTGAAATTGATCTATAACATCATTTCGCATTCCTCCAATAAAGCCTACCTTATTAGTTTTTGTAGTCATCCCCGCTACGTAGCCCACCATAAAAGCTGCTTCTTGCGCTCTAAACACTATCCCAGTTAAATTGTTTGTTATATCGTCGCCAAATGAATAATCTACTATTGCAAAATTTTTATCAAGGTTCTGCGCTGCAACTTCATCAATAGCATCAAATAGCATAGAACCTACACCTATTATTAAATCGCTAGGTCCATCTGACAACTTGTCAAGATTAAGGGCATAATCAGAAGGTTGCTTTGATTCCATATAACTGATATGCGCTCCTGTTTCATCCCTTAATTCATATAGTCCTTCAAGTGCAGACTGATTAAACGACTGATCGTTTACCCCCCCTGTGTCTGGTACCATAGATACCCTAAATATTCCATCATTAGCAACCGTTTCCGGGTCATTCCAAGTGCACCCCGATAACCCTAAAATCATTAAAGAAGCCATAAAAACACACATAAATTTTTTAAACATATATTTCCTCCTAAAACACTTAACCAGTAATAACTGTTTCCTTGTTTTTTTACTTCTCTAAGGATTCAGCCACACAAAGAGCTAATTTCGCCATGTCCATAACGCCTTCTTGACGCTCTTTAGAAGTTAAAAATTCGGTTTTAAATACTTTATCAGATATAGTTAAAATACAAAGGGCGTTTTTCTTGGCCATTGCAGCATTAAGATAAAGTGCAACCGATTCCATTTCTACTGCTAAAACACCTACATCAGCCCATGGTTTCAATTTCTTTTCTTTGTTTACGTAAAATACATCTGATGATAAAATATTACCTACTTTTACGTTTAAGTTCATATCTTTAGCTTTTGAAACCGCAGCACTTAAAAGTTCATAGCTTGGTATTGGTGCATATTGCCCGGGCAAATCATACTGATTTGCATAGCTTGAGTCTGTACATACCCCCATACCTATAACAATATCCATTAAGTTTAGGTCATCTGAAAGGCCACCGGCTGTACCTATTCTTATGATGTTATCAACATCATAAAAGTTAAATAATTCATAAGAATAAATGCCCATAGACGGCATACCCATCCCAGAACCCATAACAGAAACTCTCTTACCATTGTATGTCCCCGTGTATCCATACATGTTTCTTACAGTATTAAAACAAATAGCATCTTTTAAAAAATTTTCTGCTATAAACTTAGCTCTTAGCGGGTCTCCTGGCATAATAACTGTTTTTGCTATTTCGCAAGGTTTAGCACCTATGTGAGGTGTTGGAACATTAGCCATAAAAAATCTCCTTAAATTAATCATTATTATTTATCTTAAACTTGAATATACCAAGCATCGATTTTTTTATAAATTGTAAAAAAGCCTGTATTACAGGGCCTCCTGATAAAGCTGAAACTACAGTTGTAACGCCGACCTTTCCTCCAAGTAAGAATCCTATTGCAAGCGACGACATATCTGTAGCAACTCTTATAAATCTATATTGTTTTGAGGTTTTATCGGTTAGCATCATTACAAAACCAGTGCAAGGGTCTAAACCAATTTCCACTGCAATGTATAAAGCTATTCCAAAACACAAAGATATACATGCTAAAATGGACATACAAATTCTAAAGACCACAGAATCTGGTATTTCTATAAATTTATAAAAGCTTATACTCGTATTAACAAAAAAGCCAAGTGTAACAGCATAAATAAGAGTTCCTATATTTACGTATTTTCGACCAAAAATTAAAACCATTATAAAAAAAATACCATTCACTATATTAGAAGCCATCCCAAGGGTAAACCCAAAACTATTATGAACTCCGTCAAACAAAACAGAAATAGGATCGTTTCCAAAACGGGCACAGGCATTAAATGCTATTCCAAGTCCAATTAAAATAGTTGCAAAAAGCGCTATTAAAATCTTCTTTATTAAATCGGATTTAGGCTGATTAAAAACTGACATGTCAAATCTTGTTATCATATTTTAACCTCCCTTAATACCGATTCTCCTTTTACTTTTTTTTCTATTTCAAAATAGTCAAGTATGGTGGCTGCTATATCTGAAAATGTCTTTCTTGTTCCTAAATTTACGCCCGGTTTTATTAATTGCCCATATATTAAAAGGGGCGTATACTCTCTTGTATGGTCAGTTGATATGTCTCCTGGATCACAACCATGGTCTGCTGTAATCATAAGTATATCGTCTTTTCTCAATTTAGAAATGATATCGCTTAGTGACTTATCAAACCTTGCTAATGCTTTAGCATACCCTTCGACGTCATTCCTATGTCCATATACCATATCAAAATCAACCAAATTTACAAAGCATAACCCCTCAAAATCTTTGTCCATTATTCTTAACGTATGAGCTACTCCGTCATCATTGTCCTTAGTACGCACAAAATCAGTTATCCCTTTGCCCACAAAAATATCATTTATTTTCCCAACCGCAATAACATCTTTTCCATTTTCTTTAAGTTGGTCAAGCATTGTTGTTTCAGGTGGCACCACTGAAAAGTCATGCCTATTAGAAGTTCTCTCATAATTTGGGTATTCTCCAGTAAAAGGTCTTGCAATAACTCGCCCTACTGCATGTTCACCCTTTAAAATTCCCCTTGCTATTTCGCAATATTTATACAACTGTTGGACCGGAACTACATCTTCATGCGCAGCTATTTGGAAAACACTATCAGCAGACGTATATACTATTAAATCACCAGACTCTACATGCTGCTTTCCATAATCTTTTATTACTTCCGTTCCCGAATAAGGCTTATTGCAAATAACTTTCCTTCCGGTTTTCCGTTCAAATTCACTTATAATGTCTTCTGGGAAACCATGAGGATAAGTTGGCAGTGGATATTTAGATTCTATCCCGGAAATCTCCCAATGCCCTATTGTAGTGTCTTTCCCTTTGGAAACTTCAGTCATCCTTGCAAAAGAACCTATGGGATTTAGTTCTTTTTTTCCACAACTGATTCCATCTATGTTAAAAAGTCCTATTTGTTTCATGTTTGGAACATTAAAATACTTGCTTTGTGATATAGATCTAATTGTACTACAACCAACGTCCCCAAATAAATTTGCATCTGGCATTTCACCAATTCCAAAACTATCAAGTACTATAAGAAATACTCTTTTCATGTTAATCACTCCTTGACCATACAAAAAAACATTTAATAAGGACAACAATCTACAAAGCAAGTATAAATATATATTAATATGTCATTTTATTTTTTATTATAATATATTGCACTAAATTCGTAAAGAGAAATCTAACTTTTAACAAAAAAAACGTTAACCTGTACATATTTTATCAAGAATTGTTGTTAATAAGCAACAATCTGTATCCTTGCCAGTAGCTCCATTTTCTACACAGAAAATTTACATTGCACACATAGCATAGATTCAACTTATATCCAGGTTAACACATAATTTATTTTTTTCTTCTTTTTATAACTTTCAGCCTTGAAAAGTCCTCTCTGTCCTTTTCATCTAAAGCATCACTGATAAATTTAACATTCTCTTCAAAACGCGGTATAACTATATTTTTTAAAGCATTTGCTCTTTTTTGTGTCTTACTAATAGCATCTGCAAGCCTATAAACGCTGTTTTCAATTTCAGATAAATTTGCAGTTAAATGTTTAACTTCAATAAATCTTCTATATGCTTCGTCCAGCATAGAATTAGAATTATAAAGACCAAACGGGATTGTAGATTTTTTATCTTCTACGAGTGATACTATAGGTATTTCCACACCCATAACGCTTCTATATGAAACTTTAAGGTTATCATCAATTGGCACAGTCCCCGCTATTTCCTCACATATACCAAGAGTTATGCTTGCTTTTTGCAAAGCTTTATATGCTCTTTTATATGTTTTATCTATTTCATCTTGAATCGTTGATGCATGTTTTATCAGTAGCATCATTTCTCTTATTAAAATGTTGCGTTTTCTATCGAGTAAATCAAAACCACCTCTTGCTAATTCAAGAGACTTTTTTATGGCTATAAGATTCCCTTTTGTAGGTACTACCGGTGTGCTCAATTAATTTCACCTCTTTTTTTGTTGCACAAATAAATTTATTCGCCTTTATCTTCCTGCTCATAAATATAATACTTATTAAGTATAGCATCGTCCACACGGTCAAGATCTTTTCTCGGCAGTTTAGATAATAGTTTCCATCCAAGATCAAGACTTTGTTTAATGGTTCTATCATCATTAAAACTTTGATTTATAAACTTAGTTTCAAATTCTTTACCAAACGCAAGCAATTTCTTATCATCTGCTGAAAGCTCTTCCTCACCAATAACCGATGCTAAAGATCTTGCATCTTTTACCTTTGCATATGATGCAAACAGTTGGTTTGCAAGCGCTGAATGGTCTTCTCTTGTGTATCCATCCCCTATGCCGTCTTTCATTAGACGAGAAAGTGACGGCAAAACAGATACTGGTGGATATATTCCCTCTCCTTCAAGAGAACGCTCTAAAACTATTTGACCTTCAGTGATATATCCTGTTAAATCGGGTACCGGATGAGTTATATCATCATTTGGCATAGTTAAAATCGGAATTTGAGTAACAGAACCTTTTTTGCCTTTTATCATACCTGCTCTTTCATAAATAGACGCCAAATCCGAATACAAGTACCCTGGGTACCCTTTTCTACCGGGGATTTCACCCTTAGATGAACTAAATTCACGAAGTGCTTCTGCATATGAAGTCATATCAGTCATGATAACAAGTATATGCATATCTTTCTCAAAAGCTAAGTATTCAGCTGCAGTTAATGCACATCGAGGTGTTAAAGTTCTTTCTATTACCGGGTCATTAGATAAGTTAAGGAACATAACAACACGTTGCAGTACCCCAGACTCTTCAAAGCTTCTCCTAAAATACTCTGCAACATCATTTTTAACACCCATTGCTGCAAAAACTATAGCGAAGTTCTCATCTTCCTCAGAAGAAATCTTTGCTTGCCTTGCTATTTGTACAGCCAGTTCATTGTGTTTCATACCTGACCCTGAAAATATCGGTAACTTTTGACCACGAATCAAAGTAGCCAGTGTATCAATTGTGGATATTCCAGTATTGATATAATTTTTCGGGTACACTCTTGACACAGGGTTAATCGGTGTTCCATTGATATTCATTTTCTTTTCAGGAAAAATTTCACCTAACTTATCAATGGGCCTTCCGGCGCCATCAAATACTCTGCCTAAGATCTCAGGTGAGAGTGCCATTTCCATAGGATGCCCTTTAAGACGGGTTTTGGTGTTTGTAAGAGAAATATTTTTAGTCCCCTCAAAAACCTGAACAACTATCCTTTCCCCTTCAATCTGCACAACTCTTCCCTGTCTTATCGTACCGTCATCTAATTTAATGCTCACAATTTCTTCATAAGAAACATTCGGAACACCATCTATAACAATTAAAGAGCCACTTATTTCTTTTACTCCAATATAATCAATTATCACAGTTTATCACGCTCCTTATTTCGCGTTTAGTTTTCCATAAAAAGAAGCTTACGACTTTAATATTTTTTCAAAAGCTTTATCTATTTCTTCTATATAAGAGTCAAACATCTCCGGTTTATCATTTGGCACATCGTATTTCATTTTAGTCAGTTTATCAAAAAGACCAAATTCGGATATCTTTGAAATCGGAATTGATGCAATAATAAGTTGTTTTGCCTTACTTTCAAGATGAAGTATAACTTTCATCATTAACTTTTGTTTTTCAAGAGGCACAAAAGTATCATCCTTATGAAAAGCATTCTGCTGCAAAAAGCCGACACGAATAACTCTTGCTATCTCGATGATTAATTTTTGATCATCCGGCAAAACGTCAGAACCAATAAGTTTAACAATTTCCATTAACTTATCTTCCTCATGCAAAATCGCATTTATTTTTCTACGATATTTTATAAAAGATCCTCCCACGTTTTCAGCAAACCATGGATCAAGATCTGTAAAATATTCGCTGTAACTTTGCATCCAGTTAATTGCAGGATAATGCCTTTCATATGCAAGAGATTTATCAAGGGCCCAAAAACATCTAGTAAATCTTTTTGTATTTTGCGTTACAGGCTCTGAGAAATCCGCTCCTTGAGGGGAAACTGCACCAATTATAGTAACTGACCCATCTGTTCCGTTTAAATTTTTAGTAAGCCCTGCTCTTTCGTAGAACTCAGATAATCTTGATGGCAAATATGCCGGGAATCCTTCTTCTGCAGGCATTTCTTCAAGACGGCCAGAAATCTCACGAAGTGCCTCTGCCCAACGTGAAGTAGAGTCTGCCATTATCGCTACATGATATCCCATATCCCGATAATATTCAGCTAAAGTAATTCCAGTATAAATCGAAGCTTCACGAGCTGCCACCGGCATATTTGATGTATTTGCAATAAGAACGGTACGCTCAGTCATGGGTTTGCCTGATTTAGGATCAATAAGCTCAGAAAACTCACTTAAAACCTGACTCATTTCATTGCCACGTTCTCCACAACCAACATAAACAATAATATCTGCATCGCACCATTTGGCTAATTGATGTTGAGTCATCGTTTTGCCGGCACCAAATCCTCCTGGAACTGCTGCTGCACCACCTTTTGAAATGGGAAAAAGCGTGTCTATTACTCTTTGCCCGGTAATTAAAGGGATAGTCGTTGCAAGTCTTTTATCAACCGGACGCGGAGTTCTAATAGGCCATTTTTGGCATAAGGTTAATCCTATTTTTTCTCCGTTGTCATTTTTGATTGTTACAATCGTATCATTAACCGTATATTTACCGCCTTTTTTAACATCAATAACTTCACCACTTACATCCGGTGGCAACATACACTTATGTGTAATAACACTTGTCTCTTGGCATTTAGCATATATATCGCCAGCAGACAACTTATCTCCAACTTTAACTGTAATTTTAACTTCCCATTTCTTAGTTTTATCAAGTGCAGAAACTTCTGAACCTCTTGATATAAAAGAACCAGACTGTTTCTCTATTGCCCTTAGAGGTCTTTGTATCCCATCGAATATATTGTTAATTATCCCCGGGCCGAGTGTAACAGACATAGCTTTCCCTGTTCCAATAACTGGTTCTAAGGGTTTAAGACCGGTTGTCTCTTCATAAACCTGTATTGTTGTAAATTCATCATTAATTCCTATAACTTCACCGATAAGCTTAGAGTTTCCCACAAAAACCATTTCCATCATAGAAAAAGAATCTGTATCTTTTATAGTAACAACAGGACCGTTTATTCCGTAAATAACATTATTATTTTTCATAAAACACATCTCCAATAAGCCGAAACATTAAAATATATTTAGCTTAGAGTTTTCAGCAAACCACTCTTTTTGATCTTTAAGTTTTGTATCGATAGTCTCATCAACAACCATAGACATAGATCGGTTTACTGCCATCACACCGCCGATTTTTATATTTTCACGCACTTCTATTTTGCAAGGACGCCCAAAGGTTTCTTTTACTTCATCGGCCAACTTTTTATCTCTTTTGCAAATATATAATACAGTCCCCGGTTTTTTTAATACTTCTGAAATTGAGCTTACATACTTTTTCATAAGCGTACTATACTCTTGTGTTTTTGTAAATTTCAAAAGTTTATCCTCAGCCTTTTTAAAAACTTCATCCATTATAACTTTGCGTTTTTCAAATAGCTCTTTTCTTTTTTCTAGTTCTATCTTAGAAACTTCACTTGAAATTCCTTTTTTCATCTGAGCCATTTCTTTTTGTATTAGATAATATGCATCTCTTAAAACCTCAGCTTCAACCTTTTGGAGTTCATATTTTCTAAATTTTTCGGCTTGAGTTTTTATTTCTTTTCTTTGCTCGGCTGCATATTTATTTATAGCTTTTAAGAAGTTACTGGTTTTACTTGTATTCTGCATTATCACACCCCCGACTAAAAAGTACTGCTAAACTTAAAGTTTAATTCCTATTGCATCTCTTACATATTTTGTAATAGAATCTTTTGCTCTACCATTGCCGTGTCTATCTGGTATTTCAACAATCAATGTTTTTTTGTTATTAAGCTTTATGTTATAAATATAGTCTCTGCAAATTTGCACAAGATTTTCAGTAATCAACACAACAGCAACATCTTCATCGTTTATAGCTTCATCCAAAGCTTTTTTTATCTCCTCTTCTTTATGCACAACAACACCCGGTATGCCCGAAAGGCGCATACCGATAAGTGTGTCTTTATTATCACTGATAAGATGAAATCTCATAAGTACACCGGTCCCCTCAACTCATTTTGACCGAAATTAGATAAATTTGATGAATATAACAACTAGCAAAGCAAATATGGTAACACCTTCAGCAAGACCAACAAACACAATAGCTTTACCAAATGCTTTTGGATCTTCAGAAGTAGCTCCAATAGCAGCTGGAGCAGCAGCAGCAACAGCAATACCAGTTCCAATAGAAGCAAGCCCTACCGCTAAAGCCATAGCAATTGAATCCCATTCTTTATCTGATTTGCTACCCTTTGTAGCAGTTGAAACTATTTCTTCATTATTTACATTAGTTCCCTCATCAGCTGAAGCTATCATTGCAGTTGAAGCAAAACCAACTATTAATAAAACAGCAAAAGAACAAATCTGCATAGCAACAGCTCTAGCGGGTTTCATACCTTTTCTTACAGCACATGCACACAAAGCAATCGAACAAATTAATAAACCTACAAACAACACTAAAATTAATAAAGCACTCATTACAATTTCCTCCAAATATTTTAAATATATTTAAATTTTATAATTTATCCTGCGATACCATAATTGGTGTAAAGGGTCTACCCTGACCACCGAAGAATCTGCTAAACAATTCATAAAAATTAAGTCTTAATACTTGTATCCCAACTAACAAGCCTTCTACAGCAATAATAAATATATTGCCAATCACCGCTACTATTACATATCCAATTTTTCCTCCAGGAACAATTTCCGCTATTGTAAAGACAACCATCATCATTCCTGCATGAACCAAAATATATGCACCTACACGCAAAAAGGACATTGTATTAGTTACATAACTAAGCATAACTTCAAACATTTCAAAGCTATTTTGAACTATATATTCTCCCCATTTCTCAGGTTTCCAGTGAGGGCTTCGCTTTGAAAGTTTCCCAAGTGGTTCTTTAAAGAAAATCATAATAACAGGCAATACAACTAGGCACACAATATAAGGTATATTTATTAAATGAATACCTAACACCATAGTCCCAAGACCCACTGCTAACGAAGAGTAAAAAATCAGCCCTGCTATACCGTTTTGACCAAACACTGCTTCCTGATAATCTCGTCGTTTAAATGATGAATAAATATTAAGAAACATAGAAACAATTATAATGCTTACACCAAGCACCACGGCTAAAATCATAATCATCATAACAGTTTGCGGTTTCATAACATCTATTGGTTTCTCGTTCATATTAAAAAGCATTTTATAAAATGGATCTAAAGCATTCTCAAGCCCAAAAACAGAACCATATAAAATTCCAAAAAGCGACGCCGATACTCCACAACGTGTTATAATCTTCCCTAGCATCATTTTTTTCTTTCGCCACATGATATTCCCAACAATGGCTAAAACTATTCCCTGGCCAAGGTCTCCAAACATTATACCAAACAATAATGTATACAAAATAGAGACTATCATTGTAGGGTCAATTTCATTGTAACTTGGTAAACCATACATTTCAACAAAAGATTCAAAAGGTCTTGAAAAACGATTGTTTTTTAGCTTAATAGGCGGCGAATGTTTTTCTGCGTTGCTTGCTTTTTCTATCGAATACTCTATTCCATACACTTCGCTAAGTTGCCTTGAAAAAACATCTTCTTTCTCTTCTGGAATCCAACCTACTAAAATAAAGCTGTTATTATACTTTGATACATATCGTTTCATGCCAAAATAAGTGTCAAGTTCTTCAAGTTTAGTGTAAAACCTCATGCATTGAGCTTTTTGAGTTTTCCAATATCTTTCTATTTTTTCATTTATTAATTTAAGCTCCCCATTTGCTTCTTCTATAGAGTCTTTTATTGCCGACCATTTAATTTCTGGAGTTCCGTCGGTCTGATCTATCCAAAGCCTTTCAAAATAAAGGCCTGCAAACTTTCTATCTATATCTGAGATATTCTCAAGTGGTGCAAAGTAAACTCCCCAGCAATACTTATCATCACTAGTACAAGGAAAGAACAACATATAAGGATCTTCATCATAAACGTTTAACTTTTGGTAACTTTCTTTTGGTAACTTTCCAAATCGAACTTTTATATATTTACAGGCAAAAATTTCACTTAAATCTAAATCTAGTCCTATAAAATGACTGATATTATCAAGTGCATTTTGGTAATCGGAAATCTTTTTTTCTATCTCTTGTTTTTTCTCAATAAGAGGCCCAAGTTTATTATTTATATAGTTAACGTAATCATTGATTTCTTTAATGCTCACATCAAAGTCCTGTATATCTGTTCTTTCAAGTGTTATATTGGCTTTTTTTACAATCTCCTTTAATGTCCTTAAAGGAATACTATAAGGATTTTCCTCAGTTAAAGGAACAAACTTATCCGTTTTAGAGTAAAAAGAAAGTGCATCATCAGGATGAAAAAAACCAGTTTGACCGCAAACTTTAACTACTTCATCAAGAGCTGGCATTACTCCTATTATACTTGCAATTTTTACAGCTGAAACCGCCATATTATATCACTCCCTCCTTACTTTGATTTTTGGTTATCAAGAGCTTTTCAATTTCATTTTTCTGCACTTTATAATGCACACCTTCGATTATCGTAACAAGATTTGATATTTCTATTTGCAACAAAAATAAATACGATAACATAACAACAGATGGATTAATTGAAAACCTTATACTTTTTCTGCAATTATCATACATCACTCTAGCTGGCAGTTCATCTATATAATTAAACTGCATTTTAGCTAACTTTTTGCCCCGATTTGTTGATTTCATAATATTAAAAACTTCCTCTTCACTTTTAGCATTAAGCATTTGTTTAATTGATAAAGACTTTAACGTACCATAATCTAAAATAGCAGATTCATCTTTACTATCATTTCTTTTAAGTCTAACAATTCTAACAAAATTAGTGTAATCTATATACGAAATCATAATCTCTGATAGTTTATTTCTTACTTCTCTTGAAACATCTTTTTTAAGGGCTTCAAAAAATTTACCGTACAAATAATTATAAAGTGCTTTTTCTATAGCAGATATATCAAGTTGCTCATCTTTTTTCGGTTTATATTCTTTTAATATTTTTTCATAGTCTGAACCTTCTAAAGTCTTTAGGAAATCATCGTAATCTTTAATAGATGCTAAATCCATAAGATTTATTTTCGTTCTTTTATTAAAAAACATAGGCAACGAATATATATATTCTGCTGGTCTTCCAGACACTAAATACATTAAACTGTGAATAATTTGCTCGATTTCAGTACGTACAATTGTATACTCAGCAAAACTATTTCTTGTAGATATTTCATATCTGCATAACGATTCAAGGTCATGAAACAATTTTTTCTTTACAAGGTTTTCAAGTGATCCACGATGAACTTCTCTTTCATTTAAATCAAAAAGTTCCTTTGCATAAGAAGTATGATTTTTTAAGTACATAGCAACATCTGCAACCGTTGAACACGAGATTAAACTTTTATAATCCTGCTCGCTAATTCGTTTCCCATACATCGCCCTTACTTTGGCCAATATAACATTTGAAGAATATTCGGAAAGCATACTGTGTCACTCCCCTAAAACATTTTTTACAATGGTATCTACCCATTCATCGCATTTTTCTGCATACATTTTATCTAAGTTTTTAGATATTTTCTTATAATTACTTTGGATTTTTTGTTTTTGTTCCTGGGCTAGCTTGCGTTCCGTTTTCTCATTTATCGCTATTCTTTTTCTTGCGCGTTCAAGGTATTCACTTCTTATTTCCTCTTTTTTTACTTTGATTTCCTCATCTGAATTAAACTTATCCTTTTGTGCGCGCTGCATTAACTCACGTGCAGTTTTATCCATTTCAATAATTCTCAGGATCATATCTTTCATAAAAAGCACCTCTCGATCAAGATGAACATTTATTTTATACATAATTATTGATTATATCCCTAAAAGAGTAATTTTTCAATAAAATATTAAAATTTATTTGTATATATTTAATCAACGAAAACTAAAAAATATTTATCTTTTTTTCCTGATCATCCATATATTAAGTTTCATCTAAATTATGCATTTTTTAAACCTATATGTCAAGTATAAGTTGTTATATTTGTATAAAATATTTTTAGTTTTTTTGCCCTCCTTGCCACTTTTTTTATCAAAAATTATATGCTAAAATAGAAAAAAGGGGGATAACTATGAATTATAAATTTATTTCTGATGCTCATATACACAGTGATAATTCTTATGATGCCTTAGATCCCACCATTAAACTTTGCGAACATGCTACTAACGTCGGTCTTTATTCTATAACTATAACTGACCATTGTAACTGTAATGAATATAATATTAAGGATTCTCGTCGCGCAGTAAGACAATCGTTTTTTCTTGCCAAAAAGGCACAAAGTGTTTATAAAGAATCTATTAATGTGTTTGCCGGAATTGAACTTGGCGAACCCACTCACAATAAATTTGCGGCAAACGATGCCTTATTACAATCGGATTTTGACTTTGTTTTAGCCGGGATACATAAACTTAAAAATTCTGAGAACTTTTCTAAAATCAAATTTACAAACGATAACGTAAACGATATAATAGATAAATATTTTTTAGAAATAATTGATCTTATAAATTGGGGGAACTTTGATTCTTTAGCGCATCTTTTATATCCTTTTAAATTTATATTAAAATATCCAGAACTAAAAATTGATACTGACTCTATTTCTGAAAAAATAAATATAATTACAAAAGACTTAGCACAAAACAATAAAGCACTTGAAATTGATAACTTTATGGCAAGCGAACTCTCAGATGATACTTTATCTTTATCTAGTATACTTATTTCCTTTAAAAATTCTGGGGGAAAATACATTACCTTTGGATCAAACGCACATTCTTGTGAGAACATTGGATCTGGAATTGAAAAAGGGTTAAACACGGCTCTTTATGTAGGGTTTACTCATTTTTCCCTATTTAAAAACAGGGTTCCTTACTTAATACCTATAAATTAAATATTGTATTGCCAAACTTCTTAACATGAATTAAAATAAGATATATCTAAAATTTAAAATATGGTGAAATAAATGAAAATGTATTTTTATTACGGTGTTATGGGTTCAAGCAAAACAGCCTGTGCATTGATGAAAAAATTTAGTTTTGAAGAAAAAAATAGAAAAGTAGCCTTAATAAAACCTAGCGTCGACAATAGAGATGGTGATAACATTGTTAAATCAAGAGTTGGGCTTTTTTGTGAAGCTGTTACCGTTAATGAAAACGAATCAATCATGAAAATTTTTAGTGCTGGCGATAAATTCGATGTAATTATCGTCGACGAAGCTCAATTTTTAACAGTAAACCAAGTAAACGAACTTCGGGAACTAACAAATACGGGTATCATTGTCATGTGCTATGGTTTAAAAACTGATTATATGGGAAACTTATTTGAAGGTAGTAAACGGTTGCTTGAAGTTTCTGATTCTATAAGAGAAATCCAATCTATGTGTAAGTGTGGCCGTAAAGCCATAATTAATGCCCGATATAATGGGAACAAAATAATCTATAACGGTCAACAAATAGATATTGGTGGCAATGATAAATATATACCTCTTTGTTATCAATGTTGGGAAAAAGGAATTATTTAATTAACAAATTAGGAGACTTAGCGTGAACAAAAAAAAAGCTGTAATTTTATATGGGTCCCCACATGAAAACGGACACACAAAAAAAGCACTAGATAATATTATTTCTACGCTTAATAACGCATATGAATTTAATTTTATTGATGCCTATAAAGAAAACATTAAACCCTGCATTGATTGCGGGTTTTGTTCTAAAAATGGAGAATGTATCTTTTCTGACTTTAATATTATCGATAAAAAACTAAAAGAATCTGAACTGATAATCATTGCTTCGCCTATATATAATTGCAGTTTTCCATCTCCTCTTAAAGCCATAATTGACCGCACACAAGTTTACTTTAATATAAAAACCAAACTTAAAGTAAATCCCTTTAAAAAAGAAAAAAAAGCTATATTAATAGCAACCTACGGTGGATCAGATAGCTCGTGTGAAGAAATTATTCTAAAGCAACTTCACCCGTTTTTTATTCTTTTAAATGCAAAACTTTGTCAAACCATTTTTATTAGTAACACTGATAAAATATAAAAGGTGAGCTATATAGCTCACCTTTTAGTTTTGCTTTTATTTATTTTTCACTTAATATTTCTAGTATAAATGAAATGGACGTCCCAAACGGAACGCCCATTTCATATTTAATTAAAAAGAAAAGGAATTAAAAAATTTATTGACGTACGTGGCGCGCCAAAAGGGATTCGAACCCCTGACCTTTTGGTTCGTAGCCAAACACTCTATCCAACTGAGCTACTGGCGCATATCTTAATTCCCATATATTTTATCATATATACCCTTAAAAATCAAGAAAACTACTATAAATTCATATATTTGATCAAATATTTTCTTTTAATGAAGTAAAAAATAGTCAAAAATACTACATTTTAACGATTTATGGCTGTTATATAGATTCCCCGGATCCTATATATTAAGAATTTACCTTACATCAAAAAACATAAAATAAATTAATACAATTAATCCTAGCACTATTCTATAATATCCGAATATTTTAAAGTCATGGCTTTTTATATAGTTCATTAAAAACTTTATCGTCATTATAGACACTAAAAAAGCTACTACCATTCCTGAAATTAAAATACCAAGTTCTATCCCTGAAAAATCTAGCCCCACCGCTTTTATATACTTTAAAAATTTAAATCCACTAGCGCCAAACATAACGGGGATTGCTAAAAAAAACGAGTACTCTGCAGATACATCTCTAGCTGCACCTAAAATGCTCGCTCCTACTATTGTTGCTCCAGAACGCGAAGTTCCTGGAATCAATGACAATGCCTGAAATAGCCCTATTAACAAAGATGTTTTATAATCTAATTCATTTAATGTTTTTATGGAATAATCCTTTTTTGTTTTCTCCACGATTATAAATAAGATCCCATATATAATTAGCATAGATGCAACAGTGATGGGATTATATAATTTTTCATGAATAAAATCATCAAATAAAAAACCTATTATTGCCGCCGGTATACAGCCTACTATTACTTTTAACCATAACGATATGGTTTCTTTTTTTTGAATTTCACTTTTTTTACTCGAGAATGGATTTAGCTTATTAAAATATAAATATATAACAGCTAAAATTGAACCTAGTTGAATCACAACTAAAAACATATCTAAAAATGACTTAGTTACATTTAGTTTTATAAACTCATCAAGCAGTATCATATGCCCTGTGCTACTAATGGGTAGCCATTCTGTTATACCTTGTACTATTCCTATAACTATTGATTTTATTATCTCTATAATTTTCATATTCTTTCTCCTTTACTTTTATTGCAAACAATATTATTGCCATAATCCTAAGTTTAAATAATTTTATATTACTACGATATAAAAACGAATTTTTTAGCATGTGGCTGCCATATATATCAATATAAATTATCTGCTTTTTTTTGAGTTTAGTCAATATAAAAAGATTATTTTATTCTTCTTAAAAACAATATGCAAAATCATAGACTATTATTCAATTTAAGCAGCGTTTAAGTATTTATTTTGTTTTAGCTATATATTGCACTAATTGATAAAAAGAATTATACTAAAATCGACAAATATCTTACACTTTAATGAAAGGGGTTCTAGTATGAACTACTCACCAGAGATAGAAAACATGTGTTACATAAAACAAGGCCCAAACCATGGTCCGGCTCCCATTCCAACGGAGGGTAAATG